>JASJBD010000048.1 GCA_030066665.1 Gammaproteobacteria bacterium
CGGGGAACATGGCAGCACGCCGCGGGAATGGCGCGCCAGCTTCCTGAAACGCGCGCCCGCGCGGGCCGCGCGCGCCAAAGTGCTGGGCTGGCAGCCCGAACGACTGCTGATTGCGCATGGCCAGTGTGCGCAGAGCAATGCGACGACGATTATTCAACAGGCGCTGAAATGGATTTGACGCAGGGCGTCTTTCAAGATTCGTTATGACGGAGAAAATTCGAGTGACACGATTCTTTCTCGGCGCGCTGTGCGTTGCCGCGGTACTGTGGGCGTGGAGCACGCTTTTCTACGTTGTGCTGCCAATTCCGTATTACACGATGTCGCAGACGGCAGATGACATTGCCGCGGGCGAGGCGCTGCGTGAGCATTTGTCGGAGACCGGCACCTACATATTGCCCGGCCGCTTCAGCGGCGACGAGGTGCGCAAGAAAATGCGCAATGAAGGCCCTGTCGCTACGATTTACTTCACCCGCGACGGCACACCGGAAACCTCGCCGGTGAAAATTCTCATTGGCACGTTCAACAGCATTGTGATTGGCCTTTTGATCGGCGCGGCAATGCTGCTATTGAATCGCCATACCACCAATTACTGGAGTCACGTTGCGATCGGTTCGACCTTCGGTATTGCTTACACCGCGTACCCACGGTTCGCGGACATCATCTGGTCTGACTTCCCACCGGGCTACCAGCTGATGATGATTTTCTCCGACGGCTTCAGTTGGATCCTGGCCGTGATGGTCATGGCCTGGTTCACCCGTCCCAAGGTGGTGCCGGCCATTCAGAAATAGGTTTCTCTGGCCGAGAACATATTTTGGAGTGACCGGCACTAGGTGGCCATTGCCGCAAAGAACCACGCGTAGAACACGAACCAGCACGTCACGTGTATTGCCTGCCGCGCGCGCAATGAGATGCGCTCGCGGAGTGACCAGCTCAGGACGCCGACCACAATCGTGACCAACACAAAGCGAGCCAGCCGGGCGGGAATGCTCACCGCGAGGAAGGTCGCGAGCCCGAAGCCCAGGTCCGCGGCTTCCACGGCGTAGATCTTGTAGGGTGTCCCACCTGTTGGCCCAAGGAAGAGCGCGGTAATTCCCGAGTCCATTAGTTGCTGCCGGACGGTCGCGATCGTGGTGGCGTCCAGGGCAGGCAGCGATTCGAAGATGGCGCGAGCGGTGTCAGGGTCGGCACGTCCCCACACCCACATCGCCACGCCGCCGATCAACGCCCCCGCCAGCGCAAAAAAACACGCAATAAGCCCGCGCTTGAGACTGCGCAACGCAACCCAGCTGACGAGGACGTCGGGAACGATGAAGAAGAGCGTCGCTTCGGCAAAGCCCCACAACGAGGCGAGTGCGTTAGCCTTGCCGATCCTCATGATTCGCCTCCCGGCCCAGCTCCTTGAGCGCACGCGCCGAGCGGTTGTAAACCGTGAGCGCGGCCAGCCCGGCGACCACCCCGAGCCCGATGTCAGCCCACCACCATTGCGGCGTTAGCCCGAACGCCAGCAGCAAACCCAGCAGCCCGAACACGAACGCCCGGTCGCTCTTTCCCATGGGGCCGTCATACTGGCGACCGGCGCCGATCTGCACGGCGACGACGCCCGCCATCTCGGTTAACGCGGACAAGATAACGACGATCACCACCAGCCACCCTGCGATTCCAGGCACGAGTGCGAACGGCAGATAGAGCGCCGCGTCCGAGACAACGTCGCCCAGCTCGTTAAGAATGCCGCCGAGATCGCTTTTCATCGCGTGCTCTCTGGCGAGCATGCCGTCGATGGCGTTCAGTGCCATGCGGACGAAGAGCACGATGGGAACCAGGAGCGCCGCCCATCGCGCGGTGGGAAACAGCGCGAACAGCAGACCGACAATCACGGACATGCCCGCGGCTGCGATGGTGACCTGATTCGCCGTGACACCGGCCTGCGCCAGGGAATTGCAGAGTGGCCGCAGCAGATTCTGGAAGGCGGGCTTCAGATCGTAGATCGTCACGCGTCCAGCCTCCCCAGTGCGGCCACACTCTCCTGCAGGTCGTGACAGATTTCGACCACAGATTCAGAGGTCTTGGCGAGATGTGCATAGGTTCGCGGCGAACCGATGCGCAGCACAAGGCGATACGGACGCGGGAAGAATTTTCCCTTCGGCCAGGCCTTCCACCCGCCGGCCAGGTGGCAGGGGAGCACTGGTAAATCACTACCAACGACGAGGCGACCGATCCCGGACCGAAAGCGACCCAGCTCGCCGGTCGTGGTGCGCGTGCCTTCCGGAAAGATGATCAAGATGTTGCCCTCGTTTGCGAGTAGCTCCGAGCACACCGTGAGACTTTCTGCGCCCTTCGCTTGCCGTTCGAAGGGCAGCGCGTTAACGAGAATGGCTGAAACGACCGTCCGTGGCGCGCTGGAGAAAAAGTAGTCTGCGGCGGCGGCGGGGAATGTGCGGTGGATCTTGCGCAGGGGCACCGACGACAGCAGGCAGAGGGTATCGAGGTGGCTGGTGTGGTTGCAGACCAGGACGAAAGAGCGGTTCTCCGGCAGGTTCTCGCGTCCTTCGATTCGCAACCGATGGTAAAGACGCAGCCAGCCGCGCAGCGACAGCGCCAGACCGGAGCGCAAAGCGTAGATCAGCATATCCGGCTGTCGCGGAAAACTGCGCAGCGCCTCCGCCATCGTGGCATCGATGTCGGGGGGCGGATGGTACTCCCATTCGCTCATAGGACTCTGCCGACTAACGCAGCCCGTGGAACCACCGCACCATGTGAAAAAAAAGTGGTGCGACAAAAATCATGCTGTCCACGCGATCGAGAATACCGCCATGTCCGGTAATCAGGGCGCCCATGTCCTTGATACCGATGTCCCGCTTGATGAAGCTGATAGCCAGGTCGCCGATTTGACCGCCGATGCCGACGATGAGCCCCGCCAGGATGAACTGCAGTGGCTCGAAGTGCTCAAAAGAAAAGGATAGAAGCCACGGCATCGTGAGCGAGACGCCGATGGCGCCGAGCGAGCCGGCAATGGTCTTGTTCGGACTGATTGCTTCGCGCAGCTTCCGTCGCCCAAAGAGTTTCCCGAAGGTGAATGCGGCGATGTCGTTGATCTCCACGGCGACGATCAGAAACAGCAGGTAGCCGTAGGGATGCGGTGAATTGGCGAGAAATCCCAGGTGACTGAACATCCAGCCGAAATAGATGAACCCGACAATGGCCAGGGCGACCGCGCGGAGCTGACCTTCGGTGCGGTTTCGCGCGATCGGCACGAACAGAATGGTTGCGACGACATAGACCGGCAAAGCCATGAATAGCCCATACCATCCCGGTTCGCCGCTCTGTGGATCGGGCACGATTGCCAGGACTCCCAGGGCGGCAATCGCCAGGTAGACCGTGCCGGTCAACCACCAATCGTCGTACAGGCCCGTTGCCCTCGCAAACTCCTTGAAGCCGAAAATGGCCAGCACCGTGACGCCGACGATGGTGGCCACTCGGCCCAGAAAGATCATGCCAAGGACGATCGGAATCATGATGAGCCAGCCGCGATAAGTACGACGAATCGACGCGACGTCCTTGCCGGAGGTCGAGAGGATTGCGAGGGTCAAACCCGCAACTATCAGGATCCCGCCGATGATGGCCAGATAGGTAAGGAAGATCTGACTACTGAGCGCGGCGCTGATCGACATCTCGCTATCGCCCCATCAGGTACATTCCCAGCACGAGGCAACCCATGCCGGCGATATTAATAGGTTTGATCGGTGTTCCGTAGAAAAAGAGACCGAGCAAGGCGGCCCAAATAAACGTCGTTGCATAGACCGGGTACAGGACGCTGAGCGCGCCACCTCTTTTGAATGCCGCGACGAAGAGCACCATTACCGCGATATAGCAGACAGCGCCTGCCAGCAGGCGCGGATTAACCAGGTAGCTCGCGATGGAGCCACCCGCGGATTCTGCGCCCGACTTGTACAGGTATTGGCCGAGCGCGCCCAGCACGGACGCGATTAGGAAAAGAATGATCGACATCGTGGGGGTTGCCATGGATCCGCCAAATTCCGATGGAGACGCCGCTATTATGTCGGTTCTTGGTGAAGGAATCCGACATGCAAAAAACCATCCTGGTGACCGGTGCGACGGACGGGATCGGCCTGGCCACGGCCGAGCAGCTGGTCGAGTTGGGTCACTACGTGCTACTGCACGGGCGCAACCGGAAAAAACTGGATGCCACCGAAACGACGCTGGCGGCCTTGCCGGGTACAGGCAAAGTCGAAAGCTACGTGGCGGATCTCTCCCGCATCGCCGAGGTTGAGTCACTCGCCACCGCGGTGGCCGAGAAGCACAAGAAGCTCGATGTGCTGATCAACAACGCCGGTGTCTACAACGCGCGCGATCCGATCACGGCGGATGGGCTGGACGTGCGGTTTGTCGTCAACACGTTGGCGCCCTACGTTTTGACTCAGCGACTGCTGCGGCTGCTCGGCAAGACCGGCCGAGTGGTGAATGTATCGTCTGCGGCACAGTCGCCGGTCAATCTGAAAGCGCTGCGCGGGGAAAAAAGCCTGTCCGACCACGCCGCCTATGCGCAAAGCAAGCTCGCGATTACCGCGTGGTCCCGCCACCTGGCGCAGTCGCTCAAGAGCGGCCCCATGATCGTTGCCGTGAATCCCGGGTCACTGCTGGCCAGCAAAATGGTCAAACAGGCGTTTGGTGTGGCCGGCAGCGACATCAGCATTGGTGCTGACATACTCTGTCGCGCGTCGTTGGACGACGAATTCGCGCATGCCTCTGGCGAGTACTTCGACAACGATGCCGGCGACTTTGGCCCGCCGCATCGCGATGCGCTGGATGCTGGCAAGACCCAGAAGATTGTGCAGACCATCGAAACCGTGCTCGCTGAACTACAATAGGCCACCAACAACGAGGAGCTGCGTCATGAAACGCACGACTGCAATCACGCCGCGGCTGTCGCGCCGCACATTCATTCAAGCCACTGGCGCGACCCTCGCCACCACCAGCGTGCTGAACGCGAGCTCAACGCACGCCGGCGCTCACGCCAAAGTACCGGCGGCCGCGGGCGGCATCATCAAAGTCGGCGATTTCACCGTGCGTCGTATGGGCTACGGCGCGATGTGGCTGACTGGTGAAGGCATTTGGGGTCCGACCGAGGATCCGGCAGGTGCGAAGGCGGTCCTCCGGCGCGCCGTTGAGCTGGGCGTGAATTTCATCGATACGTCCGATGCCTATGGGCCGAATACCAATGAGGAAATCATTGCCGCGGCGTTGTATCCCTATCCGGATGACCTGGTGGTTGCGACGAAGGGCGGGTTCACGCGCCCGGGTCCCGGCCAGTGGACACCCGACGGTCGCCCGGAACATCTGCGCGCGGCCTGCGAGGCGAGCCTGAAGCGCCTGCGGCTGGAGACGCACCATGTTTACCAGCTCCACGTGCCGGATCGAAAAGTGCCGCTCGAAGACACGCTGGGCGAACTTGCGCGACTCAAGGAAGAGGGCAAGATCCAACACATCGGCGTGTCGAACTTCACGCTCGAGCAATTGCGACTGGCGCAGGGCCTGATCGATGTCGTCTCGGTGCAGAACCGTTACAACGTGGCGATTCGCGAATCTGATCCGGTGCTCGCCGCGTGTGAACAAGATGGCATTGCGTTCATTCCCTGGGGCCCGCTGGGCACGCGAACGAAGGAGTCTGACGCGCTGACGAAGCTCCAGGAAATTGCCGGGCAGCGTGGCATCAGCAAATACCAGGCCGCACTCGCCTGGCTCATGACGCGTTCCGACGCAATGCTGCCAATTCCGGGCACGACGTCCGTCGACCACCTCGAAGAGAATGTCGCCGCGGCCGCTATGCGCTTGAACGAAACGGAGATGGCCGCGCTGGGTTGAATGCGTCAGTCGGCGCGATCGAGCAGCTTCGATTCCAGCGGCGGCAGCGTGGCCAGGTAATCCCAGATCGCGCCCAGGTCGGCGTCGGTCATGCCGGAAAACGCTACCCAGTCCATCTCGGAGTTTTGTTCCTCGGTGACCGGGAACGGTTCGGTGTGCACCCGGAAGCGCGCGATGAACATTTCTTTCGTCCAGTTGCCGAGGCCGGTCGGGTGCGGTGTCAGGTTCATGGAGTACTGCGTGCGCGTGCCCATCGTGAACGGCACGCCGCCGGAGTACAGCCGGTCCGGCAGCGGATCGACGCGACCGCGAACACGCGCGGTGTGGCAAAACTCGCAGCGCGCGATCTCGCCCAGGTAGCGGCCGTAGGCAACCGTGTCGCTGCGCGGGGGTGCGCGTACCGGCATGTCCACCGTCCGGGGATAAAACCGGTAGATGATGTTCAGCGGAAAGTCGAGCTGGCGGTCCGGGCGGAATGACCTCACCGGCGGCTGCGCACGCAGGTAAGCAATGACAGCCGCGGCATCCTCGTCCGACATCTCCTGGTACATGAACCACGGCATGATCGGGAACAACGCCTCGCCGTCGCGGCTGATCCCCTCGCGCATGGCGCGCAGGATCTCGCCGTCGGTCCACGCGCCGATGCCGGTCTCGACGTCCGGCGTGATGTTGCGAATGCAGAGCCGCCCCGGGAACCCGGGTGTGCCGAAGTTAATGCCCACCGCCTTGCTCTCTTTGACCAGGCACGGTCGGCCGGCTCCCAGCGGCGGCTTGGCCGGGCCGCTGTACAACGTCCAGTCGCGCTCCGAGTGGCAGTCATTGCACAGCAGGACGTGGTTGACCAGATAGTCGCCGCGCTCCAGCAGCTCGGGCGTGACCTCCACCCGGAAATCCGGCGCCGGCTGCTGGCGCGGCAGCACGCCGTAGACGTACACCAGCACCCCGGCAATAACCAGCATGGCAAGCGCCACCAGCGCGACGAGATTTTTCAGGATGCGTCGCATAGGGGCGAGATTATTGCAGGGTCAGTTCGTCAGAAGACAATGCCGGTCAGTTCTTCGGATCTCTTCCACAGCGCCGCGGCGGCCTGCGCATCGTGTGACCGGTCACTCGACTCGACCTTCACCGGCTGCCCTTGGATCTCCATGAAGCCGGACGGGCCAAAGTAGTCTGCCGGCTGCGCATCGGGATCGAAACCGGCGCGCAGCGTCGGCAGCGCGCCCCGTTTCGGCTTCTGGGCCATGAACTTGCCCAGGAAATCCATCCACCGGGCGTGGCGCGTCAATTCGGTGGCGGTAATGCCCGGATGGGCGGCCGTGACCAGCGGGTTGTCGCCGCTGTCCTTCAACTTGCGCACGAGCTCGTAGGTGAAATAGAGATTGGCGAGCTTGCTGTCGCCATAGGCGCGCATGGTGTCGTATTTGCGGGATTCCCAGTTCAGGTCCGCCAGGTCGATGCCGCCCGACTTGTGCGAAATGCTCGACACAACCACGATCCGCGAGCCCGGGGTCTGTTTCAAAAGCGGCAGCAGCCAACCGGTGAGGGCAAAGTGGCCCAGATGGTTCGTGCCCATCTGCATTTCGAAACCATCGGCGGTCTTCGAATAGGGGCACATCATGATGCCGGCATTGTTAATGAGTACGTCGAGCTTTTGATAATCTTGCAGCATGCCGTCGGCGAAGGTCTTCACCGAGGCTAGCTCTGTCAGGTCAAGCTCGCGCACCGCCACATCCGCCTCCGGAAATTCCTGCCGGATCTCATCGGCGACGGCTTCGGCTTTCGGTACATTACGCGCCGCGATGATCACCGTGGCGTGCTTGCCCGCCAGAACCCGCGCGGCTTCCTTCCCGATGCCGCTGGTGGCGCCGGTCACCACCACGACCCGGCCTTGCTGATCGGGAATATCGTTAGCGCTCCATTGGTGCCGGTCATTCATCTATTAGTTTCTCCCTAAAGAAAAGGGGCGGGACCCGTGACGGGTTCCCGACCCTTTTCGGAGCTTCGAAGATTCAGAACCGGCAGTCTACTTGGTGTCCCAAACCTTGACCTTCCGGTAGCTTGCGGTGCCAACGATGGTACGAATGTCGGAGACATCGTCGCTGAAGTCCTCGTATGCCTTACTCGCAAACATCGCCTCCAGATGCTCATTCAACCCTGCGAAGGTTGGCGCTGACATAATCACGTAATGTGTCGGCGCGGCGCCTGCTGACCGGTTTTCCATCAATCGCGTAACGCCCGGTGCCTGCTTGCCAATATCCGAGTTTGCCAGCTTATCGAAGGCCTTCGCATACTTGGCGGCATTAGTCACATTGAGCGAATAGACCATGACGTAGTTATCCCGCTCCGGCCACCCTTCACCATAGTCAGCGCGGATGACGCCGATACCGCTGCGAATGGGATCCGCGGCCGCATTCACCGCGGCCATTGCATTGCCCCAGCCGCCCGAGCGAACCCGACTTGCCGTCATTTTGTCGTAATCGGCGAAACTGTCGTAGTCGGACACGAGGAAATGCGTGGCGGGATCGTCGCCGTCGAATATCGCGCGGACGAGGAAGACTTTTGAACCTTTCCCGGCCTCGCTGTTGAACAAACTATCGAGCGCCCCGACCACCGCCGCCGGGCTGCGGACGTTGAAAGCGATATAGGTTTCAATCGGATCTGCGAACGCGGCAGAGGTGCCGAACGTCAGTGCGAGCAGAGTTCCGATGAACAGGTTGATTTTTTTGCTCATGACACCCACCCCATTGTTGTAAGTATAGGAACTCCCCTTTTTCACATAATTCCCGCGAAAATCCAATAAGATAAAGTACTTACGACTCGGCGGCCTGGAGTGGCGCGGATCGATCCAGCCGCGCTAATGATGGCGCCAGACATACCATGGCCAATCTTGCCTGCCTCACCTACTTACTATTTGGCGCGCTGGTACTTGCCCCGCTGACCGGGATTGCAGCGGCCCCGGAAAACACCCGCGATCATCAAATTGCTCGAGTATTTGCGTATTGGGATCGGCCTGATTCGCCCGGTGCAGCTGTTGCAGTGGCCAGGAATGGCCAGATGCTCTACACGGGCGGGTTTGGGCTGGCGAATCTCGAATTTGGCATCCCTATCAGGCCGCAAACAGCCTTCAACGCGGGCTCGATAGCCAAGCAGTTCACGGCGGCGGCGATCCTGATGCTCGAGGCCGACGGTCGCCTGTCTCTTGATCACAAGATCCGTCGCTATATTCCCGAACTGACGAAGATTGCCAGTCGAATCACCCTGCGCCAGCTGCTTAACCATACCAGCGGCCTGCGCGATATTTGGGCGTTGACCGATCTGGCCGGGTGGATGCCGGCAGATACCCGCACGCAAACCCAGGCAATGCGTTTGCTGAACGCGCAGGAAGCACTGAACTTCGAACCGGGCATGTCCTTTGGTTACTCAAACAGTGGCTACATTCTGCTCGCTGAGGTGGTGGCGAGAGTCAGCGGGCAACCCTTTCCCGATTGGGTGCACAAGAACCTGTTCTTACCAATCGGTATGACGGCCACCTATTTCTATCAGGACCATACGCGCGTTTTACCTGGCAGCGCTGCCTCCTATCGCTCGCGCGGCCGCGATAAAGGCTTCGCCAAGGACATTCTCAGTAGCGATCTGGTGGGCGGCGGCAACCTGGTGACGACTGTCGCTGATCTTGTCCGCTGGGCAGAGCATCTGAGAACCGCCGAGCTTGACGGGCAGAGTATGCTGGCGCGCCTCAGTGAGCAGGGAACCCTACCCGGCGGCATGCCGACCGGCTATGGCATGGGTCTGTTTGTCGGTCGCTACCGCGGCTTACCCGTGGTCCACCACGGCGGGGCAAGCGCGGGCTACCGCAGCCACTTGCTCACGTTTGTCGATGAGCATGTATCAATCGTCATTCTCGGTAATGTGAATACCGTGCGTGCCAATGTGCTGGCTCGCGACATTGCGGATCTGATCCTGGCAGATCTTTTCACGATGGCCCCGCCGGCCGCGGGCGTTGCGGAGGTAGAGGTCCTGCTCCCACTCGAGACTTACACGGGCTTGTATGCCATGGGACCCACATTGCTGCTGGACGTTCGTGAGGTCGACGGCCGACTGATCTTTCTGCTTGGTGGCTCGACACCTCGCGAGATGTTTCCCGCCGGTCCGCACACATTCGCGACCACCGAAGCGGGCGTACGTCTGACGTTCACACCGGACTCGGAGCGCAGCATCAACGCCGTCGAGCTGCAGGTTCCCGGGCTAGCGCGTGCAGGCCGCCGCCTCGCGCCCCTGAAGCTAACCACCACCCAGGCGCGCGCCTATCCGGGCGCCTATTTCAGCCAGGAGCTTGGTACCACTTACACGATTGTCCGTAACGGCGACGGCCTTGTGGTCCAGCGCTTGCGCGGCGAAGACATCGTACTCATGCCCGTCGACCAGGATCGGTTCATCGGGTCTGCCATGCGTGATTTGACACTGCGATTCGATCGCCGAGCTTCCGGCAGAGTGCGCGGGTTCGAGTTGTCAGTCGACCGGGCCCGCGGCATCCGGTTCGAGAAGCAGTAGACTCGCATCACTGGTCAGCGCCCGAACCGGTACATGAATTCCACGCCGTAGTCGCGCTGCCGCTGCGGAATCACTGAATACAGGCGCGGGTAGGCGCCATCGTTGTCCGCGGTGGGCGTCGTGGTAATCGGGTTGATGGCGTAGTTGTTGAAATTGAACGCGGCAATCGGGGTGTCGTCGTCCAGGAGGTTCCGCACGTAGGCCATGAGCGTCCACGTGCCTGCCTCCAGCCCGGCCCGCAGGTTGACGATCTTGCGGTCGCCCACCCAGTTCAGGTTGGAGGCCTTGTTGTAGCGCTTCGATTCGTACAGCAGGTCGCCGCGCAGGAAGCCCTCGATACCGGTGCTCATCGGGGCGCGGGTTTCGAAACCGGTCACTAACGAGTGCTTGGGCGTATCGGGAATCTGTTTGCCGGCGATGTTGCCGTCGGTGCCAGTGGTCGCGGCGAAATTTGGCAGCGCACCCTGTTTGAACTCGCCGTCGGCGAGGCCGTAGTTCAGAAACAGCGACAGCCGGTCGTTCGCGACCCACAGCGTTTCGAGTTCGAGGCCAATTACCTCCGACTTGCCGGCGTTGCGCAGCACCTGCAGGCCGATGATGGTTCCGGACGATTGCGGGGTGTCGGCGAGTTCCGTCAGCGCCTGGTTGTCCCAGTCGATATAAAACGCCGCCAGGTTGGCCGTGAGCGTCTGGTCGAACCAGGTCGACTTGATGCCCAGTTCATACGTCCACTGTTCCTCTTCCTTTACGGTGAGGTCGTCCTTGTGCTGCTGGGTGCAGGTGGTCGGCGGGATGCCGGGCACGTTCAACACATCGCCGATCTGGCAATTTACCTGGAAGGCCGTGTACTCGGCAGGTATGTCGGAGCGGAACAGGTCTTTGTTGAAATCTCCCGGCTTGTTGCCCTTGGCGATCAGCCCGTATAGCAACACCTCGTCGGTGGCTCGATAGTTGAGCGTGAAGCGCGGCGTAAAGTTATCGAAATCCAGTGACGTACTCACCGGCAGGCTGCTGTTGTCGATGATCGAGCGTTGCCCGCTGGTAATGCTCTTGTCATCGCGCGACCAGCGGCCCTCGATATCGAGCGTCCATTGATCGGCGAAATCCCACCCGACCGCGCCGAACACCGACAGGTTCTCGATGGTCACCCGGCGCGGATCGCCGAAGCCGGCGCCGGGCTCCACGCCGAACACCGGGGCGGGGCCGGTGAAGCTGCGTTCGATGCGGGTCTCGTCCCGGTCGTAGTAGTACACGCCCAGTCGGCCTCGCAGCCGGCGATCGGCCGGCGACGACACCAGGAATTCCAGCTCGTAGTCCTCGATACTGTCCAGGATCTGGGTGGCGAACAGGCCCCACACGGCGCGCACCTCCTGGATGTCGAGATCGATCACATTGTCGAACTCGTCCTCGCTGTACGAGGCCAGCAGCAGTGTCGACCAGTCGCCGATGCCCTGCCGCCATTCGGCCATCACCCGGTGGGTTTCACGCCGCAGGCCCGGTTCGGCGGGCGCCGCCCGGCGCTGCTCGGGGGAAATCGTGCCGAGCGGGGAATTCGCCGTGATGCCGTTGCGCAGGTCCGGCAGGTTCTTGCGGTTCTCGGTGCCCTGGTCGACAAACTCGCCGCAGAACTCGCCGCGCGAAGTCTCGTACCAGGGCTGCGCGGGGTCAGTGGGAATAAAGCAGTTCAGATTCGCAAAGTCGCTCGTGGTGTTCGGCTGCACGTTATTCGGGTACAGGGAGTCGTCCCCCTCGGTGTACGCGAACTTGAAATTGATTTCGGTCGACTCGGTCGGTAACCAGGTGAGCTTGGTCAGCACGTCTGTGGTTTCTTCGGCGCCGAGGTCCGAGGTGTCACCTTCGAGATTCTGATTCCCGAACACCTGCGTGAAGACCGTGCCGTCTACGAACGCGGAACCCGGCTGCAGGTTGTTGTTCCACTGACCGCCGTACTCGTCGTAACTGGCCGCGACCAGGAACAGCAGGCGGCTCTCGAGGATCGGCCCGCTGACCCAGCCGCCGAGCTGGCGCTCGTCGCTGGAGCCGTACCGCAGGCTCAGTTCGCCTTCATATTCGTTCGTCGGGCGGCGCGTGACGTAATTGATCGCGCCGGAAAAGGTCGCCCGCCCGAACTGGGCCGACTGCGGGCCGCGCAATACTTCCACGCGTTCCATCGCGAACGTCGTCGCCGTCGCAATACTGCTCGACACGAACACACCATCGATGAAATACGAGGCATTGGGCTCGCCCTGGTTCGGGTCCGGCGGATTCACCATGCCGCGGATCACCGGCCGGTCGCCGGCCCGCCCGATGCGCTGCACCGTGTTGAAGTTCGGCGTGAACGCGGCCACGTCGTAGTTGTTGCGAATGCCGCGGTCGCGCATCTGGTCGGCCGTGAACGCGGCCACAGAAATCGGCACCTGCTGCAGGCTCTCTTCCATCTTGCGCGCGGTCACCATGATCTCTTCGATCACGCGCCCGGAGCTGTCGACGGTTTGGGCCGCAACAGGCGGTGCAACGCTCAACAGCCCGCCGACGGCTGCGATTAGCAAAACGCCGGCGATGCCGGCGTCGGCCCCTGAACAATGATGCTGCATTGACGGCCTGGTCACAGCAGCGCGCCGTCGCTCAGCCGTCCGGATCCATCGGCTGCACAATCTCGGCGTAGTCCGCGGGCACGGACTTCCGGTACAGGTGTTCCAGGTAGGTCAGCGGCGCCATCGGGGCTTCGGCGTAATGAATAAACCGCCAGCCGTCGGCGGTCTTGCGCATCACGGCATTCGCCCGAAAGTTGTCGCTGATCGGCGGCCGGCCCTTGATATCCATGGCCAGCTTGTTTTCCCAGATCACAATCGCAATGTCGTCGGCGACGAGCCGGACCCGCAGCCGATAGGGGGTCATGATCACCCCGCCCATGATCGTGCGGAGGATCTTCGGCGGGTTGAAATAACTCTCCAGCCCCTCCCTGCCGATCAGCCAGCGTTCCCGTTCCTCGCCGAGGTAGTAGGGCGCCTCTTCGTCCGGGTCCCACGTGTCGTAGATGGCGGCCCAGTTGCTGGTACTCCAGTTACGCCCCCATTCGAGGATCATGGCTTCGATGGCTTCGGCGACCTCGGTCGGGGCCGTGCTCTCCGGGTCGAGAATCGACGCGGCGGTCACCAGGCCGGGCAGGCTGGCGAGGAGGGTCGCAATGCAAAATGTCTTCAGCGGTTTCATTCCGGTGGCCCCCCTGCGTTGGTGGTTTTCTTCTTCCGCTTGGTCATCTCGACGAAATCCGGGCTCGCCTGCTGCCGATACAGCCGCTCGAAATACATGATGGCGGAATCGGGGGTTTCGGCGTAATGAATGAACTGCCAGCCGGCCGCGGTGTTGCGGAACACCGCATTCGCCTTGAAGGTCTCGCCCAGCGGCGGCATGAAGTACGGCTTGTAATCGAACTTCACGTACCACACGGCGATGGCCAGGTCGTCACCGATCTGGCGCACGCGAATGTCGGACGGCGTATAGCGCATCGCCTGCAATTCACTTTCTGCGCGAATCGTATAGTGCTTCTTCTCGATCTGTTGAATCCCGGTCGGATTCAGCTCGGGCACCGGTTTCTCCGGAAACGTCTGTTTGCGGGCGAAATAGCCCCGCAGCTGGTCCCAGCCGATCAGCCAGTCCGGCTGATGCGACAACAGGTAATACGGTGTTTCTTCGTCGGGATCCCAGAGCTCCAGCACCGTGTACCACTCCCGCGAACTCATGCGGGCGGCGAACTCGCCGATCACAGCTTCGATATCCCGCGTCACCTCCGGCGGCGAAGTGCTGCCGACGTCGAACTCCGGATAGCCGCCGTGACTCGTGGCCTGCGCGGCCGCGCCACTCAGCAGCCACGCGATCAGTGTCCAGGCAAGCGGCCCGTGTTTCTTCTGCATTGGTTGTCCTCCCGCCACAGGCGTCCCGCCTCAAGCATACAAGGCGGAGCGCGTCATCACCTGCTCCGGCGCCATCAAAAAAACTCTGCATCCTCCTCGTGGTTGGTGGCATCGGGACTTCCGAGAACAAGAGGGGCAGTGAACCTAGACCAGCCGCAGGCTGCGCCCGCGTGGCAGGCGATAGACGGAGAAGTCTTTCCGGTCGAGCGTGAACATCTCGGTCACGTGCTCGCGCGCGGCCACATGCACGAGCGTGGCATCGGCAAAGTCCATCGGCAGATCGCGGTATTTCTCCAGCAGCGCGCGAATCGCCGGTAAGTCATCGGCCGTGATATCCAGCAAGCGCAGCGCACCGCGTTCGATCATTTCCAGCAAAGCGGTTTGAGCGACCGGCACCCGTTGCAGAAAGTGCATCGCCTCGGTCACCGGCATCCAGGTGGTGAGTAACGGCCCGCGCAGGGTTTTCAGGGTAGCGACGCAGGCGGCGTGATCCGGATCCTGCGCCTGCAACAGCGCAATCAGCGGTCCGGCATCAACCAGGGTGCCGGGCATGATGGCGGCGGTTGAGCGACTCGCGAAACACGCGCTTGTGATCACGGGCCGGTGCCGCGGGTTTCCCCTTCGCGATACCGATCAGATCGGCGATGGCCACGTACGGTCCGTCGGCGTCGGGCGAAGCGGCACCCGCCGCCAGCTCATGCAGCGCATCCCGAATTACGTCGGACTTGCTGCTGCCGCGTTCGCGGGCCAGCCGGCGCAACAGCGCCTCGGTCTCCGCATCCAGCCTGACACTCGTGGGCATGATTCGCCTCCGTAATACACTAGCGTAGTACATAGCGGCGGCAGGTACAAGGCGGCGGCTCATGCCCCCCGCATCGCCGGAACGTGCTCGCCGCGCGAGCTCGAAATCCGATGGTTACCGCAGGATTTCGGCGTCCGGCAGCTTTTTCAGGATCGGCGTAGTTAAGGCCACTACGCGATCTGTGTTTCTGAAGCTTCAGGGATTTCTTGATGATCTTCCTGTAGAAAAGCGACGATTTCTTGTGCGGCCTGTCGGGCGCCATCGATCGAATCCTGGATCTTCTTGAGGCGCATCATGTTTTCCTTGTATGAATGATCTTGGGTGATCTTCTCTAGAGCTTTTGAGAGGTTGCGGTGACTCAGCTCTTGCTTCCACAAAAGAATCCCGGCCCCATTTCGTTGCACCATTGCAAGGTTTCCTCCCTGCTCGATATGCATCGGAATTCCAATTAGCGGCGTGCCCGAATGAATCGCCGTTTGCACCGTCCCTGCGCCGCCATGGGTAATGGCAATATCGGCCATCGGGTTTACAAGATGTGCTGGAACGTGTGGCAGGAGAAGCACCCTTTCTGAGCGGCTTTGTGGCAGATCTTTGAGGATGGTTGTCGTTACGACCACCGCTTGAAGATCGAGTTCCTCGATGATGCCAATGAGCGAATGCAATACCGATGGCGAGCCAGAAACGCCCATGGCACAAAACAGTTTCGTTCGCTTCGTATCGAAATGTTCTTTGACTTCTGGAGGCACTTCGCCGGGTAGCTTGGCGAAACAAGGGCCTCCGTAGCGATATTTTGGGGGACGGTGGAAATACTCCGGTTGGCTTGGCACGTAGTTCTCAAGCTCCTCAGGCCGTATACCTAAAATTTCCGGCGCATCCATCACTACTGTGAGGTGTCCAGCTATCAAATCTAGCGTGCTCTTGAATTCCGGGAGACCGTTCTTCCTGGCAAATTCATTAAAGGGGTAAATCCAGAACTGGGAACGTGGCACAACCCGATTGGCGATCCGGTTCATCGGCAGTAGCCGCAGCAGAATTGTGTAGGGATACTTCGCGAAGCTCGGTACGAATTCACCCATCTTCTTTTCATAGAAGGGTGCGATGAATGAGCCGGGTTGTTGCACGATGATCGGAATGCCGGCAAGTGGCGCCGACAAATAGGATGGCAGGTTCCAACCGATCAGTACGGCATCGGCCTTTTCATTCATAAACGCCTGCACTTCATTTGGAACGTATTGCTCCAGCTCTTCCAAGGTAAAGAAACTACTTGTCTTTAGGTCGATCTCTCCCTCGCCGCGATTAAAGCGGAAATATTCTTGAGCACGCTCGTGCGACATGAGCGGCTGGACCTGCGCAACCGCAAAACCTTCATCCTTGACGATGTTCTCGTAAGGGCCACCATGGCTAAAGAAGAGAATTTCTTGTCCCATGCTGCGAAGGGCCTTGCCAATCTCAAGCAAACGTGAGACCTCGGAGAGATAGTAAAAATGCGGAAAGCAGATAACTTTCATGGTAGAGAGCTCATTCGTTTGTATTGCGCGCTGCTTTCATACCGCGATCCAGACTGGGCGTCCATTGGGAGAAATGCGGATATTCAAGGACGGTGACTTCAGTGATTCGCGGGCTCATGTCGCAACGCTGCGCTTGATCGCGGCGATACACAGCAAAGCGACGACCACCATCGCCAGCATCAGATCGATAGCGGGAATGTAGCTGCCGAGCTGCACGCGAATCTGGCCGAGCGCGAAGATGCCGATAGATGCCGCGATGGTATCGACCGCGACATACATACCCAGGATACGGCCATAGGTCGGGCCGGCGAAGAGCTCGGCAATGGTCAGTTGAATCATCGTGAAAGTGCCTGAGAAGCCGATGCCATAAACAACGGCATATGCATAGGTAATGAACAGGCTCTCGCCGTCGACCAGGCGCAGGATCAACAGGCCGACCCCCATGTTCGTTGCCGCCATGAACATGACCAGCAACCGGTCGACATGATCGCTCAGCCAGCCGAACACGAACTTGCCGATGATGGAGCAGAAAAAGAACAGGGCGATGACATCGATGACATCCACCCGGGCATGTCCGGCATCCCGTTCCAGGTAGACCGCATGATGCTGGGTCACGCCGGTGATGCAGAACCACAGGATGCCGGTGGCGATGAGCAGGTAGTAGAACACCGGCATACGCGCAACCTCGCGCAGCGGCCGCCCGCCGGCGATACCCAGCTGTTGGGTGCCCGCAGCAGCTTGCGATTCGCTTGGCGGCAGGCCATCCGGCGTCAGGCCCTTGTCCTCGGGTCGCGCGCGCACCGGCCAGAGCACCGGCAGGAACATGCCGAGAACGGCAATGCCGGTAAGGATCATCATGGCCAGACGCCAGTCACCGGCAGACAGCGGCTCCTGGATGATCTTGGGTAACACCGCGCCGCCGAAACTCGAGGCCATCAGCAAAATGCCAACGGCGCGGCCGCGATACCGGGTGAACCAGCGGCTGGTAATCAGCATACACGGCACCAGGCCGCACAGGGCCAGACCAAAGGCCATGAACAGATAGATGAAGGTGAAATGCCACAGGTTGTCCATCAGCAGAAATGCGACGAGCCCACAAATCATCAGCAAAGCGCCGGCACCCATGAGCGGGCGGGGTGCATAGCGGTCGAGCAGGAAACCCGCGACCAGGTTGTACACGGAGGCAAACAGGAACTTGATGGCGGCGGGGCGGGTAACCTCGGCCTGGTTCCAGCCGTATTCATCCATGAAGGCGGAATAGAAGACCGGCAGGGTGAAGGTCGAAATACCGTTCGAGACGGCATACGTGGCGAACAGTCCGCCGAGAACCCACCAGCCGTAGAAGATACGCATGACGACGCAATCCTGGGCTCAGCGCCGCTCGGGCGCAAGCCGCTCGAAAATTCTTGTCTAATGCGGGATAGTGCGGTCCGCCATGAAGAAACTCCTTATCATCCTCGCGATTGCCGGCGTGCTGGCCGGCGGCTACTACGCTTTCCGGCTGGCGCCGCTCGTGACCACCGACAACACCGGCGCCGACAAAGTGGTGTTGCTGCACGGGCTCGGCCGCACCGAAACCGCGATGCTGCTGCTCGAAAGTGCGCTCACCGAGGCGGGCTTCGACGTGCACAGCTTTGGCTATCCATCCACCGAGCAACCGCCCGCGGTGCTGCTGGAGTTAGTCAGCGAGCAGATCGATTCCTGCTGCCGTGATAGCGACCACACCGTGCACTTCGTCGGGCATTCGCTCGGGGGGCTGTTGATTCGCGCCTATCTCGCCAATGGCAAGCCGGACAATCTCGGCCGCGTGGTGCTGCTCGGCACGCCCAACAAAGGCAGTGAGCTCGCCGATGAGAAGCCGGATGAACCCATCGGTAATTCGATTGTCGAGCTGGCGGGCCCCACGGCCCAGGCACTGCGCACCGGGCCCGATGGCTTCGCCGCCAGCCTGCCACCACCGAACTACCCGGTCGGAGTGATTGCCGGCACCCGCGACAATCCGGTATCCAACGAGTGGCTGCCGGTGCCGAACGACGGCATGGTCAGCGTCGACAGCGCGCGCCTGGACGGCATGACGGATTTCATCGCCGTGAATGTGAGTCACTACGAGTTGCGCAGCAATCTGGACGTGGCGGCGCAGGTGATTGAGTTTCTGTTAAGGGGGAAGTTTGAGCACGGGCAGTAGCTCGGCCGCAATGTTGATGCGCTAGAGATGCGACCGGGTAATCAAGTCCCGGAATACCCTCGCCCGGCGGCAGATTCGTGGCTATGCCTCTAGAGAACGGAAGGTGAAGCGAAGATTATGACGGAAGAGCACCCGAACATCGCTGTGTTAAAGCGATTCAATCCCACAAACGTAGCCGAAACCATTGACGTTTTTGCGGAAGACGTGATTTGGCATTATTACAATGCTCGCCTTCCGGATCTTCATGGCGACTATGTCGGACATGCCGGGATACAAACCTTCTTCGAGAAACTGAGGCTGCTGGCGGGCAGTGATTTCAAGATCAACACGGTCGCCGTCACTGCTGTCGGAGATGAGTTGGTTGTCGTCCATCGCAAGCAGGTGATGAACCTGGAAAACCATCATATTGAAAGTGATGTGGTTGTTGTGTGGCGGATCGTGGATGGACGAATTGCGGAGGTATGGGACATCCCCTCCGTTCATTCTTGAAGGCAGCGCTCACATGAGGGGTAACAATACGATTCAAGTAGAGCGTACTTCGGAGGGGCGCATACCAATGACCCTTTCATCCGACAGTTCTGAAATTCGCTATCCCATCACTGTGCAGCGGGCAATGCTCATGCTTCCCATGTATGTGGTAATGACAGCCCGTGTACACGGGCAGATTTCCACCGAGGTATTGCGAAACGCGCTGGAACAGGTTCGACACCGACATTTCCTGCTGGGCACGCGGGTTGAGTTCAACAATGACCAGACGGCCTACCTGACCGGTGCCAATGTTCCGGAATTTCCCGTAGAAGTCTTTCAAACCAAGGATCAAACCAAGTGGCAGCGGCTGGTCGAGCAGTACCTTGCCACGCCGTTTTCTCTTGAAACGGGCCCGCTGGCGCGGTTTGCGCTCGTCGAAGGGGAGACTAGCTCCCACCTCATTGTCAGCGCTCACCACGTGATTTGCGATGGCATCTCCCTGGGGTACCTCCTGCGGGACATTCTCACCGTGTGTGGTTCGCCGCTAACAACGCTGGAGCCACTTCCTGTGCCGCCCAGGGTGACTCAGGAAACGGCGATCACGCCGCTGCGTATCTTCTGGTTAAGGCGTTGGATCATTGCCAAAGTGTGGCAGGCGTGGGACAAGAAAAACATTCGGTTTGACACCGCAATGCGAGACGCCATGCTGGAGCGGTTTTTTGCCGCCAACGATGAAATTGACTTTCATGCAGGGGAGCTTTCTGTTCCGGAGACCGATCGACTCGTGGCCAGGTGCCACGACGAAGGGGTGACCGTCAACTCCGCTGTATGGGCGGCGGTTCTCTCTGCCCAGCATCGGTTTCTCCCCCGCAAGAGAATTCAAAGCACCGCCGGGTTGGCGCGAAGTCTACGTCCACTGTTGCAGCCCAAAGTGGAAGACTGTTTTGGGTTCTTTGCGGCCTCAATGACATTCAAATTGCCCTACGAACCGGATCTGCCGTTCTGGCACATGGCGCGTAAAGCCCACACGCGGATTTACCAGCGTCTGAGGAAAGAGAACCCGTTCCAGCAGCTGATTCTGGAAATTGTGCATCCGGGGCTGGTGGACTCGCTCTATTTCCAGAAGCTGGGCTTCATTGATGAAAACCTGTCCCGAAGAATGCTCAAGGTGGCTCACTGGCACAAGGAGTTCTACGGATGCGCCATCACCAATGTTGGGCGGTTGAATATTCCCCACACATACGGGGCGCTGACCGTGGAAGCAGCGCACGGACCCGTCGTGTACTCGGATGTGAACGAGAAAACCATTGGCGTGGCCACGGTTGCCGGACGGCTGACGCTTTCCATGACCACTGATGGACACAGGATTCCCCGCGCCACCGCATCTCGAGTCCTCACAGAGGCGTTGCAACAGCTTCGGTCAAATATCTGAGTGAGCCAGTGTTTGTCACATGGAGTTGCCGTTCGGGCTGAATCTGAAATCAAATATGGACCGCAAGACTTTCTTCGCTGTTGGCCTTCTGATCGCCGCAACACTGCTCGTGGTGGCTGGTTATCAGTCCAGGCAGGCCAGCATCTTGGTCGTGGTGGCTGAAGGCAAAATGCTCGAGATCCCGGTGGACAACGAGGAGCTCCAGGCACAGGAGGCGGCGTTCGGGCCCGGTGGATTCCTGTCCGACTCCCCGGGGGCGGCGCGGCACCTGGAGGCGGTGCGCGCCGGCCACCGCGCCTGGAATCGCCAGTTTATCTACTACGGCGCCGGTGCGATGGCGTTCATTGCCGGGCTGTGGCTGCTGTTTAGCGCGCGAAGTCAGCGGCGGATGTCCGCCTGAGGGTGCGCTGCAACCCACTGGCGCGCGGCCTCTTCGGCCACGCGTCTCTGGTCTTCAGACAGGACGTCGTAGACGTTCTCACGCCAGTACCGTTCCATAGTGTCCGGGTAATCCTTGTCGTAGCTGTGGTCAATCGAGAGCCACTTGTAGCACTCGACCAGGTCCTGTTCGACGCCCTCACCGTTGCAGTAGGCGAGTAGCAGGGAGTTCCGGCCCATGTAGTGGCCGGCCTCCGCGGCCACCTGGAACAGTTCGAAGGCTTTTTCCGGATCGAGCTCCACGTATTTTCCATCGCCATAGTGCCGGCCCATTCGATACGCGGCATCCGGGTGCCCCTGTTCGGCCGCCATCGCCAGGTAAGGGATGCCGCCGGCGTAGGGCAGGTTGCTGTCGTGGCGGAAATACAGCATGGCCAGTTCGTACTGCGCCGCGGCGTCGCCCGTTTCGGCAAGTTGCTTCAGACGATCGTGTTCCGGCGTGACCCAGTTGTCCGCTTTCTCGATGGCTTCGGCGATCCCGGCCGGCGTGAGCTCGGCGCGGAGCTCGCCCTCCAGTGCGGAGACCTCGGCCAGGAATTCCATCAGCTTCAGATTGGTTTGTCCCAGGTAGGCACCGTCTTCGGCGAACTCGCCCATCGTGTAGGCCTGGGTCTGGATGAGCCGCAGCCACATCAGCGCATCCACCTTGGACTTATCGATGCAGTCGCCGTCGGCGAGACGCCGGGCCATTTCCAGGCGCGCCTTCGCGCTGCCCTTGTTGGCCTGCATCTCGACCTCCTTGAATTGTGCGCAGTTCGACAGAATGAAATACCCGTCGCTGTCGCAACCGGCCTGGAGCAGGGCGAGGAGCAGGATGATGAACGCGGGTCGATGCATGACCGCCGACTGTACCTGGTGGAGGCTCGATCAAATCAGCCGGCCCGCCGGGTGAGGCGCCAGCGCCGGTGATTGAGTTTTGGTTGCGGGGGCGGTTTGAGCAGGCGGCCTTGAACTCGCCGTTGGAAAGAGTCTAACCAGCCAAGCGGTGATCCGGGCTGGTGGCTCGGGGCCTACATAGGACACTGTCGCAGAATTCGCTTGCCTGGGTCTCGATCAATGGTGTTCAGAAAATCCAGTTCAACCCACGATTCCTGTGGCAACTACGAATTGCCAGCAGGGAAGGACGTCGATAGATTCAATAGAAGGTCAGATTGACTCGCACGCGCGTTACATCTGTACGGTGACCAAGCGATAAGGCTGCCGCGGTTGGCCTTGCGGCAGCGGCTCCGGCCGCGACGGTTTTGTTGGCGCAAGGAGAAAGAACATGCCTGTTAACGTGATACCAAGAGACGTATCGGCCGACCTGGCAGGATTTGATTCAGTCTTGATTGCATCCTGTCCCGTTTGTCCCCCGATGTGTCTTGCCATGCAGAAGAACGAACCGTTCATAGAGTTTTTCAAGCATGGGATAAAGACCAGCGCTTTTGAAGCCTATATTCAATCCATTCGCGACTCGTTGGCAGAGCGTGGCGTTCGAACCGGGGTGTTTTCCATTCACACGCCGACGCCAATGATGTGTCTTTGGACGAAGCGGCAGAGAGCGCGCCTGCTCAAGCGAGCCAGGGACTATGAGGCGGTACTGATACTGGCATGTGATTCCGGTACGGTATCGGCAAATGACGCCCTGAAGGACACGGACTGTCAGATTATCCAGGGAATGGAAATGAACGGGGTGATCAATGCCACGACTACGATTCGCTTTCCGCTGACTGTCGTCATGGAACGTCACGACGAGTCGGGCCGTGCTGGGTAGTTGACATGAATTGCAGAAAACCAAGTGTAACCGCAGGTGTTTTTGATGAGAAACATCAGGAGTACGTCAGTCCATATCATCAGTCTGTCCGCGGCACTACTCCTACTCTTGGCTACCGGTTGTGTTTCTGATTCTACGACTGATTACACCTATCGACCGCCACAAAAAATTGACGATGGATTTGATGTCGGCACGCTGGACGAGGTGGAAATAGACTCGGCATCGATTGCAGAGGCGGTGGATGGGATTGAAAACGGCCGTTTTGGCGAAGTTCATTCCATGCTTATCTTCAAAGACAACCGGCTCGTTTTTGAAGAGTACTTTCCCGGTCATGAATACCAATGGGACGGCCCCAACTTCCACGGCGCCTGGGTGATCTGGGACCGGGACACGGAGCACGATATTGCCTCTGTCGGCAAGAGCATTACCTCGGCCTGTGTTGGCATCGCTATTGAAGAGGGATTTATCGAGAGCGTAGAGCAACCCATGTTTGCATACCTGCCCGAGTACCAACATCTCAAGACGGCCGGCAAAGATCAGATCACCATCGAACACCTGGTAACTATGACATCGGGCCTTGACTGGGATGAATGGGGCCCATCGTATTCTGATGTGCATAATGACCTGGTCGCGCTATGGCTCTGCGACGATCCGGTTGCATGCATCCTGGAAAAACCCCTGGTCAGTGAACCCGGAACCGACTTCACGTACAACAGCGGCAACACGATCCTGTTGGGTGCGATCATCAAAAATGCCACCGGCATGGACATTGAAGCGTTTGCCGCCGAGTATCTATTCAAGCCGATGGGAATTGATCCAGTTGCATGGAGCTGGATTAATGATGATGTTGTGTACGCCGGTGGGGGCCAGAGAATGACCCCGAGAGAAATGCTGAAATTCGGCGTGACGTACCTCAACCACGGGCTGTGGGATGGTCAGCAAATCGTTCCCGAACAGTGGGTCGAGAACAGCGCCAAACCCTTTCCCGGCCCGGGTAACAGCTGGCGTAACAGCGCGTGGAGACCCATTCCGCTCGATGACGGCACACGTGGGCAACGTGGCTATTCATATGCGTGGTTTACCCATCAATTCTCCCACTCCGGGGAGAAGCTGCCGTCATATTGGGCCACGGGTTTCGGCGGACAGAAGATTATCGTCTTCCCTGATCAAGATGCCGTCGTAGTTTTCACAAGTGGCAATTACGAAATGCCGTCATCCAATGCGGAGATATTGGCCGATTTTGTCATCCCGGCGTTTGAGTAGGGAATAGTGCAGCTGGGGGGAAGCTACGAAGAACGAACTTTCATGGCAAAAACCCACGGTCGAAACACGCATTGTGAACGGTCTCGCCGTCCTCCAACAGGAGAACAATGAGTATTTCTTTTCAGCCACCCCAGCAGGCCGAGGGCAGAACCGAAGAGCCACACCGCGCCGGGGATGGGGATAACGTTTACGGACAGACTCGTGATATCCGCTTCAACGAAGGCGAAAACGCTCCCGTCCCGGAAAGATAAGGTCAGCGTTGCTGTGTCGAAATTCTCTAACGGGGGCGGTACCGGCGGCGTCCCTTCAAATGCGTTCATTTCGCTACGCAGTTCCAGCACAAACCCAACCGGTGCAAAAGTCCCAATCGGATCACCAACCATGGAACCAGACAGTTGCCAGAGGTCGAATGCGGCGACTGACAAGTCACTGCGATTGAAAATCTCAAGAAAGTTGTCGGCAGAAGGATCAACTTCCCAAACTAGCTCGTTGTTCACGCCGTTCACTTCCAACATTGCCGGCTGCGCAGCCAACGATTGAGCAGCCGAAGCCCCATTGGCTTCCTGTGCCCGGATTTCCAACCGTCTGAATGCAGCTTCTCTCGCTTCATCAACAGACCCCATTGCGTTCAAAACTCTTGGGCTTGGTGACGTGTCCCTGTTTATGATGTCTTGCGGTGTCCTCATCAACATTACGGCCGCAGTAAATAGATTCCCACTTGGCAAATTCAATTCAGGGTCGGATCTTGTGACCCCGCCGCTGGCCTCCAGTACCCATTGTTGGTCTGGAGGCACAATATTGGCATTGCCGCTCAACGGGACAAGCGCCCAGCACAGCGCCAACAAATTCGCCTTCGTGTTTTTGTTACTCATGGCAGATACCTGTTTCGCGCGCCCAATAGCGGTCGTCATGGGCCGTGAAATGCGGGGGTCTTGGGGTCCTTCGAGGTGTCGTCCGTGGCTTCTCGGAGGAAGCGAGGACCCGTGGCTTTCCGTCCCCGTCTTTCGGCGGGTTTGGCTTTATCGTCTGTTGTTATCAGCCAAATCTACGCCCATCGCCGGATAGCAGCAAGTTGACATAATGGCCATCTCGCAGGCCAGGGTTTCAGATTTACCCGCGCCACAGCTTAGGTACAACTGCGTATTGCGATTCTGTGGTCTTGTGGCGTAACCACTATCAGAACCAACACCAGACCGCTGACTATGGGGAGCATACCGATGAAAAGAAGGCAATTTATTGTTTCCTCGCTCGTGGCCGGACTCGCGGGCGTTGCCGGGGCTGCGGCGAGAGGTGCGGACTGGGTAGAAGAACGCTTTGCCGTGCGGCGGAGTAACTATTGGGATGGCGACAGCTTCCATCAGGACTCTGTCGATATGTCGCAAATCGATATAGGCCGCGTGCTGGCGCGGATCGAGGGTAGATGGGAACCCTACCAACTCCGCGAACTTCCCGAGGCTTTCATGAACTGGAACAGCAAGCGACGCCTGGCCAACCTGAACAAGATGCGTTCGGGGGAAATGCCGGATTTCGCCGGCCCCCACAACGCCGGCGTTGCGACATTCGGCAGGCATCGCGGCGACAGCCGTCTGCACCTGAACAACGCGATCAAGGGCACGGGGCTGTGTCCGAAGGCGGACGTCGTGGATTCGCTCATCGCTCGTGCCAAGGAGACGCAGGATGCGCCGATGGAAGAGAAGTTTGGTGTGCTGGAGTCGATGTACAAGGACGAGTCACTGTGGGATCGAACGAAACTCGTCTCCCTCGAGCTCTACTCGAAGCCTGAATTCGAGACGCACACGTTCCTCAACCAGATGGAGAATCCGGCGTCGTCGATCGTATACCTGGACATTCCGTCGTACGAGGTCAGGACGATCGCGAGGCTAATGCATCCGAAGGATTCCAGCCTGTCTGCGTACGAAAAGAGCATCATGACGTATGTCAACGCGATGCACACCTACAACCATACGGAGTTCACCGCGGTGGTTTCGGCTTGCCTCTACAACGTCATTGAAGTCTTCGACAATACGCCCGCGGGCTTGGAGAGCAACGAGAAAAAGGGAGTCCGAATTGTATAACTCCAATCTCGAGTCCGAATTGAGTTAGAAGGACAGGAGATCCTGTAGCCTCGTCGGAGTCAGGCGAACGTCGAAACAGCCGCAAGAGTTCGCGCTGATGCCGACTGCCAAGGCAGATTGAATGTCCGTTTTCGGCCAATTTCGGTCATGCAGATCACCACGACAGTCATACTCTGTGGGCCAATATCCACAACCTGAGTTAGTCACTAACGTCGAAAAAGACGCGGTGCAACACGCCCGTCGTCTTTACCGGTTGGCCATCGAGAAATCGTGGCGCGTAGCGAAATTCCTCGATCGCTTTCAAGGCCGCACCGGAAAACGCCACATGATCAGTTTCGATTACCTTTGGATCTCGGACAAATCCCTTTTCATCTATCGTGAACTCCACGATTACTGATCCTGACAGGCCTTCCAATTGCGCGGAGTCGGGGTATGTCGGAAGCTTTTTGTGGAGCGGCTGATAGTCTTGATTCGGATACTCCGGCTGCATCCGGCCAATCGCCAGGCAGTGCTCTGTTGCCTTCTCCGACTCATCCATCTCCTCGTAATATGACACCAAGAACGTCCGCACCATCATTTCACCCGTTGTGTCTCCTTCGAATCCGCTCAGGGCGGAAAGAAGGTACCGTTCGCCTTTCTTTGGCTTCCTCAAAAGCATATTCATTCGGCCCAGATTGTAGGCGGCAACTGCCGTCAAATTATGTGACGGGCCAACAGCCTTCTGTAATAGTCGATGGCCCTTTTCCAAGGGGAAAATGGCGTTTCTCGACCTGGACAAGTCCATCAATTCGGCGCCCGCCCGCACCAATAAGGCCCCGTACTCCTTTGATTCCGACCCGTAAACCTTCTTTGTAATCCGCGCCGCGCGTTGGTAGTAATAAAGTTGTTGCGAATCTTTGCGCCGCTCTGCATTGGCAGCGCCGAGTTCCATCAGCACCGGCACAAGTTGAGTTGATTTTTTGCCGTAGAGCAATTCGTATCGCTTTAACGCGCTCTTCAATTCACGTCTTGCGTCCTCTAAGTCGCCTGTTTTCCGCAGCGACAATCCGTAGTTGTAATTGAGCGCAGCGACATTCTTACTGCTTTCCGGGAAAATTTGCCGTCCCAACTCATAGGATTCTCTAGCCGCCGGCTGTGCCGTTTTGAAATCGCCTCGGCTAGATGCAGATTCGTAACGCGCAAAGGCTGCGTTGAATGCATCGGCGGTTGAATCCGCAAGTACCGACGAGAAATAGACAGGGAAGCAAACCAGTATCAGGAAAGCAGTATTTCGATGGTCTTTGAACATTGACCTATCGCTCAAGGCTTGAGCTTGGGGATAAACCTACCAGATTCCCATCCTCGTGATCCCCCCAAGCGCACTTGGCACAGCTACGCCCATGGGTATATGGTCCATACCTGATTCACACTTTTGGCGGAACGCAGAAATGCCATTCTCTACCATCAAAGTCGTCGCGGCTATCGGCTTGCTTAGCGTTGCAGCCACGTTGTCGTCGGCCGCCGATACAGATACGGTCAGCAGCGCCAGCTCTTATTCCGCGCCCTATGCCGGTTGGCCCGGGCTGGCCGACGGGGAGGCGCAGCAGAAGATGGCCCGCTGGCATGACGCGCTGAACCTGAGTCCCGAACAGTTGGCCATCATGGCTGAGATTATTGCTGACTATGGTGCCCGCTTGGATCCGCTGTTCGAACGCGGCGCCGAGACGGCCTGGTCCATCATGAACGTGGCGCCCAGGGATCCGGACTACACGGTTGACACCGAGCGCGCGGCGCAGGCGGCCGCTGAAACCGCTGCTGCGATCGTCAGGCAGATGAGTGAACTTCGCAGTGCGATCAACTCCATCATGACTGCCGAACAGATCGCGACGCTCGAGCAGCTGATGGCAGAGCGCCGCCAGCAGTGGCGGGCAAGGCTCGACAGCCAAGCAGAATTTTCTGGCACAGAGTAGCCGCCAGGTCTGATCCTCGATCTTGCCTTAGGTAGCTCAATGTCCGCTTCCGGTCAGAAGCGGACATTTCGGCTGTCACCATACAAAAAGTCCGCGAGTCATGAATGCTTTCCGCCATAGCGGACCATTGACTTGTCTAAGAATACCCGGCACCACTTTAGCCAGCCAGCTCGGCGACGAACGCATCAAACGTCCGCAATTCATGGCCGACCGCCTCGCGCGAGGCCGCAATGGCATCTGCATCGGCGGCTCCGCCATGCTGCTGTTGTCCGACAAACATCTGCTTCAATGAATCCAGCAGCCACGGCGGCATGAAGGCTTCCACCGGTTTGCCCCACTGGTCGACATCGTCGCCGCCATAGCGGACATCGCGACCGAAGTGCTTCGCATACACTTCGGCTGCTTTGGGTCCGCTGATGGTGTCCGGTCCGTGCAGGTGATAGTCGGCGCCGGCGTGGCCGTCTTCGGTCAACACGCGCACCGCGCAGTCGGCGATGTCGCGGGTGTCGACACGGTTGCTGCCAATCGAGCCGATCGGCATGGAATAAATGCCGTGTTCCTTGATCACCGGAATGATGGACAAATCGGTTTGCATGAAGAAGTTGGGCCGCAGGAATGTGTAGTCGGCGCCGCTGTTGCGAATCGCTTCCTCAATGGGCAGCTTGGCCCGGTAGTGCGGCACGGCGGGTTCCTTGGCGGGATTGCCAACCGACAGGAAGACGATATGTTTGACACCGGCGGCCGTCGCGGCTTTCACCGCATTCAGGCCGCGGGCCGCTTCCGTTTCGCCATTGGAGGTAATCAGAAACAGCTTGTCGACCCCGGCGCAGGCCGCGTCCAGCCCGTCGCCCGTTTCCAGATCGCCGACGACCCCTTCAACACCCTCAGGCAACTTGGCGAGATTTTCTGCCGAGCGGCTTAACGCCCGCACCGCCTCACCTTTGGCGAGTAAGCCGGCAACCGTGGGGCGGCCGACATTGCCGGTAGCGCCGATGACGAGAATAGTCATAGTCTTGCTAATCCTTGGTGAATGAAAAAAGTACCGCCCCTGGCGGCGGGCGAGTATTGTATCCAAATGGTTCGCCAACGCCTGCCATGATCATGCATCGCGACATCCACCCGATACCCTGTGCGTGGGTTATTGGACTATTGCTGCTGGCCGGGTCGGTTGCATCACTGGATGCGGCGGGCCCCGGACCCGAGGGGGAACCCATGCTCACCGACTTCACCGCTAATACCCCCGACTTTGGCTGGTACGTGCAGAACGACAACGTGATGGGCGGACGGAGCGAGGGCGGCTTCGACCAAACACCCGGCGAACTGATCTTCGCCGGCAGCACGAACACCAGAGGCGGCGGCTTCAGCTCAATCCGCACGCAAACCCTGCAGCTGGACTTGTCCGATCAGGCCGGCATTCAGCTGCGCCTGAAGGGTGACGGTCGTCGCTATACCTGGCAGTTACAGACCGATGCCCGCTGGCGCGGCCGGCGGATCAGTTACTGGGCGGACTTCGACACCAGCGCGGGTGAATGGAGCACCGTGAACATTCCCTTCTCGCGCTTCTATCCGAATTTCCGCGGCTACAAGCTGGACGGCCCTGAACTCGACCCCGGCCAGATCCGGGAAATGGCGCTGTACATCTACGACAAGAAAGATGGCCCGTTTGAATTGCGCCTGGCCAGCATCAATGCCTATGCGGAGTGAGAGGCGCCATGATCGATCGTTTCATGGCCGCGAACCCGAGGTTCTGCCATTGGGCTACACCCGCTTGGCGCTAGCCCTTATCAGCGCTGGCTGACTCGTAGTTCTTGCCGGGGGGATTTGCCGCTGCCTTGAACGGTAATCCGCTTGGATTCGCTTACCATTTCTCCCTTGTGCGTGCCACTGACCGTCAGGGTGATCAGGTCAAACCCTGAGTCAGAGACGTGGAAGGGGATAGTGACGGTCCCGTCCCTGTCGTCAAGCGCAATCTCTTCCAGATGCAACTGCACGTTGGGGGTCCCTTCCACTTCCAGGCGCACGTTCTTCGAAAAAAATGGCCGTGAGTAGTTGACGATTAACTCGCTCCTCTCGCCAATCACCGGTCTCACCATTCGCGGGTGTTCCAATTCGAATACGGGCGCCGGGTGGGCGAGCCCGACCATCCGTACGAAGGCGCCACCAAAAAAGCCAAGCGCTTCCGGATCAATGCTCATGTGATCGAGACACGCCAATACCTTGGTTGGGGCTACGATCAGCCAGACGCAGAGGAGGGCGGCTATATGCTTTTTGGTCATGTTGTTTCCTGTTACCGGTGGCTCGCGGTGAGAGCCCCAGCATTGACCGAATCAATGGCTAATATACATCTTTGCCCGGGAATAGGCTCATATTGACGCAATGGCTGCTGCTGACAACCTCAATGCTTTCCGCCATAGCGGACCATTGACTTGTCTACCAAGATCGTCACCACCAGGTACACAGCGAAAAAGACCAGAATCCTTAGAGAAAAGTCGAGCACGCTCAAGAGGCTGAACGAGACCATTGCCGCCACGGCGCCTACAAGACCCGGAATGTATCTCAGCATCGTACTCACCTCTTACTAAACGAATGACCGGCACCTCTGCTAGCCCTCGGCGCGAATCACCTCAAGAAACTCCGCCCCGTAACGATCCAATTTCGCCTGCCCGACACCTGAAATCGCCAGCAGCGCCGTTTCATCCGCCGGCTTGTCGTGCACCATCTGCCGGAGCGTGGCGTCGTGGAAAATTACATACGGCGGCACGTCGTGTTCCTTGGCCAGGCGCAGGCGGCATTCGCGCAGCGCGTCCCACAGCTGGATGTCGGTGATGGCGATTTCGTCCGGCACGCCGGCCGCGTCTGCCTTCGTCTTGCCGCGCGCCTTTTTCGGCACCAGCGGATCCGACCGTAACTCCACCGTCGCCGCATCCTTCAACACCGCGCGCGCCTTGTCGGTGAGCACCAGCCCGCCGTACCGGGCCGGGTCGGCGCGCAGGTAACCCTGCACCACGAGCTGGCGCACGATGGAGCGCCACATGGCCGCCGGGGTGTCGGCGCCCACGCCGAACACGCGCAACGACTCATGGCCGTTGTCCCGGGTCTTGGCCGTGCTCTTGCCGGTGAGCACGTCCACCACGTGTGCGGCGCCGAATAGTTGTCCGGTGCGATACACGGCACTCAACAACATTTGCGCTTCCACCGTGCCGTCGCGTACAGCCGGCGGGTTGAGGCAGTTGTCGCAGTTGCCGCAGTCTTCTGCCAGCTTTTCGCCGAAATATGCCAGCAGCGGGCGGCGCCGGCAGCCGGTGACTTCGCACCAGCCGAGCAGCGCGTCGAGTTTCTGGCTTTCGTGGCGCTTGTATTCCTCGCTCGCGACACTTTCATCGGCCATCTGGCGCAGGCGCACCACGTCCTGCAGGCCATAGATCATCCAGGCCTCGGCCGGCTCGCCGTCGCGCCCGGCGCGGCCGGTTTCCTGGTAATAGGCCTCCAGGCTCTTGGGCAGGTCGAGATGCGCGACAAAGCGCACGTCGGGTTTATCAATACCCATGCCGAACGCAATGGTCGCGACGATGATCAGCCCGTCTTCCGTCACAAACCTGCGCTGATGCGCCGCGCGGTCGGCGGCCGCCAGGCCGGCGTGGTAGGGCAGGGCGGCGTAGCCCTGCGTGTTCAGCCATTCGGCAATGCTCGCGGTTTTCTTGCGCGACAGGCAGTACACAATGCCGGCCGCGCCGCGATGGGGTTCGAGAAAGCGCGCGAGCTGGCTGCGCGCGTCGGTCTTCGGCTGCACCTGGTAACGGATGTTGGGCCGGTCGAAACCACTGACCAGCACGGCGGGGTCGGTTAGCGCCAGCCGCTCGATGATGTCCGCGCGGGTGAGCGCCGTGGCCGTGGCCGTGAGCGCCATGCGCGGCACGCCGGGAAACCAGTCGCGCAGCTGGTTCAGGGCCAGGTAGTCCTGCCGGAAGTCGTGGCCCCATTGCGACACACAGTGGGCCTCGTCGATGGCGATGAGCGACAGGGGCACCTCCCGCAGCCAGTCGCGCGTGGCCGGCTGCACCAGCCGTTCGGGGGCGATATACAAGAGCTTCAGATCCCCGTGGCGCGCCAGCCCGATGATGGTCTGCTGCGCTTCCCACGTCAGGGAAGAATTCAAAAAGGCCGCTTCCACCCCCAGCTCGTGCAGCGCACTCACCTGGTCCTGCATCAGCGCGATCAGCGGGGAGACCACCAGGGTCGTGCCCTCGCCCAGCAGCGCCGGCACCTGGTAACACACGCTCTTGCCCCCGCCGGTGGGCATCAGCACCAGGGAGTCCTGCCCGGCCATGGCCCGTTCGATGGCCGCGTGCTGCTGGCCGCGGAATTCGTGGTAGCCGAAGACATCGCGGAGAATGGCGTGGGCAGGGGAGGTCACGCCGGGGAGGATAGCAGCCTGGCAGCGTGCCACCGCAGCTTTCATTGGCCTGATAGGCTCAGTCAATGAACCGCGTGAATCCGAAGAAACTGCTGCAAAGCAAGTGGACCGCCGCCGTGCCGCGCGACCGCGAGAAACACTGGCTGGTTACCGACGTCCGCTGCGATGCTGCCGGTGTGCCACAGACCTGCATCCTCGAGGCCGTGCACAGCCGTCGTGAGATCGAGCTCGACTGGCGCGCCCTCAAACGCACCGAGCAGTGGAAGATCGGGTGGCAGGATTAAGATGAGTGGCTGCCGCTACCGAACGACGGCATGGTCAGCGTCGACAGTGCGCGCCGGGACGGCATGACGGATTTCATCACCCTCAAGGTCAGTCACTACGAGTGGCGCAGCAATGTGGAGGTCGCGGCGCAGGTGATTGAGTTTTTGTTGAGGCGGAGGTTTGAGGAGGATTCGTAGTTCCGCCTGGATGCGGATGGAGTAGACTCATAATCCAGACAAATTCAAATTAAATCAATGCGCCTGACCGAGACGCTGGCATGATCGACGTACACACAACACCGCTCTTTTCCCATCTAGGCGCACTCGACCAGGAACTCTATGGCAAAGCGTTAGAGTTACGCAGACTTGTATCGGGATGGCTTTCCTACGTTCCGGCTACGTTTCCTCATTATACGCGGCACACAGTTGAGCATAGTGACGAAATCATTCGTCAAATGTCGAGTTTGCTATTCACGGAAGATGGTACCGGCCAGCCCATTACAGAAATCTCAGCTATGGAAGCATATGTGCTAATAGCTGCGGCTTTCTTGCACGATGCTGGGATGGTCTGCTCTGATAGCGAAAAAGCAGAAATCCTCTCCTCACCAGATTGGAAGGAATGGGTATCGGATGGTATCGGTGCCGAAAGATGGTCCGAAATATCTGCGTTGCGGAAAGCTGAAGGTGAGCTTGAAGAACCGGTCAAGAATTTCTTGGCAGATCTAGAAACGAGGTTTCTCATATCTGAGTTCGTCCGCAAGCGACATCATATTCGGTCCGGGCAGTTCCTAATAGAGAGCCAAGAAATCGTTAGCAAATTCGCTTTCGATGACCCGATCCTTGCAAAAACCATTGCGGACGTATGTATAGGCCATGGACTCAATAGAGCCGATCTTGATGATCCTAGCCGATTCCCGTTCAGGAGAGATATTAGAAATTACAAGACGAACGTACGTTTCATAGCGACCATTCTCAGGTTAGGTGATTTGCTTGACGTGTCTAGCGATCGCGCTTGTCCCTTGTTGTTAGATGCCGCGTGCCCGTTGCCAGAGTCAAGTTTCGCGCATTGGAGTCAGTACGGCCGCATAACGCATCGTGTGACTTGTCCAGATGTCATAGAAATTGTGGCGGAGTGCGATACGCAAGAGGAACATCGGTTACTAAAGGACTGGTGCCAGTGGATCGTAGATGAAGTGAAGTATGCGGCTGTGACCCTTCGGCATACGCCACTGCATACGGACTGGGTACCTCCGCTGGCAACGATGGATGGTACAAGCCCCTCTATCGCAATTGGGCCTAGCGATCGTGCGACCTACATTCCTTATGACTGGAGACTGGAGCTGGATCCCGTCGCAGTTACCCAACATCTTGTAAATAATGTGTACGACGATGACCATGCGTTTGTTCGAGAATTGATCCAGAATGCACTTGATGCGACCCGCTGTCGTATATGTCTCGAAAGCAACCATCCGACGGATGAATTGGTTGATTTTCCGCAAAACGTTTCGCGGGAAGTCTTGGCCCAGTTCCCTATTGTGATCGAGTTTTCTGATCGAGAGATTATCGATCAAATGTCCGGTCTGACGGAGCGGAAGCAGCTGCTGAGTGTGGAAGATAGTGGTATCGGAATGACAGTGGACGTTATCCAGCGGTATCTGCTCCAGG
>JASJBD010000049.1 GCA_030066665.1 Gammaproteobacteria bacterium
GTGTCGTTGTCGGTGAGGGAGTGGGCTTCGCGGACGAAATTGGCACCTGCTTCCAGATTGGCGCCAGATAGCAGCACACACCGCGGCAGCCCGGTTGACCCAGAGGTGAATATGCCCAACCGGGCATGCTCAACTTCGCGATCAGGCTGATTGGAGCTCAGAAAATGCCACGATGCATCGGGCTGCACGCTTATCTCGCCCGTATCGCCGCTCTCGTCGACCGGAAGAATGACCAGGTGTGGATCCAGTACCTGCATCATTGTCGCTGCCGCATGGTCGGGGACCGCCACCTCCATCGGCACCGCTAAACCACCGGCGCGCATCACGGCCAGCAGATGAATGACCAGCTCTGGCGATGTTGGCAGGCAGATTGCAGCTCGCATCCCGGGTGCTAGGCCGGCGCTATGCAGCGCCGTCGCACACATCTCGACCCGCCGGTGTAGCTCACCATAGGTCAGGGTTTCACCGCTCTGGCCAAAAATGCCAAACGGCTTAGCGGGATGGTCTGACGCGCCGCGGGCGAGCGCGGTTGCAAAGCTGTCGTCCAACATGATCGGGTCGGGTCTGCCGAAACCCCCGGCAGCTCGGTCGAGTTCAGTCAATACATCATACGTTCGTCTACGTAATGCTTGAACTCAATAATGTTGTTGGATGGATCCTGCAGGAAGAACGTCGTGTGCTCTTCAGGCAACCCTTCGAAGCGTGTGAAGGGTTCCTTCAGCAACGGCACGCCCTGATCGGTCAATTGGGTTAAGAGCCGCTCGAATTCCGGACGCTGTTGGAAGGTCACGCCGAAATGCCGCGGATAGATTTCAGGCGCCTCTTCAATCTTGTCTGGCGCCAGGTGGCAAACGAGCTGGTCACCAAAGAAAGCCAGCGTGATGCGGTCATCGTACCGGCGGGCCAATGTGGCGCCGAGCGAGCCGACATAGAACTGCTCGGCTTCATCCAGGTCGCGGCACGGTATTGCCAGATGGAAGATGGTGAGTTTGGCGCGAGTCATTGCGTGGCGCGTGGTTAACCTGTCGTCAATTTCAAGGACCGATGGTAGTCCAATGTTTCAATGTCAGGGAACGGCGCGCGGCCCGTTCCCGCCGCGCGCGGGGTGTGAGCATGTGCCAGGATTGCCCAAATCCCCCGGAAACGTTAGCTTGCGCCGCCCTGTTTATGTCAACTTGCCGCCAAGCAAAGAACCAAGTATTTTTTGTATACGAGATCTCCCGATGACGCATGAATCGCTTCGGTGATTCCCTAATGTTGGGAGTTCGAGAATGACAAGAATTCTCCTCACGCTTACTCTGAGCGTGTCATTCGTCCAAGCACAAGCTGCACTGGTTGATAACGGCGGCGGGTTGATTTACGACACGGTGCTGGACATTACCTGGGCGCAACCCGACGAGACCTTCAGAACCTGGAATGACGCCAATGCCTGGGTCGCGGGATTAACACTCGGCGGCGTTGACGGCTGGCGACTTCCCTACATCAGCGTGGCCGCGGGCGCGGGTCCGTTTACTGGTAGCCCGGTTAATTGCAGCTCCGCCACGGAACTCGCTTGCCGGGACAACGAAATGGGGTACATGTTTTTCCAAAACCTGAGTGGCGTATTGGGATTTTCTATTTTCGAGCCTAACTTCGTCCCTAACACGGATCCCGACCTGGCCCTGTTTCCGGGTCTGCGCGCCGGCCGCTACTGGTCCGGTACAGAATTCGAGACCGACGTTAGCGCATGGGACGTCGGCTTTGACAGCGGCGGCTCGGGCCTCGGCGGTCAGACCGATGGCGAATTCGCTTGGGCAGTTCACGACGGCAATATCATTCCGATCCCCGCCGCCCTCTGGCTCTTCGCCTCCGGCCTCGGCCTGCTGGGATGGCTGAAACGCAGGACAGGCTGAACGGACTGCAGTCACTACGAAGACCCGGCCTGGTGCCGGGTTTTCTTTTGGCCGCTGTCGCCGCGTGCAGGTTATGAACACGTTGCCAATGCTGCTCAAACTGCTCTGAAACCTTACCCCGTGACGGTTTCGTTATGTAAAGTTGTTGCGCTGTAGCGTCGATGCTAAGGTATTGACATAACAAAGTTAGTCAATAAAGCCCACCCTACGGTGGTGGGAGGACCATGATGGCGCGTCGTCTTCCGACCGCAGCTGCCCAACTCCTAATCGCTACCACAGCATTCTGCGCTCCGGCAACATGCTGGGCAGCTATCCCGGCGGGAACTTTCATTCGGGATGTCCTTCCGGAAATTGACCCGTACACAGTTAACTACTTCGGGACAGGTGGTGACCGCTTCGCGCTGGCGTCGGGAACCGCAATAACATTCGATCCATACCTTGCCTCGCCCTATTGGATTGCAACGTCAACCCTGTCCTACGACGGCACAGTGGGCGGGCTCTTTTGGATTTTCGGTGCCAACGGCGGGTTCAGCGGTGATTTTCGACAAGCGAATGGAACATTCACCAGATCCGCGGACTACGAACCTCAGGATGGGATGCCCGTCCAGTATCCGCTAGACATCGATGGCATAGCCTTCAAGACCGGAATTATCGAAGATCAACTGGACGTTGTGGACATAGTGATTCGAATCGGACTCGGCGGACCCGGTGGTATGGGAGGCCAATGGAACCTTGACGACAGCAATCTCATGAGAGATGCATCAGGCCAGAGTTACATGTTTGCTCCTCGCGATGAGTTTGTTTCATTCAGTGGTGAGGACCTTGATGAATTTCTTCCTGCGGTAAGTCGAGTCAGTTTGTTGCTAACAATTTCCCCGGCTCAGGGTGTGGATGAGATCAATATTCCTTCGCTGGACGTTTTCGACCCTGACCCGCTCGCTTTCGTGAGGCTGGTGCCGATCCCCATCCCCCCAGTCCTCTGGCTCTTCGCCTCCGCCCTCGGCTTGTTGGGGTGGCTGAAACGCAGAGAAGTCTGAGCTCGTCCGCGTCCGAGTGAAAACCTGGCCTGGCGCCGGGTTTTTTCTAGCCAGCGATTGATGGATGCGAGTCAGGCGATGGTGCCGGGAGTCGGACTCGAACCGACACGGGTTTAACCCCACTGGATTTTGAGTCCAGCGCGTCTACCAATTTCGCCATCCCGGCGGCGGAGGGGCGCGGCAGGGAGCGTACTCTAGCAAAAAGATTGATCGCCGGGGATTGGCCGCATACGCTGTGTCAACGGGATGCCGTCGGCATGAACAGCATATTCGACAAGGAATTCGATGCGATGGTCGTGTACGCGTTTATGTGGCGCGTGCTCCACCTGGCCGTGCATCGCTATGGCGCGCCGCCAACCGGGGAAATGCTCACCGTCATGATTACGATGCTGCTCGACGAGGTCGGCTATCACCCGACGGTCTCGGAAGTGGCGGAGCTGGCGGACCTCCCGAAGTCAACGGTGTCGCGTTACGTGTCGGCGGAGATGGACGCCGGCTTTCTGCTGGAGGATATCGACCCGCACGATCGCCGGCGTCGGCGCCTGCGCTGTACACCGGCCGCGATCGCCGAGCGGCACCAGCATTTCGGCGAGGTCATCGCCATGCAGGAAAGCCTGGGTGAACTCTTCGGGCCCGAGGGAGCCGACCATGATGCGGCTGCCGTGATGGCGCAACTGCAACGTTTCACGGAGCAGGAACGAGCTGCCGAGAGGGGATCGGAGCTGACGGCCGCCACCTCCGCAGGCCCACACCCGCTGGTTGGCAAAACCTACGCCTTGATCTGGCGGTTGCTCGACCTGTCGGTACACAGTTACGGCAGCATGCCGGCGGGCGAATTGCTGGTGATCTTTACATTGGTGATCGCCGATTTTGTGCATTACCAACCAACGATCTCGGAAGTCGCCCGGATCGTGGGACTGCCGAAGTCCACGGTGTCGCGTTACTGCTCCACGCATATTACGACGGGCTTCCTGGAAGAAGTGATTGACCCGGCCGATCGCCGCCGCCGCCTGTTGCGAGTCAATCCGGCCCGGGCGGAGGAGCGCGAGCAATATCGGCAACATGTCAGGTCCATCTGGCGCAAGTGTGACCGGCTCGTTTCCGAGTTGCCACCACCCGCCGCGACCAGCAAGGCGGACCTGATGCGAGAAATGCGTGCCATTGCCGGTGACCGACCGCCCCCCAGTGCGAGCCGTGCTTGAGCGCTCCAGTGGCCCGTGATCCGGGCGCCGTGCAGCCGGCGGATTTCACGTACGCGTTGCCCGAGGATTTGATTGCGCAGCAACCGCTGCCAGTGCGCGGCGCAAGCCGGCTGCTGCACCTGCGCCGAGATGGTCAGGTCGAGGATCGGCAGTTCATCGAGCTCGGTGAATTACTTGATTCGAATGACCTGCTCATTTTCAACGACACCCGCGTGATGCCGGCGCGCCTGTTCGGGCATAAGCAAACCGGTGGGAAGGTGGAACTCCTGCTGGAGCGCCGCCTCGAGCCAACCCTGGCGTTGGCCCAGTTGAAAGCCAGCAGGTCGCCGCCAACGGGTTCGCTGCTGCTGTTTGCGGACGGCATCGAGGCAGAGGTACTCGGTCGGCAGGACGCATTCTATGTGTTGCGCTTCTCGGCACCGATCGACAGCGTGCTGGATCAGCATGGTCATGTGCCGCTGCCGCCCTACATCAGGCGCGACGATGCGCCCGCCGACATCGAGCGTTACCAGACGGTCTATGCCCGGAAACCGGGCGCGGTTGCCGCGCCGACCGCGGGCCTGCACTTCGATGAGGCACACCTGGATCGACTGCGCGACGTCGGTATCCGTATGGGTTATGTCACGCTCCATGTCGGCGCCGGCACCTTTCAACCACTGCGCGACGAACAATTGCGCAGCGGTGAGTTGCACGCGGAATCACTCGATGTGTCGGTCGATCTGTGCGACCAGGTGGCCGCGGCTCGGGGTGCCGGTGGTCGGGTGATCGCGGTCGGTACGACCGTGATGCGCGCGCTGGAGACGGCCGCGGAGGATGGTGAATTAAAGCCCTGGAAGGGCGAGACGCGACTGTTTATCCGGCCCGGCTACCGGTTCCGCGTCGCCGATGCGCTGTTGACCAATTTCCATTTGCCGGAGTCTTCGTTGCTGATGCTCGTGTGTGCTTTCAGCGGCACCGACGCGGTGCTGGCTGCGTATCGACACGCGGTGGCACAGCGCTACCGGTTTTTCAGTTACGGTGACGCGATGTTCTGTCATCGCCAACACGCCTGATGTTCGAGTTGCTGCATAACGATGGTGCGGCCCGCCGCGGCAGGCTGCGATTGTCTCGCGGCGCGGTCGACACACCGGCCTTCATGCCGGTCGGCACGTACGGCGCAGTGAAGACCGTGAGCCCGGAAGAGGTTGCCGCCAGCGGCGCGCAGATCATCCTCGGCAATACCTTTCACCTGATGCTGCGCCCGGGCTGCGACATGATCCGTGAGTTTGGTGGCTTGCACCGCTTCATGCACTGGGACGGGCCGATACTCACAGACTCCGGTGGCTTCCAGGTGTGGAGCCTGACCGAGCGACGCAAGTTGACCGAGCAGGGCGTCGAGTTCCAGGCGCCGACCGACGGGAGCCGGGTGTTCCTGTCACCGGAGCGCGCGATGGAAGTTCAGGCGGCGCTCGGCAGTGACATCCAGATGATTTTTGATGAATGCACCGACTACCCGGTGGATGAGTCGCAGGCGCGGGCGTCCATGGAACTGTCGCTGCGCTGGGCGCGCCGCAGCCGCGATGCCTTCGATGCCTCCGGCGCAGCGGAGACCGGCAGCGTGGTTTTCGGCATCGTCCAGGGTGGCGTTTTTCCGGCCCTGCGCAGCGCTTCGCTGGAGGGCCTCATCGAAATCGGTTTTGACGGCATGGCGATTGGCGGACTGTCAGTCGGCGAGCCGGAGGAGGAGCGCCTGGCGACGCTCGAGCACTGCCTGCCGAAAATGCCCGACGCGGCGCCGCGTTACCTGATGGGTGTCGGCACGCCCGCCGACATCATCAAGGCAGTGGCGCGGGGCGTGGACATGTTCGACTGCGTGATGCCCACACGTAATGCCCGCAACGGGCATCTGTTTACCGCTGACGGCGTGATCCGCATCCGCAATTCGCGCTACCGGGACGATCCGCGGCCCCTGCAGGAGGACTGCCAGTGCTACACCTGTCGGCACTACAGTCGGGCGTACCTGCGGCACCTGGATCAGTGCAAGGAAACCCTCGGCGCCCGGCTGAACACCATCCATAACCTGCATTATTACCAGCAGCTGATGGTGTCCCTGCGGACGGCAATCGAGGGCGGCAGCTTTGCGACCGTAGCCCGCGACACGCTGGCCAGAATTGCCTGACGCCGGTCGGGCGGACCGAGAAATCGGCTGCGGATGTGCAATAATACGCGCCGCTTTTTACCCGGGACTCATCATGGGATGGTTCATTCAGGACGCGTGGGCGCAGGCTGGCGGGCAGCCGGACCCGCTGGTCAGCTTCTTGCCGCTGATCCTGATTTTCGTCGTCTTCTATTTCTTGCTGATTCGGCCGCAGAACAAACGCCAGAAAGAGCACCGTGAAATGGTCGCGAACCTGTCGGTGGGCGACGAAGTCGTCACCGCCGGCGGTGTTCTGGGCAAGGTCACCGAGCTCAGTGAGCAATTCGTGCAGGTCGAGGTGGCCGACGGCGTGGTGTTGAAGGTGCAGCGCCATACGATCGGCGGCGTCATGCCGAAAGGCACCGTGAAAAGCGCCTGATCGGATCGAGCCTCGATGAATCGCTATCCCGCGTGGAAAAATCTGCTCGTGCTCGGCGTGGTCACGCTGGGCCTGTTCATTGCCTTGCCGAATATCTTTGGCGAGGACCCGGCCTTGCAGGTCAGCCGCGACAACGGGACGCCGCTGGAACAGCTCGAGGTTGACCAGGTCGAGTTCGCACTGCAAGGCGCAGGCATTAACTGGAACTCCCTGTACGTCGACGAGGGCCGCCTGCTGGTTCGTTTTCCTGGCGTCGAAGAACAGCTCGCGGCGAGCGACCTGTTGCGCGAAGCGCTCGGCAAAAATTATGTCGTGGCATTGACGCTGGCGCCCCGCACGCCGGACTGGCTGCGCACCGTCGGGCTGCGGCCGATGAGCCTCGGGCTCGACCTGCGCGGTGGTGTGCACTTCCTGTTCGAAGTTGATGTCGATGCAGCCGTGCAGCAACGACTGGACAACTACGCGCGGGACTTCAGCAAGCTGTTGCGCGACGCACGCATTCGGCGCACGGTGGAAATAGCCGGGGATGAGGTTGTCATCACACTGAATGATGCGGCCGAACGGGATCGCGCCGAGGAGCTGATGACCGACGCCGATCCCGAAGCGACGATCGAGACACGCGGCCAGGACCGCCTGATCGTGAGCATGAACGAAGACCAGGTGCGCGAGCGGCGCGACTTCGCGATCCAGCAGAACATCGTTACGTTGCGCAACCGGGTCAACGAGCTGGGCGTCGCGGAACCGGTCGTGCAGCGTCAGGGCCTGGATCGGATCGTCGTGCAGTTGCCCGGTGTGCAGGATCCATCGCAGGCCGAACGGGTTCTCGGCGCCACGGCGACGCTGGAATTTCGCCTGGTCTGTGACGAAGAAAACCCGCTCGAGGCCGAACGCCGTGGCCGGGCGCCACTCGGATGCGAGATTTTCTACGATCGCGCCGGCAGTCCCCAGCTGTTGAAGCGCCGCACGATTGTGACCGGCGACCAGCTTATCGATGCCACGTCGGGTTTCTCCGAAGGCTTGCCGGCGGTGTTCGTCAGGCTGGACGGCCAAGGCGCTCGGTCGATGCTCGAGACCACCAAGGCCAATCTGAACAAGCCGATGGCGGTCGTTTTCGTCGAGCAGAAGCGTGAAACGATCGAGCGTGATGGCGAGATGGTCGAAGTGCCGCGCGAAGAAAAAGAGGTCATCAACATTGCGACCATTCGCGGGGTCTTCAGCAGCTCATTCCAGATCACCGGGTTGAACACGCTGGAAGCGCGGGATCTGGCGCTGCTGCTGCGGGCCGGTGCGCTGGCGGCGCCAATCTTCAAAGTCGAGGAACGCACCATCGGTCCCAGTCTCGGCAAGGACAACATCAACAAAGGCATGCGGGCGATTGTCATCGGTCTCGGCCTGGTTGTCGTGTTCATGGCGATTTACTACCGGGCCTTCGGGCTCATTGCCGACCTGGCCCTGGTGACCAACCTGGTGCTGGTGGTGGCCCTGTTGTCGATGCTGCAGGCTTCGCTGACGCTGCCGGGTATCGCGGGCATCGTGCTGACGGTCGGTATGGCCGTGGATGCGAACGTGCTGATCTTCGAACGCATTCGCGAGGAAATTCGCAACGGCAACTCGCCGCAGGCCAGTATCGAGGCCGGCTATGCCAAGGCATTGTCGACGATTGCGGATGCAAATATCACCACGCTGATCGCGGCGATTGTGCTGTTTGCATTCGGCACGGGGCCCATCAAGGGCTTCGCTATCACGCTGTCCCTCGGCATCGTCACGTCGATGTTCACTGCGATTATCGGCACGCGGTCTCTGGTCAACCTGTTTTTTGGCGGGCGCACGCTGCAACGGCTGCCAATCTGACGGAGCGAACTCGTGGCACTGCTCGGACAAAAGACCGATTTCGATTTTCTTGGCAAGCGCCGTATCGCCGCCGTGCTGTCGGTGCTGCTGCTGGCCGGTTCCATCGGCTCGCTGGCGACAGCCGGACTGAACTTTGGTATCGACTTTACCGGCGGGGTCTTGCTGGAGGCCGGGTACGGTGACACGGCTGATCTGGCCGAGATTCGCAACCGCCTGGCCAGCGGCGGCTTCGACGATGCGCAGGTGCAGAATTTCGGTACCGCGCGTGACGTCCTGATTCGCGTCCTGCCGCGCGCCGACACGGACAGCAGCCAGGTTGGCGAGAGCATCATGAATATTCTGCGTCAGGGCGGCACGCAGGTAGAGCTGCGCCGCGTCGAATTCGTCGGCCCGCAGGTCGGCGAAGAGCTAACCGAGCGCGGTGGTCTCGCGATGCTGTTTGCCCTGTTGATGATCCTCGGCTACATCATGTTCCGCTTCCAGTGGAAGTTCGCGGTCGGCTCCGTCGCCGCCCTGGTGCACGATGTGGTCATTACGCTCGGTTTCTTTTCAGTGCTGCAGCTGCCGTTCGATTTGTCTGTGCTCGCGGCCGTGCTCGCCGTTATCGGCTACTCGCTGAACGACACGATCGTGGTGTTCGACCGGATTCGGGAGAACTTCCGGCGCATTCGTAAGGAAGGCGCCGAGGCCATTATGAATACATCGGTCAACCAGATGCTCGGGCGGACGGTCATTACCAGCTTTACCACGCTGCTCGTGCTGGGTGCGCTGCTGTTCCTCGGTGGCGAGGCCGTGTACGGCTTCTCGATTGCCCTGATTGTGGGTGTGATCGTAGGTACTTACTCATCGATCTTTGTCGCGAGCGCGACCGCGCTGGCCCTGAACGTCAGCCAGGTTGACCTGATGCCGCCAAAGGTCGAGGAAGAAGAAGTCGGCGATCTGCCGTGAGCCTGGTTACCGTTTGGTCACAGAGCGGGCGGCGTGCTGAACAGCTGCTTCAGTCCGTCGTGGACTTTCGGGTTGCCCCCGATCACGTTACCGGTTTCCAGGAAGTCACCCGCATCATCGAGTTCCGAAATCATGCCACCGGCTTCGCGGATCAATAACGCGCCGGCTGCCATGTCCCAGGTGCTCAGGCCGAATTCCCAGAAGCCATCGAGCCGACCGGCGGCCACGTAGGCGAGATCGAGCGCCGCGGCCCCGGGGCGTCGGATACCGGCGGTGCTCTCCAGCACAGCCTGCAGCATGCCGAGGTAACGGTCCATGTATGTCGCATTGGCGCGGTACGGAAAGCCGGTACCGATCAGGGCACCCTCAAGGCTATGCAGGTTCGACACCCGGATACGCCGGCCGTCGAGTTGCGCGCCTTGGCCACGTGCGGCCGTGAAGAGTTCCTGGCGCATCGGGTCGTACACGACCGCGACCTCCAGTTGACCGCGCACCTGCAGTGCAATCGACACCGCGAAGACCGGAAAACCGTGGACGAAATTCGTTGTACCGTCGAGGGGATCGATGATCCACAAGTTGTCAGCCTCGCCCTGGCGGCCGCTTTCCTCGGCCAGGAACGCATGATCCGGATACCGCTCGCGGATCGTGTCGATAATGATCTCCTCCGCTGCATGGTCCACTTGGGTCACGAATTCGTTGCGAGCCTTCGTGTGAATCTCCAGCCGTTCGGCGCGATTCAGGTAACCGGCCGCGGTATCGCCGGCGCGCCGCGCCGCTTGGACGGCTGTATTCAGGAATGCTTGCATCGCGCGCTCGCCGGACCTGCCGAAAGGGGGCGTATTCTACGGTGTCCCGTTGCCGGCGGCACCTGTTCGGGCGGCGCCGGTACAATACCGGCAGCTATTGACGACTACATGGAAATGACAGCCACCCAGCCACGCTTTGTGCTCGTTGCGCCCACGCATCCCGGGAATATTGGTGCCGCCGCGCGTGCCATCAAGACCATGGGGTTCGCCCGGCTGGTGCTGGTGGCCCCAGCCTGTGACATCGACGGTGAGGCACGGGCGCGCTCGTCTGGCGCGCTCGATGTGCTGCTGGCGGCAACGCAGGTTGCCACGCTCGACGAAGCGATTGGTGACTGCGGTCTTGTGATCGGCGCGAGCGCGCGGCAGCGCACGCTGAATTGGCCGGAATACTCGCCGCGGGAATGTGCGGCCGAAGTGGCGGAGAAAACTGCGGGCACCGAAGTCGCCATTTTGTTTGGACCGGAGCGGGCCGGGCTGACGAATGACGCGCTGGATCGCTGCCACGGACTGGTGTACATCCCGAGTAATCCGGAATACAACTCGCTGAACCTGGCGATGGCGGTACAGGTCATCGCCTATGAACTGCGGCTGGCGTTGGCAGAGCGGCCTGGCGCAGTGCCCTCCACGCAGGCCCATCCGCCCGCCCGCGCGGCCGACCTGGAGTATTTCTACGGCCACCTGGAACGGGCGCTGGTTGCCGGCGATTTCATCGATCCGGAGAATCCGCGGCACCTGATGCGACGGTTGCGGCGCCTGTTCAACCGCGCGCGTCTGGACAGCAACGAACTGGCGATCCTGCGCGGCATGCTCAGCGCGCTCGCGCCAGGCTCAGGGGACAATGCGCCGGCGGCATCGATCCAGTCGCCCGAGGCCGATGGCTGACTCGATCTATCTCGACTATGCGGCCAGCACGCCGGTGGATCCGGACGTTGCCGCGCGCATTTCGGCACTGCTCAAATCGCAGCTTGGCGCGGCGAACCCGTCGGCGACGCATAGGCCCGGACGCGCGGCCGCCGCGGTCATCGAACACGCGCGCCAGCAGGTCGCCGACTTGATCGGCGCACAGGCTGGTGAAATCGTGTGGACATCCGGCGCGACCGAGTCCGACAACCTGGCAATCATCGGCGCAGCGCACTTCCAGCAAGGTCGTGGCCGCCATGTGATTACCTCCACGACGGAGCACCCGGCCGTGCTCGAAAGTTGCCGGGCGCTGGAACGGGACGGTTTCAAGGTGACTTACCTGCGCCCGGACGACGCCGGACTTCTCGATCCGGACATCGTGGCGGCAGCGGTTACCGCCGACACCATTTTGTTGTCAGTAATGCATGTCAACAACGAGACGGGCGTGGTGCAGGACATCGCCGCACTGGGTGCGCTGTGTCGCGAGCACGACCTGCTGTTTCATGTCGACGCGGCGCAAAGCGCCGGTCGCCTGCCCATTGATGTCAAGGCGCAGGCTATCGACCTGTTGTCGCTGTCGGCACACAAGATGTACGGCCCGAAGGGCGCGGGTGCCTTGTTCCTGGACGCTGACCGTTGTCGCCGCGTCGAACCCCTGCAATTTGGTGGCGCGCAGGAGCGCGGCCTGCGACCCGGCACGCTGCCGACCCATCAGCTCGCCGGCATGGGGCAGGCCTGTGAGCTGGCGCGACAGCGGCTCGCGACCGATCCCCCGGCACAGGCGCAACTGCGGGACCACCTGTGGTCACAGCTGCAGACGTTACCCGGCGTCCTGCTGAACGGTTCGGCGCGGCAGCGCGTGTGCCACATCCTGAATGTCAGCGTGACGGGTGTGGAGGGGGAAAGCCTGCGTCTCGCGCTGCGCGAGCTGGCGATTTCGAGTGGCTCAGCCTGTGCCAGCGATTCCGGGGAGCCGTCCGCGGTGCTGAAGAGCCTTGGGCGGTCGGATCAATTGGCCGAAGCATCGCTGCGTTTCAGCCTCGGCCGTGGCACGACGATGGCGGAGCTGGATCGGGCCGTGGCCATCTTTCGCCGCGAGGTGACGCGGCTGCGGGCGCTCGCCCCAACGCTGCCCGACGAGGCCGCCTGACGTGGACTACTCGCCGCTCGTCCTCGAGCATTTCGATCACCCGCGCAATGTCGGCCCGTTGCCGCCCGGCGAGGGCGCGATACTCCGCGGTGCTGCGGGCGCCGCGGATCAGGGGCAGGTTATCTGCTTCGAAATCCGGACCGAATCAGGCCGGATAGAGGCCGCGGCGTTCCAGGCGCTCGCCTGTCCCGAGGTGATCGCAGCCTGCAGCCTGGTAACGGAACACCTGCAGGGGCAGGCGCTGGAGACGCTCGGTGGCGTGACAGCCGCGTCGCTGGCGGAACGGCTCGGGGCGTCGCCGGCCAAGCTGGCTCAGCTGCTACTGGTCGAGGACGCCTTGCGGAATTGCTGGCGGGCTTGGGAAAATAATGAGCTTTGTGTGTCCCCGCCGGGACGGAGCGAGACATGGCAATAAAGCTGACTGACCGGGCCGTCGATCACGTGCGGCGCTTCCTGGCCCACCGGGATGGTGCGGTAGGGCTGCGCCTGGGCGTGAAACGAACCGGATGTTCGGGGCTGGCATACGTGGTCAATTACGCGGACGAGATTCAGTCTGGCGACGAAGTATTCGACGCGGACGGCGTCAAGGTCGTCGTGGATCGGGAGAGTCTGCGATTTATCGACGGAACCGAAGTCGATTACGTTCGCGAAGGGTTGAATGAGGCTTTCAGCTTCCGAAATCCAAATGCCGCAGGGGAGTGCGGCTGCGGCGAAAGTTTCAACATCTGATTATCACGCGCTGCGGCGCGCAACTGGTTTTTCTATTCTTTTGCGGGAGTACCCATGGCTATCGAACGCACGTTTTCTATTGTCAAGCCGGATGGCGTGGAAAAAAACCTCGTTGGCGAGGTCTACCGTCGCTTTGAGCAGGCGGGTCTGAAAATCGTCGCGGCGAAGATGCTGCACATGACGCGCGAGCAGGCTGAAGGTTTTTACGCCGTGCACAGGGAACGACCGTTTTACAATGACCTGGTCAATTACATGATTTCCGGCCCCGTGATGATCCAGGTGCTGGAAGGGGAGGGCGCCATCGCGAAGAATCGCGAGGTGATGGGCGCGACCAACCCGGCCGACGCCGATCCGGGAACGATCCGTAAGGACTTTGCGACCAGTATCGAGGAAAACGTGGTGCACGGCTCCGATGGTTCGGACACGGCGAGGCAAGAAATCGCCTTCTTCTTTGGCGAGGATGAAATCTGTCCGCGCACGCGGTAAGGCTTCATGGGAGCGGCGGCTGACAAATTGCTGGGCCTGTCGCGTGACGCGCTCGAACGTCATTTCGTCGCCATGGGCGAGAAGCCGTTTCGGGCGCGTCAGCTGATGAAATGGGTCTATGGGCACGCGGTTCTGCAGCCGGAAGCCATGACCGATCTGAGCGTCGCATTGCGCGAGCGGCTGGCGGGTTCTGCGAGCTTCGACCTGCCAACCGTGCGCAGTCGCCAGGAGGCGGTGGACGGCGTGGTCAAGTGGCTGCTGGATGCCGGGCGTGGCCAGGCGATCGAGACAGTGTTCATACCGGAAGGCACGCGCGGCACGCTGTGTGTGTCGTCACAAGTCGGCTGTGCGATGGACTGCAGCTTCTGTGCGACCGGGGCTCAAGGCTTCAATCGTAATCTCGATGCCGCGGAGATCATCGGCCAGGTCATGCTGGCCCGCCAGGAGCTGGTCTGCGAGCGTGAGTCGCCCATTACCAATGTTGTCTTCATGGGGATGGGTGAGCCGCTCGCGAACTTTCGGCCGCTGGTCGAAGCGGTTTCCGTGCTGACAGACAACCTGGGGTTCAATCTGTCACGCCGGCGCGTTACCGTCAGCACATCGGGCCTGGTGCCGCAGATTCGCCGGCTGGCCGACGAGGCGCGCGTCGCGCTGGCGGTCTCGCTGCACGCGCCGGATGATCGCTTGCGCGACGAACTGGTGCCGATCAATCGGCGCCACCCGATCGATGAATTGCTGCCGGCCTGCTGGGATTACGTGGCGAAAACCAACACGCGGGATATTACCTTCGAATACGTCATGCTCGACGGCGTCAATGATGACCTGTCGCACGCGCGTCAGCTCGCGTCACGCCTGAAGCGGCGGCCCGCGAAGGTCAACCTGATTCCGTTCAACCCGTTCCCGGGTACGCAATACCGGCGTAGTTCGCCGGCCGTCGTCGATGAATTCCGGCAGGTGCTGCTCGATGCCGGCGTGTTCACCGTCACCCGTAAGACGCGCGGCGACGATATCGCCGCAGCCTGTGGTCAGCTTGCCGGCCAGGTGCATAACCGGGTGCGCTCGCCCCTCAGCCTGAAAGTCCAGGAGACACGTCCGTGAAGACTCAGCGATGGATTCCTATTGTTTTGTCCGCCGCGTTGCTGACTGGATGTGTCACCGAGACCTCCGGCACCAAGTTACCGGAGGCGTCCGACGAGGACGCCGCCCAAGCGAACCTCGAACTGGGTATCGGCTACCTGCGGCAGGGGAACCTGCCCGAAGCGCAGGTGAAACTGGAAAAAGCCATCGAGCAGAACCCGCGCCTGCCTGAAGCGCACACGGCGCTGGCGATTGTCTATGAGCAGCTGGGCGACCTCGAGGCTGCCGAGCGACAGTATCGCCGCAGTATCTCGGTATCGCCGGACGATCCGGACGCGATCGAAGCGCTGGGCGTGTTTCTCTGCCGGCGCGCCGGCCGTGAGACCGAAGCGCTGAAAGAATTCGAGCGGGCGTTGGCCATTCCACTCTCCGTGGCCTATACGGACCGCGCCTCGCTGTATGCAAACGCCGGCATTTGCGCCAAGCGGGTCGACCTGGCCCAGGCCGAGGATTACCTGCGCCTGTCGTTACGCAATAACCCGGGCTACAGTGAAGCGCTACTGCAGCTGGCGGACGTGGCGCACAAACGTGGCAACGACCTGCAGGCCCGTGCTTTCCTGGAACGCTATTTGGGCATCAGTCGCGCGTCCCCCGCGGTGCTCTGGCTTGGCGTCCAGATTGAAGAGCAGCTCGGTGATATCGATGCCGCGGCCGCGTATGCCGCGCAATTGAAAAGCGAATTCCCCGAATCCGTAGAGACACGACAGCTCCTGGAGCGCGAGCGCAATGCCGGCTGACGACGCCAGCCCCGGTCAGCCGACGGCGGGTGCCGGCGCCGGACCAGGCGGCCTGTTGCGACGGGCACGCGAAGCGCGCGGGATGGCGCTGGAACAAGTTGCCGATGCACTGCACCTGGACGACAGCGTCGTGGTGGCGCTCGAAGAGGAGCGTTTCGACACACTTGGTGCGCCGGTCTTCGTCAGGGGACACCTGAAAGCATACGCCCGACTGGTCGATGTGTCGGAAGACGAGATTCTCGATGCGTATGGGGACACGACCGACGAAACTGCCAGTTTGCCCGAATTGCAGCAGCCGACCCATCGCGCCGCGGTCGCAATCAATCCGCTGCCGTGGGCAATTGGTGCGCTCGGTGTGCTGCTGGCCATTGGCCTGGCAGTTTACGTGCTGCAGGACGACCCGGAACCGCGCGTGCCAGCGATCAGCGCGGACGAACCGCCAGCCCCGCTGGCATCGGTGGATCCGGAACCGGTGCCGCTGGCGCCAACCCCGGTCGCGCCGCCGGTTGATCTCGTGGAGCCCGAGCCGGCCCCCGAGCCGGAGCCTGTGGCTGAAGCTGAAACAACGGTGGAGCCGGAGCCGACGAGTGAATCCGACGCAGAACGCATCGCGGCCGCCGCGCCGACCGATGAGGCCACCCCGGCCGAGGCCGAGCCGGTGGCGCCGCTGCCTGGAGACCAGGTCACGCTGGAACTGTATTTTCGTGGTGAGTCCTGGACGGAAATATCCGATCGGAACCGGCGCATCCTGTTCGGCCTGCAGCGGGAAGGCGTGCGTCGCGAACTGAGTGGCGAGCCGCCGTTCAAAGTCCTGATCGGGAATGCGCCGGACGTGGACATCTACCTGAACGGCGAGCCGTTTGCAGTGCCGCCCGGCAGTGTGACCGGCAAAGTTGCGCGGCTGACGATCGACGCGCCGGCGACCGGGGAACCATGAGCGAACAGATTCAACCGATTCGCGGCATGGCGGACGTGCTGCCATCGGACAGTGCCGGCTGGCAGCTGTTGGAAACCACGTTGCGCGAGATTGCCCACGCTTATGGCTATCGCGAAATGCGTGTGCCGGTTGTCGAACGGACGGAACTGTTCCGACGCTCGATTGGCGAGGTGACGGACATCGTCGAAAAGGAGATGTACACCTTCGACGATCGCAATGGCACGAGTCTGACACTGCGACCCGAAGCAACCGCAGGCATTGTGCGGGCCGGCATCAGCAACGGCCTGTTGCATAACCAGCGACAGAAGGTCTGGTTCACGGGCCCGATGTTTCGCTATGAAAGACCGCAGAAAGGTCGGTATCGCCAGTTTCACCAGTTCGATGTGGAAGCGCTGGGCTACGCCGGACCGGATATTGACGCGGAGATGATCCTGATGACGGCGCGTCTGTGGCGTGCCCTCGGCATCGAGGCCGTGACGCTGGAACTGAATTCGCTTGGCACGGCCGAGTCCCGTGCGGCCTATCGCGACGTGCTGACGACCTATTTCCGGGATCACGAAGCCGCGCTGGATACGGACAGTCGGACCCGCCTGCAGCGCAGTCCGATGCGAATCCTGGACAGCAAGAACCCGGACATGCGGGAGCTGATCGCGGGCGCGCCCGTGATGATGGATTACCTCGACCCGGAGTCAGCCGACCATTTCGCGGCATTGCGTGAACTGCTCGATGACGCTGGCATCGGCTATCGCCTCAATCCGCAGCTGGTCCGTGGGCTGGATTACTACAGTCGCACGGTGTTCGAGTGGGTCACGGACCGGCTTGGCGCCCAGGGCACGGTCTGCGCCGGTGGCCGCTACGATGGGCTGGTGTCACAGCTCGGCGGGCGAGCCACACCGGCGATCGGCTGGGCGCTGGGCCTGGAACGCTTGCTGGAGCTATACCGGGCCTGCGACGGAGTCGAGCCCGATAGTGCGCCGGACATCTTCGTTGTCGCGGTCGGAGCCGGTACACTGCGCTCCGCATTCCAGCTCGCCGAATCCCTGCGCGACGACGCGCCGGCGCTGCGGGTGGAATTCGGTTGTGACGGGGGCAGCTTCAAGAACCAGATGAAGCGGGCTGATCGCAGCGGTGCGCCGCTGGCCGTGATCCTGGGCGAGGAAGAGTTGGCGAACGCGACGGTGGGCCTGAAGCCATTGCGCGGGCAGGGTGAGCAGCAGACGGTCGCCCGGGATAAGCTGGTGAACGCCGTGCTGGCATTGTTGCCGGCGAGCGATACCCGCTAACAGATTAAGGATAAGGTGAGAACGCGATAGTGGACGAACTTCTGACAGACCAACAGCAGGCAGAGATTGCCAAAAAATGGCTGCGCGAAAATGGCGGCTTCATTTTCGGGGGCATCCTGCTGGGCCTGGGCGCGCTGTATGGCTGGAACTGGTGGGGCGATTACCAGGATGGTCAGGCGATCGAGGCCTCGGCCCTCTATGAACAGGTACTCGAAGCCGTGGACGCGTCGCGACCGGTTCGGGCAGCGGAACTCCAGGCAGAGCTCGCGGCGCAGTTTGCCGGATCGCCATACGTCGACCAGGGGCGCCTGGCCATGGCGAAGCTGCACATGAACAGGAACGAGGCCGACGACGCGGCAAGCTATCTCGAGCAAATCGTGGACCAGAGTCGCGACGACCTCGTGCGGCCCGTTGCGCGGCAGCGCCTGGCGCGCGTGCGGCTGCATCAGCAGAAGTACGACGAGGCACTCGCCGCACTGGACCGCATCGATGAGAACTCTGCGTTTGCGTCGCGTTCCCATGAAATTCGCGGTGACATCTACGCCGCGCAGAACATGCCGGCCGACGCGCGCCGCGAATACGAATCAGCCTTGAATACCGTCGAACCGGGCGTGATCGATCGCAGTTACGTGCAGGCGAAACTCGACGCCTTGCCGGCAGTTGACACTGCGATCTCGATGGATGAATCCGCCGCTACGGAATCGTCGGCACCCGAGGCAGAGACGGCCGCGGGCGAATGAGTCGGCCGCAACATTTTCCATGGCGCTGGGCACTGGTGCTCGGCGGATTGGCACTGTTGTCCGGCTGCGGCATTTTCGGCGGCGAGGAGGAAGAGGATCCGCCGGCCGAGCTGGTCAAGTTCAAACCCACGCTGGAGATCCGCAAGGCCTGGAGTGCCAGCATCGGTAAGGGCACCAAGCAATTGCGCCTTGCCCTGGTGCCCGCCAGCGACGGCACCAACGTATTCGCCGCGGCTCATGATGGCAAGGTCGCGGCGTTTGAAGCCCTCAAAGGCAAGCGGTTGTGGTCGACCAAGACCAAGTTACCGCTGTCTGCCGGACCGGCTACCGATGGCGAACTCGTCGTCCTGGGATCGAGCAACGGTGAAGTCATTGCCTTGAATGCCGAGAACGGCCGCATCCGCTGGGCGACGACCGTCTCCAGTGAAGTTCTGGCGCCACCGGCACTCAGTCCCGGCCTGGTCCTCGTGCGCAGCGTTGATGGCAAGCTCACCGCGTTGCAACGGAGTGATGGCACGGAAGCCTGGTTCGTGCAGCAATCGATGCCGCGCCTTTCCGTGCGCGGTACCGGTTCACCGGTCGTGGCCGGGAACGCCGTGCTGGCGGGCTTCGACAATGGCAGGCTCGCCGCCTACGACATGAGCGACGGCACGGAACTGTGGTCGACCCTGCTTTCGCCGCCGAGCGGCCGCACGGAAGTCGATCGAATGGTGGACATCAACGCGACTATTCAAGTGATTGGCGAAGATATCTACACCGCTGGTTTTCAGGGCGTCGTTGCCGTGCTGGCTCTGGAGTCGGGACAGCTGCTGTGGTCGCGCGAGCTGTCCAGCTACAACGGTTTCGCGACCGATTTCCTGAACGTTTACGTATCCGATTCCGCCAGCGGGCTGCTGGCATTATCCAGGCGCAGCGGCAGCGAGAACTGGCGCGTCGCCACACTGCTCAACCGCGACATCAGTGGACCGGCCGCGTGGAAGAACTCGGTCGTTGTCGGCGATTTCGAGGGGCATGTGCACTGGTTTAGCGCCACGACCGGGGAATTGCAGGCTCGACAGCGGGCCGGCTCGAAGCGCATTACATCGTCACCGCTCGTGGTGGGCGAATTGCTCTACGTGCTGACGGACGATGGCAAGCTGCACGTCTTCCGCGAGCGCACCAGGAAGCGTTAGGCGCAGCGCTGGTGGGTTCGGAGACTGGCCATGTTACCTGTCATTGCCCTGGTCGGCCGCCCGAATGTCGGCAAATCCACGCTCTTTAACCGACTGACCGGCACACGCGATGCGCTGGTAGCTGACTATCCCGGCCTGACCCGCGATCGGCTCTATGGCTTCGCCTCGCTCGGCGACGGCGGCGCGATCGTCATTGATACCGGTGGTCTGACCGTTTCTGCCGCAGGGCTGGACCAGGACATGTCGCGGCAGGTCGGGCTCGCGGTTGCCGAAGCGGACGTGGTTATCGTGCTCGTCGACGGGTTTGACGGTGTGACACCGGATGACGCACGTGTCGTCGACCTGATTCGACGCAGCGGCAAGAACGCCGTGCTGGCGGTCAACAAATCCGAAGGCCAGCCGCCGGCGGAGGCGGTAGCGGAATTCTTTGCGCTGGGCCTCGGTGAACCCGAAGCGATTTCCGCCACGCGGGGCGATGGTGTCGATCGTTTGCTGGACCGGGTCAGCGAACTATTGCCGGCCGATCTGCTGGCAGACGCACGCCGGCCGGAACTCACCGGGACGCGTATCGCCGTGGTGGGGCGCCCTAATGTCGGCAAGTCCACGTTGATCAACCGATTCCTCGGCGAGGAACGCCTCATCACGCAGGACGAAGCCGGCACGACCCGTGACAGCATTGCCGTGCCGTTTTCGCTGGACGAGCGTGACTATGTGTTGGTCGATACCGCTGGCATCCGGCGCCGCGCGCGCGTGGAGCAGATGGTCGAGAAATTCACAATCGTCAAATCCCTGCAGGCCGTGGAAGAGGCCGATGCCGTGATCGTGCTCGTGGATGCCCGGGAAGGGGTAACCGAACAGGATGTATCGCTGATTGGTCTAATCCTCGAACGCGGGCGTGCGTTGACGCTGGGCGTGAACAAATGGGACGGACTGCCTGAATCGCGGCGCGCCGAGATTCGTCGCGAACTGGATCGTCGCCTGCCGTTTCTCGACTTCATCGATGTGCACTACGTGTCGGCCAAACATGGCAGCAATATCGTTGACCTGCTGCGCAGCGCGGCCCGGGCGGCGCAGGCCGCACTGCGCGAGTTGCCGACGCCGCGACTCAATGACGTGCTGCAGGCCGCGGTGCAGGCCCATCCGCCACCGGTCGTGAGACGTTCGCGCGTGAAGCTCAGCTACGCGCACCAGGGTGGTCGCCGGCCGCCGGTCATCGTCATACACGGTAACCAGACGGCACGGCTGCCGGGCAGCTACCGACGCTACCTGGTCAACTGTTTCCGCAAAGCGTTTCGACTCAAAGGCACACCCATCCGCCTGCAGCTGCGGACTGGAGCAAATCCGTTCGCCGGGCGTCGCAACAAGCTCACGCCGCGCCAGCAACGCCGTCGCCAGCGCGTGCGGCGTCATGGCAGGCGTTGACGGGCGCGCGCTCAGGGCCGTCGCAGGTATATATCCATATAACCACCCGGACGTGCCTCGGGCGCGACCCGGGCGCATAATCCCTGGACTGCCTCGAGCGGAGTCCTGCCGATGGGTGAAGCACGCCAATTCCTGACGCTGCCCGGTCGCTTTCAGATGCGACAGGGTGGCGAATTGCAGTCACCGGTGATCGCTTACGAAACCTGGGGCGAACTCAACGCGCATCGCGATAATGCCGTGCTGATATTCACGGGCATGTCACCGTCGGCCCACGCGGCGTCGTCGCCGGCTGACCCGGCGCCGGGCTGGTGGGAGGAAATGGTTGGGCCGTCCAAGCCCATCGACACCAACCGCTTCTTCGTCATTTGCGTGAACTCCCTTGGCAGTTGTTTTGGTTCGACCGGACCGGCTTCGATCAACCCGGACACGGGTGAGCCGTACCGGCTGACATTCCCCGTATTGAACCTCGAAGACGTCGCGACTGCCGGCAAAAGGCTGGTGGATTCGCTCGGCATTTCGTCGCTGTACAGCGTCGTGGGTCCGTCCATGGGCGGCATGAGCACGCTGGCCTTCGCGGTTTTGTTCCCGGAGATGGCTCGCAGCCTGGTGCTGATTTCAACCGGAGCGCGTTCCCTGCCGTTCGCGACCGCATTGCGTTCTCTGCAACGTGAAATGATTCGCAAGGACCCGGACTGGCAGGGCGGCGACTACCCGCTCGATGCTGTACCGATCACCGGGATGCGCCTGGCGCGCAAGCTCGGCATGATCACTTATCGTTCGGCGGAAGAGTGGGAGCGGCGGTTTGGCCGTGAGCGAACCGCGGCGGAACGCAAATCCGGCGATGGCTTCGCTCTGGATTTCGAAGTCGAGTCTTACCTGGAACACCAGGCACAGAAATTCACCGGGCAGTTTGACGCGAACTGCTACCTGTATTTATCACGCGCGTCGGACCTGTTCGACCTGTCGGACCATGGGGGCTCGCTGCAGGCGGCGCTGCGCAAGATGCAGGCGGAGCGCGTGTTGGTGATCGGCGTGCGTACTGACTTTCTGTTCCCGATAAAACAGCAGTACGAACTCGCGCATGGCTTCGAGCATGCGGGACGCCGGGTGAACCTGGTGGACCTGCCGTCCATCCAGGGTCACGACTCGTTCCTGGCGGATATGGATCGGTTCCGGCCGATCCTGTGCGACTTCTTCAACGGTGATTGGCAGGCTTTGAACGAACGCTGTTCAGCGTTTTGAAGTCTTCTTGACCTCGGCCAGAAAGCTGCCGCGGGCGAGTCGCCCTTTGATCGTCTGGCCTGGTTCCAGATCACCCGCATCGCGCACCAGCCGGCCGCTGGTTTCATCCTCGATCAACGCGTAACCACGCTCCAGTGTCGCCAGCGGACTCACCGCGTGCAACGCGCCGCCGAGGCTGGCGAGCTGTTCGCGGGAGCTCCCGATTCGGGCCCGCAGCGCTGCGGCCAGCCGCAAACGTCCGGTCGCGAGCCGCTGCCGACTGCCGCGGATCCGGTATAGCGGTGTTGCCGCCTGCAGTGCGACGTTCAGCCGGGCGAGCCGCGCGCGCTCCACGGCCAGCCGGTTTTCCAATCCGCGCCGCATGCGCAGGCCGAGCTCATCGACGCGCTGGGCGTGCTGGCGCATGACCAGTCGCGGGTCGACGCGACGCAACCGCGCCTGCAGTTGGGTCATGTGCCGCTGTTCCAGTCGCACCTGGTCGCGCAAGACGCGGCCGGCGCGCCGGCCGAGGCTCTGCGCCCGGCTCAGCCACTCGCGGGTATCCGGCACGACTGTTTCGGCGGCCGCCGACGGCGTTGGCGCACGCAAGTCCGCCACGAAATCAGCAAGGGTGACGTCGGTTTCGTGGCCGACGGCGGACACGACGGGAATCGGGCACGCCGCCATGGCGCGAACGACGCTCTCCTCGTTGAACGCCCACAAGTCTTCCAGGGACCCGCCGCCACGGCCGACAATCAGCACATCGCACTCAGCACGCCGGGCTGCTGTCTCCAGCGCTGCGACCAGGTCGTGCCTGGCGCGGTCGCCCTGGACCTGGGACGGATAGATCACGACCGGCACGGCCGGGAAGCGCCGCCGCAGGACTTTCACAATATCCCGCACGGCCGCGCCCGTGGGCGACGTAATCACGCCGATGCGTTGGGGCAGCTCTGGCAGCGGCCGCTTGCGGTCGGCAGCGAACAGCCCCTCGGCCTGCAGGCGCGCGCGGAGTTCCTCCAGCCGCCGGCGCAGCAAACCCTCGCCGGCTGGTTCCAGGTGTTCGGCGACCACTTGGTAGCTGCCGCGCGGCTCGTAGACGGTGACCTTGCCGTGCAGCAGCACCTGCAGGCCGTTCTCGGGCTGAAATTTCAGGCGTCGATTGGCGCTGCGAAACATGGCGCAGCGAACCTGGGCCTGTGGGTCCTTCAGGTCGAAGTACATGTGGCCCGAGCCGTGGTGGATGAAATTCGAGATTTCGCCTTCCACCCAAATCGCGGGGAAGCTGCCTTCCAGCAGTTCCCGGGCCTCCCGGTTAAGCTCCGAGACAGTGAAAACGGGTTCGTCGCTACCGGGCTTCATCGAACCGTAGTTTACGCACTGGACGGTCGCGCGTACCATTGCCGGTTTTACCCGGCCCAGCCTCAGGGAGCCAATATGCGCATCATCCAGGAAGCCCTGACTTTCGATGACGTTTTGCTCCAGCCCGCCTATTCCGATGTGCTGCCGCGGGAAGTCGACCTGCGCACGCGGGCCGCGCGCGGAATCGAATTGAACATCCCGGTGCTGTCGGCCGCCATGGACACGGTCACGGAGAGCCGGCTCGCCATTGCGCTGGCGCAGGAAGGCGGCATCGGCATTATCCACAAGAACATGAGCGCGGCCGAACAGGCGCGCCATGTCAGCATCGTGAAGAAATTCGAGAGCGGCATCGTGACCGACCCGATCACCGTGCCGCCGGATTTGTCCATTCGCGAGGTTTTGGAAATCACGCGCGCGAACAATATCTCCGGCGTCCCGGTCGTGGATCAGGGTGAGACGGTCGGCATCGTCACGAATCGTGACCTGCGTTTCGAAACCCAGCTGGACGCCCCGGTGTCGTCGGTGATGACGCCGAAAGAAAAGCTGGTGACCGTGCGTGAGGGCGCGGACAACGAAGAAGTGCTGAGCCTGTTGCACCGGCACCGCATCGAAAAGGTGCTGGTCGTCAATGACAAGTTCGAGTTGCGCGGGCTTATAACGGCCAAGGATTTCCAGAAAGCCACGGACTTCCCGTTGGCGTGCAAGGATTCACTGGGGGCGCTGCGTGTCGGGGCCGCCGTGGGCACCGGTGCCGACACTGATGAGCGCGTGGCAGCCCTCGTGGAAGCGGGCGTTGACATGCTGGTCGTCGATACGGCCCATGGTCATTCCCGCGGCGTGCTGGATCGCGTGCGTCAGATCAAAGAAAACTATCGGGATCTGCCGGTGGTCGGTGGCAACGTCATCAGTGCGGAAGCTGCGCGGGCGCTTGCCGATGCTGGCGCTGACGGTGTGAAAGTCGGGGTAGGGCCGGGGTCGATATGCACTACCCGCGTAGTCGCCGGCGTCGGCGTGCCGCAGATCAGCGCGGTTGCCAACGTGGCGCAGGAACTCAAATCCGATGACATCCCCGTAATCGCCGATGGCGGTATTCGCTACTCCGGTGACATTGCCAAGGCACTGGTCGCCGGTGCCTATTGCGTGATGATTGGCGGCCTGTTCGCCGGTACCGAGGAATCGCCCGGGGAAGTCGAGCTCTACCAGGGTCGCTCTTACAAGTCGTATCGTGGCATGGGTTCCCTGGGTGCGATGTCGCAGGACCACGGCTCGTCGGACCGTTACTTCCAGGACTCGTCGGAGCAGCTGGAGAAACTCGTTCCGGAAGGTGTTGAGGGTCGCGTGCCGTACAAGGGTGGTTTGACCGCCATCGTGCATCAACTCGTCGGCGGTGTGCGGGCGGCGATGGGTTACACCGGGTGCGATAGTATTGCCGCGATGCGGACGGGACCGGGCTTTGTGCGAATCTCATCCGCCGGCATGCGTGAAAGCCATGTGCATGACGTGACAATTACCAAGGAGCCCCCCAATTACCGCCGCGAGGTCTGAGCCCGACATGACTGCCCGGCCGGTTGCTGACGTGACCGCCGCCAGCGAGGTGGCGGCGCACCGGATTCTGATCCTCGATTTCGGTTCGCAATACACCCAGTTGATCGCGCGCCGGGTCCGTGAAGCGGGTGTCTACAGCGAAATCCTGCCCTGGGACAGTGATTCTGACACAGTGCGCGAATTCGGCGCGGACGGCATCGTGCTGTCCGGCGGGCCCGAGTCCGTGGTGCTGGACCAGCCGCCGCGTGCGCCCGACGTCGTGTTCGAACTCGGCGTGCCGGTGCTCGGCATCTGCTACGGCATGCAGACCATGGCAGCGCAGCTCGGCGGACAGGTGGCACCGTCGGGTCAACGCGAATACGGTTATGCGATGGTCACGCCGACTGACGACAGTCGCCTGCTCGGCGGACTGGTCGATACGCACCTGGCCGACGGCAGTGCGGCGCTGCATGTCTGGATGAGTCACGGCGATCGGGTCGAGGCGTTACCGCCGGGTTTCGTGGCAATCGCCAGCACCGGCAATGCACCGTTGGCCGGGATGGCGGACGAGTCCCGGCATTTCTACGGCCTGCAATTCCACCCGGAAGTCACGCACACGGACCAGGGGCAGCACATCGTCGAGCGCTTCGTGCACGACATTTGCGAATGCCCCTCGACCTGGAATCCCGGCAATATCGTGGCGCGCGACATCGAGCAAGTGCGGGCGCAGGTCGGTAAAGATCGCGTGTTGCTCGGCCTGTCCGGCGGCGTGGACTCCTCGGTGGTCGCAGCCTTGCTGCACGAAGCCCTCGGCGACCAGCTCGTCTGCGTATTTGTCGACCATGGTTTGTTGCGCCTGAACGAGGGCGATCAGGTGATGGAGGTCTTCGCGGATCATCTGGGCGTCAACGTGATTCGGGTCAATGCCGAAGAGCGGTTTCTGGCGGCGCTTGCCGGAGTCGCGGATCCGGAGGAGAAACGCAAGATCATCGGGCGGCTGTTCATCGAGGTGTTCGACGAAGAAGCCGAGCGGCTCGAGGATATTCGCTGGCTTGCCCAGGGCACGATTTACCCGGATGTCATCGAATCAGCGGGCGCCAAGACGGGCAAGGCGCATGTGATCAAGTCGCATCACAATGTGGGTGGGTTGCCGGAGCAGATGAATCTGCAATTGATTGAACCGCTGCGCGACCTGTTCAAGGACGAAGTGCGGCGCATCGGCGTGGAGCTTGGCTTACCGCCGGAACTGGTCTACCGGCATCCCTTCCCGGGCCCGGGCCTCGGCGTCCGCATCCTGGGCGAGGTCCGCAAGGAGTACGCTGACCTGCTGCGGCGGGCGGATGCGATTTTCATTGACGAACTGCGGATGGCGGGCCTGTACGACGAGACCAGTCAGGCCTTTGCCGTATTCCTGCCCGTAAAGTCGGTCGGCGTCATGGGCGACGGCCGGCGTTATGACTACGTGGTCGCATTGCGAGCCGTGGAAACCGTCGACTTCATGACCGCGCGCTGGGCGCACCTGCCGTACGAGTTCCTGGATCACGTGTCGCGCCGGATCATCAACGAAGTGCCGGGCATCTCGCGCGTGACCTACGATATTTCCGGCAAGCCGCCGGCCACGATCGAGTGGGAGTAACCGAGCACGCGGCGACCGACACCGACGCGGTCTACATGGCGCAAGCGCTGGCGTTGGCTCGCGAGGCCGAGGCGGCCGGCGAAGTGCCGGTCGGCGCGCTGTTAGTGCTCAACGGCGTCGTGATCGCGCGGGCGCGCAACGCGCCGATCGCCAGCAATGATCCCACCGCCCATGCTGAAATCCAGGCGTTGCGCGCTGCCGGCACCGCGCTTGGCAACTACCGTCTGCCAGGTTCGGTGGTATACGTCACGCTCGAACCCTGCCCGATGTGTGCTGGTGCGATGGTGCACGCGCGCGTGGAACGGCTGGTCTTCGGTGTCGCGGATCCGCGTTCCGGCGCGGCCGGCAGTGTGATCGACCTGGTGCGCTCCCCGGACCTGAATCATCGGCTGGCGGTTACCGGTGGCGTTCTCGAAGCAGAGTGCCGCGACTTGCTGCAGCAGTTTTTTCGCGACCGCCGCTAGATTCGCTGTCGACACAGAGGTTCGTGGTGGCGAAAACCTCGGTAACGAAGCCGCTACGCGTCGTTGCTGACGAGTGTGATCGTGTCGTCCGGGTCCGGCGATTTGCGCTGGTCCTGCCAGTTCAGCCAACGCAGGATGTCGTAATAGTTGCGCACGTTCTCGACATACCGCACGGCGTCCCACCCCGGTGCAAAACCGTTCTTCGTGCGCTCGTACCAGCGCCGCTGGGCCAGCTTGTTGAGATTGTCGCGCACGTGGACCCACAGGGTGTCATCCAGGCCTTCCTCCCGGGTCAGTTTGCGGGCATCGCGAACATGCTCGTAACCAATGTTGTACGCGGCCAGCGCAAACCACGTGCGATCGGGGTCCTTGATGTCGGCAGGTAACCGCCGTTTCAGGCGATCGAGATAATACGCACCGCCGACGATGCTCTGGGCCGGGTCCACGCGATCGTCCACGCCGATCACGCTCGCCGTGAGCTTGGTCAGCATCATGATGCCTTTCACCCCGGTGGGCGATACCGCTTCCGGGTCCCAGTGGGATTCCTGGTAACCGATCGCTGCGAGCAGTCTCCAGTCAGTGTCGATATTCGCCGCAGCATTCTCGAACAGCTCCCGGTAGCGGGGCAATTTGTTTCGCGCATCACGCATGAACCGGCGCGTGCCGACGTAGTCGAAGCGCTTGGTGTGACCGTAGTAGCGGTCCATGATCCGGTTGAGCTGCCCGTTGGTCCGGATTTCCTCGAAGTATCGTTCCACGGCGTGCTGCAGGGTCGGGTCATAGCGCTGGGGCAAGGCCCAGGCCAGCGTGTCACCGGTGGCGACGTCAAAACCGCGGCGGATCTCCGGCGCCAGGTTGCGGTATATCGCGATTACGTTGCTGTCCGCCACGGTGTAGTCAATCGTGCCATCGGCGACCGCGAGCAAGAGTTCGGCTTCATCGGCACGCGGGTGCTCGGTGAACACGACCCGCGGCTCTCGTTCCTGCAGTCGCGACAGGCGTTCGACGTAGCTGGTACCGACGCCGACTTCGACACGCCGACCGACCAGGTCGGTGACCTCGCGCGGCTTGCCATGGCCGAACTTGTAAACCAGGGATTGATTAACCTGCTGATACCGCGGGCCGAACACGACTCGTCGCGCCCGTTCGTCGGTGACCGTGAGGCCCGCCGCCGCCACATGCGCCCGCCCGTTCACGACGCTCGGCAGCACGTCGGCGAAGCGGTCCAGCGATGCCATCTGCAATTCGACGCCGAGATAGTCGGCGAAGCCGCGAATCAGTTCGTACTCCGGCCCCAGGGGGCCATTGGGGCCAAGGTAATACGTCGTCGGACTGACGGTGGTCACCACGCGGAGGGCGCCGGTGGTCAGGATCTCATCCAGCAGTGATGGCGGCTGGCTGCAGGTAGTCAGCGCAGCGGTGACGCAAGCGACCAGGAAGGCTCTCATGGCAGAGCCTCCGGGACCGGGACCGGCAGCCTGTCTACGCGAAGCAGCATTACATTAAGCTACCACGGCGCCGTTGCAGACTGCCATGGTGACATGAACAGAATGAATCATCGGCCTTATGTAGAAAGTTAGTAAAAACATTAACTTATAAAATTATTTTAAGAACAAATGTCACAGAGTCCGGACCAGAATTGGCAAGCACTGGCAGCGACCCATCGCATAGACCCCGTCGAGGTGCAGGTAGTTCACGAGCGCTACGCGGCTCACCGCCGCTATGCGGCGTCGGGCCAGGGCGAACCAATCGCGCTGGCAGACTGGTTTCGCTTCTACCACCTGGAAAAATCATCCGAGGGAGAGCAGGCGGGACCGGCCCCGGGGAGCTTCGGCGCAGACAGCGACACCATCAATAACGCCTGCCTCAAACGGCCGCGGGAATTCCTTGAGGTATTGCTGGCGTATGATGCCGCGGCGGCGGAGAGCGAGTAGGCGGGCGCCTATTGTTCCTGCACGATCGCGATTTCCACGCGCCGGTTTTTGGCCCGGTTTTCCGGTGTGTCGTTGGGGGCGATCGGGCGGGTGGAGCCATAGCCGACGGCGGTAAGCCGCTCCGACTCAATCGTACCGAGCTGCTGCAGGCGGTGAATCACCTCGACCGCGCGATCGGTCGACAACTCCCAGTTGGAACTGAAGGTAGCGGATTTGATCGGGCGATCATCGGTATGACCTGACACCATGACCGTGCCGGGTGTGTCCTGCAGTGCGTTGGTCACACGCTTCAGGATGGGCATGATTTCGTCGGAGATATCGTCGCTGCCCGGCGGAAAGGCGATTTCCTCGGGGAAGCGAATGATCACGGAATTGCCCGACGTCTCCACCGAGATAATGCCCTCGGCGATTTCGCTCTCGAGGCTCTGCTTGATCTCCTCGTGCATTTGCTCGTTGCGCTGCGCGGCCTGCGACGGCCTCTGGTTGTTCCGCGAGCGGCTCCCCGGGGTCATCGGCGAAGGAATCATGGCCGGCGGCCCGGGCTTAACGGCACGCGGCTGTTTCGTCTGGGTCAGCACAGAGCCAAAGCCCTTGGCCATGGACGCCGCAATCATCTTGTATTTCTGCTCGTCAATGCTGGAGAACGAGTAGAGCAACACGAAGAAAGTCATCATCAGCGCCATCAGGTCGGCAAATGTGACCATCCAGGCTGGAACTGCCGCGCCGGCATTCTTGGCCATCGCAGCGCCTCGTCAGGCCGCGCCCTCGGCGGCCGCTTCGGCTGGGGGCGCGCCGGAACTATCCTGCAGGTAAGTGCCCAGGATTTCGTCGATGACGTGCGGGCTTTCACCCTGGGCGATGCCAATTACGCCTTCGATGATCAGGCGCTTGGTCTGGCGGTCGTACTGGTAGCGGATCTGCAGTTTGTCGGCGATGGGAATGGCGAGCAGGTTGGCGAATAGCGCGCCATACAGGGTAGTGAGCAATGCGACGGCCATGGCGGGGCCGATTGAGCTGGGGTCGGACATGTTGGCAAGCATCTGCACCAGGCCGACCAGCGTGCCGATCATGCCGAAGGCCGGTGCCGCATCGCCAATCGAGCGGAAAATGCGTTCGCCGAGTTCCATGCGCTGGATAGATTCGTCCATCTCGTTTTCGAGCACTTTTTGCACGAACTCGGGCTGCTGCCCATCAACGCAGAGCTGGATACCTTTCTGGAAGAACACGTTGCCGACGTCTTCCTCTTCCAGCGCCAGCAGGCCGTCTTTCCGGGCTTTGTTGGCGAGGTCCTTGATCCGTTCGACCAGCTCGCGCGGTACGGCGGATTCGTCCATGAAGGCTTGCTTCAAGCCGCTTTTGAAAGCGTAGAGGCAGTCACCGATTGAAAACTTGGCCAGGGTCGCGGCAACGGTCCCGCCGATCACCACCAGCAGGGACGGAATATTGACAAAGATGGATACGTCGCCGCCGACGAGAATCGCCAGAAAAATAACCAACGTACCGGCGATGATGCCGATCAGGGTTGCGAGATCCATCAGCTCTGCAGTCCGGTTTCCTTACCCATACCCATTCGGGCGCACGCGCATCCGCCAGGCGCGATGACCCGTGCTCACTGTAGACACTGGTCCACGTCGTCGCCGCGACGTGGTTCACAGGTTTTACATAACAGAAATTCGCCAAGTTCCCGATTTAGCAGGGAATTAGCTATATGTATCGGTAACGCGCGTGACCATCTTGAACGACTCGCCGCCGGCGCGGCGGGACTACGTCACATTCAGGCCCGGATGATGCCGGGAGGGGTCGTCGAGCCGACTAACACCAGCTCGCGGCGCCGGTCTGCGGCTCGCGGATCAGCTCGCGGAGATTGGCCTCGATGATGCGATAGCCGACGTTGCCGTAGAGCTTCTGGCGACCCTCGTTCAGCACGAACGTCGGGCTGCCCTCGATCCGGTAGGCCTCGCGGTCGCGGTCGTCGGCGTTCAGGGCCGCATATGCACGGCCCGAGTTGATGGCCTCGCGGATCGGGTCCATCGAAAGGTCGGCATCACCGGCGATTTTGCCCAACACCCGCCAGTCGGCGATGTCCTGGCCGTCCCGGAAAAACGCCAGCCGCAATGCCCAGCTCAGCCGGTCTGCCGCGCCGGGTGACAGCTCGCCCTGTACCTCGGCCAGTTGTGCGGCCACCAGCAACAGGTGGGAACCGGTCGAGGAGGGTGGCCGTACCGTCCGCCACAGGTCGGGATGAAGCTCGATGTGGTCGAAACGCTCGCCGACTTCCTGCACATGGTCGGCAAAGCCGTCCCACGCGCCGCGCTGGGCCCAACCGCGGCCGATCTTGTGGGCCGTGTCGCCGAACACGGGGAAGTAGCGCCGTTGTAGCTGCACCTCATCCCGGAAGTTGGTCAGCAACTCCTCGACCCTGGCTTCGGCGGCGTACGCCCAGACACACAAGACATCGGAAAAATACTCAACGCTGATACGGTTTTTTTCGGTCATGCCGATGTCTCTATCTCGTATAATCCCGCGACTCTCGGAGAGGTGCCGGAGTGGTCGAACGGGCTTGACTCGAAATCAAGTGTACGCGCAAGCGTACCGTGGGTTCGAATCCCACCCTCTCCGCCAGTAAAAGAAAATGGGGACCGGCCCGGTGGGCCCGTCCCCATTTTTTTTTTGCCAGTGAGCAGGGTGCCAGGTGAGAACCCATTGGTCCGACCCGGTTCGCACACTGACCAGCTTCCAGCATTGTTGATCCCGCTGTTACCAACCAGTAACATCTCCGCGCCACACAGCTTACAGGCATATGAACATGGACCCGGTAGCCGAATCGGCCTCGTCGCAACGGCGTCAGGCCACCGAGGAAAAATTGCTGGATGCACTGGAAACCGTGCTCGTCCGCGATGGCATTCGTGATCTGCGGCTGAATGCTGTCGTCGAAGAAGCCGGGGTGAGCAAGCCGCTTCTTTACCGCTATTTCGATAACCTGCCAGGTCTGCTGTCCGCCTGGGCAGAACGGCGCGGTGGTCTGTCGGCTGGCCATCTGGCCACGCACCCCGTCCCGACCGCGACCGGCGACGATGAGGATTTCATGGCCCGGCTCGCGGAGCAGCTTGTCACCAGCGCGGCCGCGTTGCGAGAGCAGCCGATCATGCTGGAAATGCTCGCGGAGGAGCTGACCGCTAACTCGGAGTTGTCCGATGCATTTGCCAAGGTGCGGCGCCGGCAGAGCAAGGCTTTCGTCCGGGAGATGCTGAGCGACCCGCGCTATACCGAGCCACGGGTGCGTGGCAAGATCATTGTGTTATACGCGGCCATTAACTATCTGGCGATGCGTGCGGCCCGTTCGCCGAATTTCATGGGGCTCAGACTGAATACCCGCAAGGGCTGGGACAATGCCATGGAGATGATTCGCGCCATTGTGCTCGATGGCGACACCACGGATGGTGCGGCCAAATGCATCTCACCGACACAGACTTCGCGAGGTGATTGACATGGACCACGCGGCCCGAAAGAGCCCGGCACTCCCATTGGTCGATGCCGAAATTCACGCCGATGTGGCGGCGGTGATCCACTCGATGGGGCTCCGGTTCACGGATATCAACGGGCCGCAACCGATCGAGCTGTTCGATCCGGACGAGCCGGCCCCTCAGTACCTGGGCGAGGAGCTGGATGACTGGATGATCGGCTGGGATGCGTTGCGCTGGTACTTCGAGACGCCGGAGCGCTTCGCGATGATCGAGGCCATGGACTATCACCCGTCGAATATTCGCGTGCGCTCGTTGACCGACGATCTCGCGCTCGCCACATGGAACGTGCATGCGGAAATGAAATTCCGTCGCGGCGCGCCGCTCGGCGAGAAACTACGGGCCAATGCGATTCTGCGACGCACGGCTGCGGGTTGGCGATTTATCTACTACGCAGAGGCGCCGAAATCGGCGCTGGCATACATGCGGGATCTTTACGCCAATATGGCGTCGCCGGAATTCCGGGCACGCTTCGATCCGCCGGCCAAACTGACGGATCCCCCCACGGGGTCGGACCGGACCGGGCAGTAGGGGGCAAAACCTGCTGCCCGTCGCATGGCGGACGGCCTGTGTAAGTACTTTCCCGTATCAACTGGCGTCCGGACGCGGGTTTACGCTATGTTACCTATCGGTAACGCCAATCTTTCTGGCTCGCTAGACCATGCTTATCGACATCATTCTCGAACCCGACGTCGATCCGGACGAGATCACGCGACTCGGCCTGCTGGCAGAGGAATGTGGCATTAACCGGCTCTGGGTGCAGAACTACGCCGAGGCCCGCGACGTCTTCATGAGCCTGGTGCCCCTGGCCCGTGCCTCCAGCCGCATCAAGCTTGGGGTCATGGTCATCAGCCCCTGGGAGATGCATCCGCTAAAAATCGCCAACGCGCTGCTAACCCTGAACGAGTACTGCAATGGACGCGCGGCCGTGTGCGTTGGCGGCGGCGGCGAGTGGAATGCAGTGATGGACATCCCCACCGAAAAGCGGGTGCGCGCCGTGCGCGAAGCGACCGAAATTCTGAAACCTGCCTGCGGCAAGCGCGCGCTGTCTGGCTACCACGGCGAGATGTACAAGGTCACGCGGTTTGCCGCCAAGTGGGTAAAGCCGGCATTGCCGGCGCCGGAAATCTATACGGGCGCGGGTCAACCCCAGATGGTTCACATGAGCACGTTGCACGCGGATGGCATCGTTCTTAGCGATGCAGTACCCGCAATTACGAACAACCTGATGAAAATCGTGCGCGACACCCTGCCGGAACGCGCCGCGGATCTCGGGCCTTTCCGAGTGAGCAATTTCTGGGCCTGGCATGTCAAGGCCGACCACGAGGCTGCGATGAAAGAAGCCCGCCGCGAGCTCATCATTCGCAGCATGCTGGAAAAAGAACACATCAAAACAATCCTGAACGAGGACGACTGCGCCGAGGTTGCCGCGAACCTGCCGGCATTTTTCGGCGCGTACCACGATCGCTCCGGAGAGATACGGGGCGTGCCGGACCGAATCGTCAATGCGCTGATTGAAGGCATCACGACGACAGGGGACTTGACCGAGATGGATAAACACCTGGCCCGGTTGAACGAATTCAAGTCTGCCGGTCTCGATGAGTTGGCGTTGCGCCTGCATGACGATCCCGGCGACGCGATAAAAGTAATTGGCGACCAGGTGGCGCC
>JASJBD010000162.1 GCA_030066665.1 Gammaproteobacteria bacterium
CACGCGAATACTGAGATCCCGGTCACCAGTAATGACCAGGGCCTTCTCGAAGTACTCCCGGCCGCGCTCGGGCTCGCCACCCAGCGCCGGCGAACGCAGGGAATTCAGAATGCCCAGATACTTGTACACGTCGCCGAGCCGGTCACCACTTTCCAGTTGCTCCAACCGTTGCAACGCGACCTCTGCCTTGGGCAAGTCGGCCAGCGCGACGAAATCTCCGCTGTTTGCCTGGATGTAGGCTAGCGTGCCCACAGAATAGCTATACAGTGCATCCGCCGTAGACGGCGCGAGGTTTGCAACTGCGGCCTCATAGTTGTCAAAAACCAGCGCGTCGATGTCGCACCCGCTGCGATCGGCAGCACACAGCGCGCGACGCCCGTAAGTCCGTGCCTGCCCGGTCAGTTTTTGCGCGCGCTCGGGGTCATCGACAAACACGATGCCATAGGCCGCATAGAGTTCGGCGGCGGCACCCAGCACGTCCGGATCCTTTGAGTCTTTGGCGAAACTGTCGAGCAGCAACAGGTAGGCCGGGGTGGCCTCGCGCACCAGTTCCGGGTCTTCCTGATCGAGGATCGCCGTCGACAGGTCGCCGGCGAATCCGGACGCCGCAGACGACACCAGGCTGGCGCAGCCGCTGACAGCCACAGGCAGCGCGGCAAGCAAAGGCGCCAGCCGCAGGGCCGCGCGACAGGACATCTAGCCGATCTTTTCTTTGATCCGCGCCGACTTGCCGCTGCGCTCCCGCAGGTAGTACAGCTTTGCCCGGCGTACGTCGCCGCGACGCTTGACCTTGATACCGGCAATGCTTGGGCTGTGGGTCTGGAACACGCGTTCCACGCCCTCGCCATGCGAGATCTTGCGAACGGTGAATGATGAATTGAGCCCGCGGTTCTTTTTAGCGATCACGACACCTTCGTACGCCTGCAGGCGCTCGCGGTTGCCTTCCTTCACACGTACCTGCACGACCACCTGATCACCCGGGCCGAAATCTGGCACATCCGACTTCAATTGCGCTGCTTCGAGTTCCTGGATCACCTTGCTCATCGTTCTCACCTGTCGTCATCAAGCTGGTCCGCTAGCCGGACCGTCCATCTAGTTATTTGGCAGTGCCTCGAGAAACTCCTCGAGCAGCCGCTGCTCGTCATCGTTCATACCACGCGCCGCCAGCAAGTCCGGCCGACGCAGGTGCGTGCGTCCCAGTGACTGCTGCAGCCGCCAGCGCCGAATTTCGGCGTGGTTGCCTGTCAGCAAGACGTCCGGCACCGTGCGGCCCGCTATTGTCTCCGGCCGCGTGTAATGCGGGCAATCGAGCAGGCCATCGGAGAACGAATCTTCCGCGGCGCTCTGATCGTCACCCAGCACATCCGGCAACAATCGCACTGCAGCGTCGATCACCGCGACGGCTGCAATTTCCCCGCCGCTGAGCACGAAATCGCCGAGCGAATACTCCTCGTCGGCCTCCGCATCCAGCAGGCGTTCGTCGAAGCCCTCATAGCGGCCTGCCACCAGGGCAAACCCCGGCAAGCTGGCCAGGCGCTGGGCCATCGACTGCTCAAACGGTCGTCCCTGCGGCGTAAGGAACACCACCGGGCTGCCCTCGGGCAGACGCTCGCGCGCGGCCTCGATCGCGGCCTGGAATGGCTCGACCTTGAGCACCATGCCAGGACCGCCACCGTACGGCCGATCGTCGACCGTGCGGTGATTATCAGTGGCGTATTCCCGCGGATCCAGCGTGCCCAGGCGCACCAGACCCCGTTTGATCGCGCGTCCGCAGACCCCGTAGCCGGTGCCTGCAGCAACCATTTCCGGGAACAGCGTGATCACGCGTATATCGAGCACGCCTAACCCTAGTAGTCAGGATCCCAGTCAACCACGATCCGGCCCGCTTCTGTATCGATCGAGCGGATAACCTGATCGCGAATGAACGGAATCAGCAGTCGCCTGTCGCCCGTTACCACTAACACGTCGTTCGCCCCGGTCTCGAGCAATTCCGCCACCCGGCCCAGCGCAACGCCGTCAGCGGTCAACACTTCGAGACCCAGCAGATCGGTCCAGTAATACTCGCCGTCCGCCGTTGGTTCGAAACATGCGCGGTCGACCAGGATCTCCATACCGGTCAGACCGGCCGCAGCATCGCGATCTTCAAAGCCGTCCAGTTGTGCAACCAGTCGATTGCCACGCGGCTCAACCGCTAGGACATCAACCGTCTTTTCTTCACTACCGTGACGCAACCGCCACGGCCGATAACTCGCTATGTTGTCTTCCGGGTCGGTAAACGAATTGAGTTTCACCCAACCCTTGACACCGTGCGGCGCGCCGATCTTGCCGACGACCACCCAATTCACACCCTCACCGGACACGGCCAACGGTCCGGCCCTGCGCTACTCAGCCCGCAGCCGCCTGCTCGCTGCGATAACTCTTCAATAGCGACTTCACGCGGTCGGAAGTCTGCGCGCCCTGCCCGATCCAGTAGTCTGCCCGACCCAGGTCAATTCGCAGCTTCTCTTCGTTTGCTGCAGCCAGCGGACTAAAGAACCCGAGGCGCTCCAGGTAACGACCATCGCGGCGATTGCGCTGGTCGGTAACCACGATGTGATAGAAAGGGCGCTTCTTCGCGCCGCCGCGTGACAGGCGGATCCGGACCATGACTTTTCGTTTCCTCCAAAAACAACGCCGGCGCGGCCCGAACCCGGGCACCCGGCGATCTAAACGCGGAATTTTACTGGAATTTCGGCGAATGTGAAGAGAGCGAATCAGCCCCCGGGCAGTCCCGGCATCCCGCGCAGGGCCCGCTTCATCCCGCCTTTCGACAGCTTCTTCATCATCTTCTGCATCTGGGCATGCTGCTTGATGACGCGATTCACCTCCGGCACCTGCAGGCCGGCGCCTGCTGCAATGCGGCGTTTCCGGGACCCATTGATCGTCTTGGGAAAGCGGCGTTCCTGCGGCGTCATCGAATTGATAATCGCGATCTGCCGGCGCAGGCCCTTTTCATCGACCTGCTTCGTGAGCTGCTGCGGATTGACGCCACCTGGCAGTGGCAGCTTCTCCAGCAGACTCTCGATACCCCCCATACCGAGCATCTGCTCGAGCTGCTCGCGCAGGTCTTCGAGATCGAATGACTTGCCCTTGCGAACCTTGCGCGCCAGCTTCTCGGCCTTCTTGCGGTCGACTTTCTGTTCGACCTCCTCGACGAGGCTGAGGACGTCGCCCATGCCGAGTATCCGGGACGCCATGCGGTCGGCGTGGAACACCTCGAGGCCGGCAAGCTCCTCGCCGGTACCGAGGAACAGAATCGGCTGGCCGGTGACTGCCTTGACCGACAGCGCCGCCCCGCCCCGCGCATCGCCGTCCGCCTTGGTCAGAATCACGCCGGACAACGGCACGGCGTCGCCAAAGGCCTTGGCGACATTCACGGCATCCTGGCCCGCCATGCTGTCGACCACGAACAGCGTCTCCTGCGGCACGACTTCGTCATGGATCGTGCGCAACTCGGTCAGCAATTCATCGTCCAGGCGCGTGCGACCGGCACTGTCCAGAATCAATACATCCGCCTGACTGCGGCGCGCCTCGCCGACGGCATCACGCGCAATCTGCAGCGGCGATTGCTCGGCGGTCGCGGCGTGGAATCCGGCGCCCGCCTTGCCGGCCAGTTGCTCGAGCTGCAGCATCGCGGCCGGCCGCCGCGTGTCCAGGCTCGCCAGTATGACCCGTCGTCCGTCCCGCTCTTGCAGGTGCAGGGCCAGCTTGCCGGCCGTGGTCGTCTTGCCGGCACCCTGCAAACCGGCGAGAAGCACGACGATCGGCGGCTGGTGGCGCAACTCGAAGCCACCGGCACCCGCGCCCAACGTGGTGGTCAGCTCGTCGTGCAGGATCTTGATGAATACCTGGCCGGGATTCAGGCTCCGCGTGACCTCTGCCCCCACCGCGCGCTCCTGAACCCGGGCTACAAAGTCGCGCACAACCGGCAACGCCACGTCCGCTTCGATCAGGGCGCGTCGCACGTCGCGAACCGCCCCGGCGATGTTGTCTTCCGTCAGGCGGCCCTTGCCCCGAACCTGCTCGGCAACGGCTTTCAGGCGGGCGCTCAGGTTATCGAACATCTATGTCTCCGGAGATTGGTGCCGGTGCGAGGGGCAGGATTCTACCCGCCGCCGCCCCCGCGTCACAGTCGGCGAACCGTTGATAAGGGGCTGGAAACCGTTCCTTGACAGCCGGCGGCCGGCTTCGCCACCATGCTGAAAACTTGGCAACATGAGGTAACTTCCGTCCTTGAACGATGACGTTCCGCTAGGACTCCTGCTCGGGTTCCTGGCTCTGCTACTCTGCCTGTCGGCGTTTTTCTCCGGTACCGAAACCGCGCTGATGAGCGTGAATCGGTACCGCCTCAGACACCAGGCGCGTAATGGTCACCGTGGCGCGCTGCTTGCCGAACGCCTGCTCGGCAAACCTGATCGCTTGATCGGCCTGATCCTGCTCGGCAATAACCTGGTCAACATTCTGGCGGCCCAGCTGGTCGGCTTTATCGCCTTCCGTCTCGGCGGCACCCTATGGGTGGCGCTCAGCGGCGTCTTGTTCACGCTGGTGGTCCTGATCTTCGCGGAGCTCGCGCCAAAGACGATGGCCGCCTTGCACCCCGAAAAAGTCGCCATGCCAGCGTCCTTCATCTACTACCCGTTGCTGAAAATCACCTGGCCTTTTGTGCGCTTGATCAATCTCGTTGCGAACGGTGTGCTACGAGTATTCGGCGTGCGAACTGAAAACGCGGACGCAGACCATCTGACCATCGACGAATTGCGAACGCTTGTGACGGAGTCCGGCGCATTGCTGCCACAGCGGCGACACCAGATGCTAATGCGCATACTCGAGCTTCAGGAAGTAACTGTCGATGACGTGATGGTGCCGCACAACGAGGTTGTAGGCATTGACCTGGACGAGGACTGGGAAACCATTCTGAAGATTATTCGTGAGAGTCCGCACACGCGTCTGCCGGTTTATCACGAGAGCATCGACAACGTGGTCGGCATTCTGCAACTGCGGCGGCTCGTGCAACACGGCAACCTCGATAACCTGGATCGCGATACCCTGCTCGCGCTGCTCGCGGAGCCGTATTTCGTGCCGGAGAGAACGCCGCTGAACCGCCAATTACTGCAGTTTCAGCGAGACCGCAAGCGCACGGCTTTCGTGGTCGACGAATACGGAGATATCCAGGGAATCGTCACGCTCGAGGATATCCTCGAGGAGATTGTGGGCGACTTCAACATGGAGCCGGAACCCAATCTCGCGGACGTCGCGAGCGACCCGGAAAATGGCGGCTATGTCGTGAACGGCGCCGCGAATATCCGCGCCCTGAATCGCATGATGAAGTGGCATTTGCCCACGGACGGACCGCGGACGCTAAACGGACTGATCCTCGAGCAGCTGGAAGCCATCCCCGAGAACGGCACCGGCCTGATGCTGGCAGATTATCCGACCGAGATTCTCCAAACGGGTGACAACGTCGTGAAACTGGTGCGCATCCGGCCGCCCATTTCCGAAGAACCGCGCGCCGCCGCCGGTTGATTGGGGACATTCTGCTTTTCCGCCAGGCGGAAAAAGCAGA
>JASJBD010000163.1 GCA_030066665.1 Gammaproteobacteria bacterium
GGAGCGTCAGCGCATCCTGGCGAAGCTCGAAGGCGACGGCTACCGGCTCGAGGACCTGAGCGACAACGAGATGGCGAAACTGCACGTGCGCCACATGGTCGGCGGTCGCGCACCGGAGCTCGACGACGAGCACCTGTTCCGCTTCGAATTCCCGGAACGCCCGGGCGCCTTACTGGACTTCCTGGACGCAGTCGGCAATCGCTGGAACATCAGCCTGTTCCACTACCGCAACCACGGCTCCGACTATGGTCGCGTGCTCGCCGGCATCCAGGTCCCCGATGCAGACCAGCCGGATTTCCAGCGGCACCTGGTCGACCTCGGTTATCCCTGCTGGGACGAAACGGGGAACCCCGCGTGCCGCATGTTTCTCGGATAACGGGATGAATTTCTATCCGCCCACGCTCGTCGGGGCACTGGCGATTGCGAGCGTGCTGCTATTCGTCGGCCGCATGAAGTTCTTCGACACGGCGGGCGGGCGCTGGGTAGCCGCGAGCTCCGGAGTCGCCATCGCTTATGTTTTCGTCGACATCCTGCCGCACCTGGCCGGCTATCAACGAGTGTTGCTAAGCGCGACTGGTGGTGGCTTTTACGGCTATCTCGAACACCACGCCTATGTGGTCGCCCTGATTGGCTTCATGCTGTTCCTGGGTATTGCGCTCTTCGACCAAAGGGCCCTGACGAGCGGCCGGCAAGTATCGGCGATTACTGCCGTAGGGCTCGCCGGCTTCGTTGGCTACAGCTTTCTGATCGGCAACATTCTGCAGGAACAGGCGGACCAGGGAGTCGGCACAAGGCTGATCTTCGTCGCCGCGATGGCGATTCATTTTGCCGGACTCTGCCACCTGCTTTACCAGCGTGCGCCGGCGCCGTATCAGCGCTTCACGCGTTTCCTGTTGGCAGCCGCACTGATGTGCGGCTGGCTGACGGGCCTGATCGTCGACATCGAAAGGACGACATTCGCGCTGTGGTTCGCGTTCCTGGCAGGCGGCATAATCGCCGTCGCCACTGCGGTAGAGCTGCCGAAAGTCGAGGACGGCCGCCGCTACGCCGCGTTTTGCGGTGGCGCTGCCAGCTTCGCCGGGCTGCTGTTGCTGTTCGAATACCTGCGGGTCGGCGGCTGAGCGATCAGCCAGACGCCTCCGGTTTCCTGAACTTCAGCGTGAAACGATCGCTTTCGCCGATGGCGAGATACCTGTCGCGGTCCTCTTCCTTCTTGCGCAGTGTCGGTGGCAAGGTCCAGACACCGGTATCGTAGTCTTTCGTATCTGCCGGATTAGCGTTGATCTCGGATTTCGCTTCCAGCACGAATCCGGCGGCTTCGGCCAGTTGAATGGCGTAATCCTCGTTGACGTAACCCGACGCCGCTTTCGGATCCTGCTCGACCTCCGGATTGCCGCGATGTTCGACGACGCCGAGTATGCCGCCCGGCTTGAGGGCCTTGTACATCGCCGCAAACATCTCGCCCGCGTAGCCGCGCGGCATCCAGTTGTGAATATTGCGGAAGGTCAGGACCATGTCGGCCGAACCTTCCGGCGCGAGATCCCATTTGTCCGGCGGCATCAGCACCGTCATGGATACGTTGCTGTAGAGTTCGGGATTCGCATCCAGCTTGTCGCGAAACTTCGCCACGCCGGTGCGCACAAATTCCATTTCTGATTCGGGATCCCAGTGTGCGGCAATGTACTGGCCATCTTCGTTGAGGAACGGCGCAATCACCTCAGTGTACCAACCACCGGCTGGCCAGATTTCGACGACCCGCATGTTGGGTTGCAAGCCAAAAAACTCCAGCGTCTCGACCGGATTCCGGTAACGGTTGCGCGCCGCGTTGCCCTCGGCCCGGTGCTCGCCTTCGGCCAGGGCAGCCAGATTCGCGGTGGTCGCCGCCGGAGCGACGGGAGCGTCAACCGGCGCGGTCGGAGCGGGCGCGGCCGCCTGCTGCGCCGGCGGTTCTCCCGGGCCACCGCAGGCCATCAGGCCGATAGTCAGCACTAGGACAGGAATACTCTTGGCGCGTCTGCTCATCTTCTTGCTCCATCGGCCTGGGCCGTTACCGGATGCAGGAGCTTAGTAGATAGCCGCGGGCGATGCCACGCCGGCAGACGAGGTCCGCTCAGACGAACGCGGCGGAGTGGATATGGCTCAGTTTGTCCGGCTGGGGCAGCCGAAAAAACTGGCGCAGCTCTTGCAGCATCGCTGCTTCCGGCAGCCCGGCCGCAAAGCGGATCTCCAGGCTGCGGCAATACCAGCTCGCGTAGCGGCAGGCATGCTCGTAACGATGGAGCTCCTCGGCTGACAGCGCGCTGTCGAATCGGGGATCATCGAACAACAGACCGAACAGCCGGCCGTCAAACTGACAGCCATCCGCCTGATTCGCCAATACCCTCGCGCTGACGTATTTGTCGACTTCAGCCTGCATTTCCAGCTCGAGTCGAGTGACCGACCGCCCGGCGCTGGCATTCCACAGCAGATAGTTGAAGTGACTGATGCCTTCGAGTGCCAGGCAGAAGTCAGCGAGGTTGTCGTGATCGAGTAACTCCAGCGGATTCGACTCATCGAGTCGATCGAGCAGTGCCGGCGCCAGGAACAGGGAGATTTCCAGCGCGCCCTCGGCTTCGCGCAGCAGCAGTTTTTCGTCGCTGGTTCGGGCATCGGGGCCCTCGAGCCGCCGGATGGCATCGGGGTCAGTCACCAGGAAGTCGCGTACATCGGCCGCCACTTCGATGCCGTTGAGTCTGCCGAGGAAATCCTGCAGTTCGCTCAGCATGGCCGTGAGGGTCAGTGCTCCCAGGTCGTGCGTGCCTGGTTGATTGGATGGATGCCGAGATCGCGCAGCAGGCGCGCCGCGCGCGGGCTGCCGGTTTTGGTCCATAACTCGTAGAGCCGCAGCGTGTCCTGATCATCGCACTCGCGCGCAGCAGCGCGCATCTCCTGCAGCACATCTACCAGCGCCGGGAATTTTGCCGAGAGTTCCGAGAACACGTCGCCGAGTACGCGGCCGCGCAACGTGCCACGGATGCTACCGGCCAGCGAGTTGTAGGCGCCGCCGCCCATATGGACGTAGTAGTCGACGTCGACGACCGCGCGGCGCAAGCCATCCGCAAAAAAGCCGGCGACGAATAGCGCGACATCGCCGATGCGCTGCAACGAGTAGTTGCGTTGCTCATCGCTGCTGGCATCCATCGCGTCCGCCAGCATCAGCGCGAGCGGGCGCAACTGCGGCCCGTCGGGGCCAGCCTCGTAGAAATCCTCGGAACGGGAAAACAGGGTGAGCAAGTTGACGACGTAATGCATCGTCTGGTCTTCGAGCGCGACACGATTTGCAGCCGCGGCCGCGTCGAGGGAGTCACGGAAGTACTCCTGCAGATTTGGAACGGCTTGAAGTGCGTCCTTTGTCATGCTGCTGTCTGGCATGCAACCTCCTGCGTTGAGTCTATTTATAGTCTTGCGGCTCGTCCTCCAGCGTGACGCCGTTCACGCTTCCGCATTTTGTAAAACCCCTCCTGCCGGTGTCGCCGGCGCCGGTCGGCCGCTCGCAGAATGGCCCAGTGGCGCCGTGCGCGGGCCCGGTTCGCGTCAGGATACCGTGGTCGCGCGCACAAGCCTCGCACGTAGGCCGGCGGCAGGCGCAGGGATTCGGCGCCGCGCACGACCAGGCCGTGGTACCAGTCATAGGGTTGCAGATCCGGATCTGTCGCGCCGGGGCGCGCCCGATAGGCAAAGGCTTCGAGGACGGCAGCTGATGCCAGGCTATGGACCAGCACGGTCTGGCGCAGGTATCCGAACCCCTCCGCGCGATCGAGGGCCCGACGATCCCGCAGTGCCATGGCATAGAGACCACCCCACACTTCAGCAGTGCTGTCCGGCAGGATGTCGCATTTGCCGGAGCCGTCGCGGCTGCGCTTGTGGAAGACGAGCCTGAAATGGGGCAGCAGCGCCGGGCCGATCAGGGCCGCGCCCGGGACCCGGCGTCGCAGGCGCTCGGGCAGCATATTGGAACCGTAAGCGAAGTAGTAGACCGGCAAGACCCCGTCAGACCGCCTGGGCGAGCACCGGCTGCCAGCCTAGCTCGCGGATTTCGCAGTCACCATGGTAATGACAAATCCGGAAAGACAGGAATTCCCCGGGGCGACGCAAGGCGAGGCCCAGCTCAATGCTCAAACCATCACCATCCCGGACCGGACCCCGCAGATACCAGGATTGAAATCCGTGCTCTCCGCTCAGCGCGCCGTCGCGATACAGCGCTTCCATAAATTTGACCAGTTGCTGCCGCAACTCGGCCCGCGCGTACTCGTCGTCTGCCCGAAACACCGCCCAACGACTGCCGCGCGCAATGCCGCCCAAAATGAACAATGCGGTGCGCCGCAAACGCAGGCTCGACCATTCGGCCGACAAGCCGCTGCGACGGCCGCGTGTCACCAGACCGTGTAAACGGACATTGCCTCGGGCATCACGCGCAACCGCGTTCACCCCGAAACGCGCCAGTACGGCGATGTCTGCTTCATTCAGGCGCGGTTCGAGCTGACTGGGCGTCAGCAATCTCAAGCTCCGCGCAGCGGAGCGCCACAGTCCCTGCTCGCGATCATCGGTGACCAGTGCGCCGGCCATGGCGCCCAACAGGTTGCCGTCCCGTGCCCGTGGAAAATAGGTCACGACATTCGGGCTGTCGAAGCCCAGCTGCTGCCGATCGGTGGCGACATCATGCACGGTCTGCCAGCCGGGCGGCGGGTCGACCAGCAATAGCGCCTGGCGACGCTGGCAATACCGCTCCGCGGCGAAAAGAGCCACCGGGCCGACTGTCTGGCCGGCCGACAGCGGCAACAGGCAAAGCAGATCGATGCAGGGCACCTGCTCGAGCGCGAACAGGCCGGTGCCTTCGCTAGCCGAGCCCACCAGGTCATAGTCCGTGGGCGCATTTCCGGGGCCCAGCAAGTCGTCCGAGTAGACGTAGTCGGCATCAGCGGCCACGCCCGCGCCGAGAGTGCGTGCGGGTCGGCCGGTGCAGGTGCCAAGCAAACGAACCAGCGAGGACTCCAGCAAGGCATCGCCAACATAATCCGCCGCGTCGGGTTCGGCCGAGACCGCCTGGTAGATTTCCTGCTCCACGACGACAGGCCGGGTGGTCGATGCCAGACGTTGTACGACCAGGTTGAAATGATTGCTCTGTTCGGGATCGATGTTGTCGTAATCGACCGACGCCCGCAGAAATTCAAATGCGCCCGGGCAGACTGCCTCGAGGCTGATCGTGCCTTTGGAACCTGGTAGATGAATGCGGGCACGCTGCTGCGACCGACAAACGCGCACCACGACGGCCATCGTGCCGCCGTTCGCGAAGAACTGCTGCAAGTAGCCTTCCATGCGGCTGGGCGCGTCCGGGCACCCGAAACGGCGCTGATACTCCGCCACGCTGCGAACCGCGATGGGGATGTCGGCCGGACCACGCGGTGTTGGCCCAACGAATGCGGTTACGGTTTCGCGAGAGACGGGGATGGGCGCGCCGGCCGGTGCGCCCTCGATGACAAAGATCCCGCTGGATGCCGCGTCAGACACGCATTAGCTCAAGCCTTAAAACAGCCTCGCTTGAGGGAAGTTGTAACGCAAGCCGAGAATCAACTGGGTACGGTTATCGTTCCAGTTGACCCCGCCCTGGATTTGCAGGTTCCGAATGATCTGGAACAG
>JASJBD010000046.1 GCA_030066665.1 Gammaproteobacteria bacterium
GCCATGCCGCACAGCACGGCCATGATCATGCCGAGCTCGATCAACTCCGCATCACTGAAGTGTTGGCGCAGGCGCTCGTACAAGCCCGGCGTCAGTTGACCGAAGCGGAACTGGATGCACTGCCCGATTACGAACACGGCCCGTTCACGCCGGCCGAGCGCGCGGCGCTGGCACTGGCGGATGAAATGTCGCTGACGAAACCGCTCGGTCAACTGACGCCGGGCTTGTACGAGCGCCTGCGCCAACACTTCAGTGATGCGGAGTTGATCGAGCTCGGCATGATCATGGCCGTGCTGTGCGGCATGGCCAAGTTCCTGTTCGTCTTTGACCTGGTAGAGAAGGAGGACAGCTGCCCCTTCCAGCCAGCCGGCCAGAAGCCAGTTGATCAGAAGCCAGTCGATCAGAAGAAGTCGTAGCGCCTCAAGCGGGCGTGGATTTCGGTCGCGGGCAAACGCGGACCGTCGACGTAAAAGAGTTCCAGTCCATTTTCGCGGTCCATGCAGCGCTCGCACCGAAGTTCGCCGCGCTTCTCGACCGTGCTGAACAGCGGCTCCAGCTCCGCCGCGTCAAACCCGACGAACAACCCGCGCGTGTACGCGAGGCCATCGGACCACAGGTGATAGCTCATGTGCCGCCCATGGGCCCGGGGCAACTGATCTGCATCGTCGAGCAGATTCAGCGCGGCGGAGTGCCCGTAATAGGAACCAACGAGAATGGCGTCCGCGCGCTGCGCCGGAGACAGGTCCTGCCACGCGGCCGCAGTCAAAGCGACCAGTTCGGGCCAGGCATGCATCTCGGCGAAATGCGGAAAGTAGCGCTCGAGCTCGGCTGGCTCTTCACCGGGAAACCCCTGCTCTCCGTCGCGCAGCATATCGGCCAGCTGCTGCAGGCGCTCGGACGGCAGCACGGGCGCCGCGGCGGGCACGTTGATCACGCCCGACAGGCCCAGGACGAGCAGGCCGGCTCGGGCGGCGACACGCCAGCGCGTGCGGGTCAGGTCTTCCCAGAACAGTGCGCCAGCCACAGTGAAGAAACCGAACACCGGCACCGCGAAATAGAATTTCACACCGGCCAGCACGAAAACGGCCAGGCATAACCATGCAGCCGTACCGAGCAGGCGCAGCTCGCGTGGTCCCGTGACCAGGCAGGCAATCGCCCCAACGCCCCAGATCAGCGCATACCCCGGATTCATGGTCACTAACATGCCGAGCACCGGGTTCTGGAGCACCATGGCTTTTGGCGGCGTGCTGTTGTACGCAGCCACGAAGTCGAGAAACGGCCAACCGGTGATGAATTGCCACACGACGAACGGGGTCGCAAACAACAACGCAACGGCGACTGCGTACCACGTTGCGGCCCGGCGCAACGCGACCGGTTGCCAGAGCAGGAACGCGATCGGCAGCGCCGCGCACAGGGCCAGTATCGAGAGCTTCGACAGGATGCCCAGTCCCAGGCAGGCGCCGAGTAACAGTGCTTGACTGGTCGAGCCGGATTGCGCGTAACGGACGGTCAGCCAGAACGCTCCCAACCACCAGAGCTGGTCGAGACCGTTCATGGTCAGAATCGACTGCACGGCCAGGAATCCCGGCGCGAACAGCAATACCAGCGCGGTCAACCACCGGGCGAACAGGCCGCCACCGAGCAGCCGGCAAAGATCCACAGCGACCAGCGTAACAGCCATACCTAACGCGGCCGCGACCGTCCGGATTGCCAGGATCGAATCCAGTCCCAGGAACTTCAGGGTGGCTGCAAGCCAGACGATCATCGGCGGTGAATCGACCAGGCCGCCGAGCGTGTGATTCGGCGCATCCAGAAAATACAGCTCGTCCGACATATAACCGTAGCGCTCGCCGGACAGGGCAAGAATCGCGAGCTTGGTCAGAACGATAAAAGCAAACAGCGGAGTCGAATTGCGCCCGATCGGCGCCGCGCCCGGCTGCATCAGCGCGCCGCACCCCGCCAGGTGTAGACCAGCGTTATGACATAGTTCCAGACCGCGCCGACCAGGATGCCGGCCAGTCCCGCGAGCGCCCAGGCGGTCTGTTGCTCGAAGAGATATTGCGCAACGCCGACATTTGCTATCGCGCCGATACTGCACGCGAGCACGAAGGACAGCCAGCCGCGCAGCAGTCCCCAGCCGCGCAACCTGAGGTCACGGTACGTGATCAGGTTATTCATGATGAAATTCGTCGTCATTGCGACCAGTGTTGCGGCCGCTTGACTGAAGAGGAAAGTGTTTCCAATCACCTGCAACGACAGGCTCAACACGGCCATGTGCACGAATACGCCGACACCACCGACCAGCATGAAGGAAACGAAGCGCGCCGGTATCCAGCGCCCGAACATCTTGTCGAGCAACAGCATGCCGTAATCCCAGAGCGCTTGCGTATCGAGCTTGCTTTCACCCGCCTCGCGACTGCGAAACTCGTAGGGCAACTCCTGAAAGCGCAATTGCTCCCGCGACGTCGCAAAGATATCCAGCAGGATCTTGAAGCCAATGCCCGACAGATCCCGCACCGTTGCATCGAAGATTTCCCGACGCAGCATGAAAAAGCCGCTCATCGGGTCCTGCAAATCCGCCGGTATCAGCGGCCGACTCACGCGCGTCGCAAACTGGCTCATCCCGGCGCGAGCTGCGTTGAGGCCCGCGTCGCCACCGCCTTCCACGTAACGACTGCCGACGACGATATCCGTCTGCCCGCCTTGCAACACGTCGAGCATCCGGGGCAGCAGGGCTTCGTCATGCTGCAGATCACCGTCCATCACCGCAAGGTAGGGCGCCGCGGTGGCCAGCATGCCTTCGATGCAGGCCGACGACAGGCCGCGACGACCGATTCGCTGCAGGCAACGCAGCCTTGGATTGTCGCGCGCCAGCTCCCGCACGCGTGCGGACGTCCCGTCGGGTGAATCGTCGTCGACAACGATCAATTCCCACTCGATACCGGCAAGACAGGATTCGAGCCGGTCGACCAGCTGCCCGACGTTGGCCGCTTCGTTGAACGTGGGCACGATGATGGCCAGCTCCGCCCCGCTCTGGAGCCCCGGCCGGCTGCTTTCGGACTGTGAAACCGCGATCGACGTACTACCCATAAGCCGTCTATGATGACATTATTTCGCGCCGCTGACCGCCCTCGCCCGTATTGTCGCCACCATGGATTGGACCACCTATCTGCTGACCACCGTTGCGCTGTTCGTGTTTATCACGTTGCGCTACCTGGCTATCGCAGGGTTCTTCTATTGGGCGCTGTGGAAGCGACCGGGTAACCTGCTTCGCGCGCGCAAGCTCACCGACATCACGCCGCCGCCGCAGCTGATCCGCAGCGAAATCAAATGGTCCGTGATCGCATCGGCCATCTATGCGGTGCCGGGCGCGCTGGTGCTCGAAGCCTGGAAAGTCGGCGGCACTGCCATCTACATGGACATCAGCGAGTACGGCTGGGTCTGGTATTTCGCCAGCGTGCCCGTGTACCTGTTCATCCACGACACCTACTTCTACTGGACTCATCGGATGATGCACCACCCGAAGATTTTTCCGATCATGCATAAGGTGCATCATGAATCCAGGCAACCGACCCCGTGGGCCGGCTTCTCGTTCCATCCAACCGAGTCGATTCTGGGTGCGGCGATCCTGCCGGTCCTGGCATTTATTATCCCGATCCACGTTAGCGGGATCCTGTTTATCCTGGTGCTGATGACTATTGTCAGTGTGACCAATCATTCGGGTTTCGAGCTGTTACCCGACCGACTGCTGAAGGGCGTGATCGGTCGCAACTGGATTTCCGCGGCGCATCACAACCTGCACCACCAGCGTTATACGTGTAATTACGCGTTGTACTTCCGCTTCTGGGATCGCGTAATGGGCACGGATCGGCTAGAGATGGAATACGAGTTTCTGCGTCCAGCGACGGCGGCGGCAGCGCTGGAGTCGGGCAAGCCCGGCGGGTAGCGGGCCGCGCGACGCGGTATCATGAGCACATGATGGAGTTGCTACTCAAATTCCTGGTGTTTCTGCTGGCCTTCGTTGGCATGGAGGCCGTTGCCTTCTACACCCACAAGTACGTGATGCACGGTTTTCTGTGGTCGCTGCACAAATCGCATCACAGCCCGCGCGAGGGAATCTTCGAAAAGAACGATCTGTTTGCGTTCTATTTCGCCCTGCCGTCAATTCTGTTTATCTGGCTTGGTGTGAACGTAAACCCGTGGTACCTGCCGATCGGCCTGGGCATGACGGCCTACGGGTTCTGCTATTTCGCCTTTCATGATGGCATCGTCCACCGGCGGCTGCCGTTCCGGTATCACGGCAAGAACGCCTACATGCGGCGAATTATCCAGGCACACTACGTGCATCACGCCACCACGACCAAGGCAGGTGCCGTTTCGTTCGGCTTTCTGTATACGCGGCCGGTCGCGGAACTGGATGCGGAACGCCGGCGGCTGCTGGAACTCAGCAAAGATCAGGTTTCATCCACAGATCCGGAGACCTTGGCGGTGCCTCGCGGCGCCGGTCCAGACTGACGGCAGTCAACGCCCGGCCCGCGCCTCTCATAACCCATTTCATCTTGCGCGGCGTGGACACGAAAGCGCGCTGATCCCAGGCCGCGGCGCCCCGTTCGCGCACTACCGCGCCGATATCTCCGTAGACCCCGCTGGCCGTGCTGACTGCCCAGCCTGCCCGGAAACCCAGCGCGCGCACGCCCTCGTTTGCCGACCGGTAGTAGCGATCCGCGACATCCAGCAAACGCTCGACGACGTCATACACTGTCTGCCGATGTTTCGGATAATCGACCTCGGCCGCCGGCACATTGGCTGCCGCCAGCCAGTCCAGCGGCAGGTAGACACGGCCGTTCCCGGCGTCGTCCATCACATCGCGGGAAATATTCGTCAATTGAAAGGCGATGCCGAGGTCCGCGGCGCGGCCCAGCACGGCCGGTTCCTGCACGCCCATGACGTAGGCCATCATCACGCCGACGACACCCGCAACGTGATAACAATAGACAAGGGTATCTTCGAGGCTCTGGTATCGCCGGCCCTCGACGTCCATCGCGAAACCATCGATGAGTTCCATCGGATAGCGCTCCGGAATCCGGTAGCGCCGGGCGACGCGCTGCAGGCCCTGAAATGCCGAATGCTCGACCGGTTCCCCGCGCAACGCTGCTGAAGTCTGCTGGCGGAGTTCATTGAGTCGCGCCCGGGCCTCCGCCGGGCCAATGTTCTCGCGCCCGAAGCCCATTTCCTGACCGTCGATCCGGTCATCGCAATAGCGACACCATGCGTACAGCATGTACACGTGCCGCCGGGTCTCGGAGTCGAATAGTTTTGCGGCCGCGGCGAAACTCTTCGAACCCCTGCGAATGGTTTCGCGGCTTGTGTCGACTACATTGTCCAGCTCAAGCTGCCCCCTGGTCCTGCAATACCAGCCCCGCAGTGGCCTTGGCCGAATTCACGACGCCAGGCACTCCGGCCCCCGGGTGGGTCCCCGCCCCCACGAAATACAGCCCCCCTATTCTCGCATCCCGGTTGTGGACGCGAAAGTAGGCACTCTGCGTCAGGGTCGGCTGCAGCGAGAAGGCCGAGCCCTGATGGGCATTGAGCTCGGTCACGAAATCCTGTGGCGTGAACATGCGGCTCGTCACCAGGTCCTCCCGCAGTCCGGGGATGCAGCGCTTTTCAACGTATTCGAGGATCCGGTCCCGGAAACGCGGCGCCTCAGTCGACCAGTCAATCTGCCCATTCGCGAAGTTCGGCACTGGCGCCAACACGTAATACGCACTGCAACCGGGCGGCGCCAGGTTGGGATCGGTCACCGACGGCGCGTGCAAGTACAGGGAGAAGTCATCAGCCAGCACGCCCCGCTCGAAAATATCGTCCAGCAGCTCCTTGTAACGCGGGCCGAAGAGCACTGTGTGATGCGCCAATTGGGGATGCTGGCGACGCAAACCGAAATACACCACGAACAGGGACATGGAATAACGCTTCCGCGCCAGCGAGCGGCGCTTGCGGTCCAGCAGGCTCTCGTCGCGCAAGAGCTTTTCATAGGTGTGTACCACGTCGGCATTGCTGACAATGCCACTCACGGGAATCCGTTCGCCGGACTCCAGGCAAACGCCGCTGACACGGCCTGAGTTGGTGTCGATGCGATCTACCGGGCAGTCGACGCGCAAGTCACCACCCAGGTCCCGGTACAGTCTCGCCAGCGCCTGCACCAGCGCGCCAGTGCCGCCACGCGGAAACAGCACGCCCCAACGACGTTCCAGCGCGTGAATCAGCGCGTAAATCGACGATGAGGTGAACGGGTTTCCGCCGACCAGCAGCGTGTGGTAGCTGAAAGCCTGCCGCAATTGGGGGTCCTTGATGTACTTGGCAACGATGCTGTACACGGAGCGCCAGCTCTGCAGGCGCGCCAACTGCGGCCCGGCGCGAACCATGCTCCACATATCGAGAAACGGAACCGCGGCGAGCTTGACGTAGCCTTCCTGGAAGACCGCCTCGGAATACTCCAGAAATCGCCTGTAGCCATCGACGTCGGCCGGGCTGTGCGCGGCGATTTGTGCGTTCATACGCTCGAGATCGGCAGTGTAGTCGAGTGTATAACCGTCTTCCCAGCTCAGCCGGTACATTGGATCGAGCTGGACGAATTCCAGGTAATCGGCCATCGGCCGCTGCGCGAGCTGGAACAGTTCCTCGATGCACTCGGGTGCCGTAATCACGGTGGGGCCTGCATCGAAAGTGAAACCCTCGTCCTCGAACACATAGGCACGACCGCCGGGTCTGTCGCGCTTTTCGAGCACGAGCGTCGGCACACCGGACGCCTGCAGGCGAATCGCGGCCGCAAGACCACCAAAACCGGCGCCAATCACCGCAACCGGGAGTCTCGCTGAGTTCGTCATTGCACGCTCTCCTGTCGGGAGGTAAACAGGCTGCCGATCGCCCGGCCGACCGGCACCGGCGGCTTGCCCGACAGAATCCGCACGCGGTCTCGCCAGGTCAGCGCCCCGGCATAGAACCGTCCGACCAGGTCTTCGGGCAGCCGATAGAAATGCTCCAGCACCCGGTATCGTTCTTCGGGTGGCCCGGCGAGAAACAGCATCCGGTTGAGCAAACGGAAATACAGTCCCCGGCGCCACAGCGTGAAACTGCGCGCGCGAATTTTCGCCGCGAGCTCAGCGCTGGCCAGTCGATCCATCTTCGCTATGTCGTCGGCCAGGCGCACGGCTTCCGGTAATGAATAGCCGGTCGTGTAATGGAAAAGTCCGGCCCGGATGCCTGATCTTGGCACCTCTGGCCGATGGGCGAGAAAGGCCGTCAGGTCGCCGCCGAGAACGACGGGCAGTGCGCCCTCTTCCTCGCGCTCGACCGCGGCGATTCGCCAATCCCTGGCTGCGGCGTACTCGACAATCGACGCGCGCATCGCGTCCCGTTCCAGCGCCGGGGTATCACTGTATCGCGTGTCTTCGATCAAGAAGCGGTCACGCCCCAGCGGCAATGTGTACATGAAACGAAACCCGTCGGCCTGTTCGATGGTCGCGTCCATCAGCAACGGTCCAGTCAGGTCGACCGGCGCGGACAACTGCACGACCTGGCCGACGAACTTCTGAAACCGGATATCCAGAGCCTTGCTGCCAGGATCGCCGCGCCCGTCAATCACGGCAGCAGCACTGAATGAACGTCCGTCCGTCAGAGTCACGCCGTCGGCGCCCAGCTCGGCGACTTCGGCATTCAAAATGACACTGTCGCCAATGCGACCGCGAATCATCCGGTCGAACTGCTCGGAGAAGATGCTGTGATAGCTGCCGTGCAGACGACGCTGGCGGGACGGAAACAGAATATCGTAATGCGGCCAGCTATAGCTGATGAGCGGCTGCAGCCAGCTCAGCTGACCGGAACTCACATCGGAACCGTGAAACGACCAGGTGTGATTGCCTCCGAGCACCTCGTCCCGCTCGATCACGAGGATACGCGTCTGTGGTTGCAGCGCGTGCAAACGAAAAGCGATCAGGCTGTTTGCCAGCCCGCCGCCGACGAGAATCAGATCTGGGTTCACCTGGGAGAATCAGGGCATTTTGATCTGGCCGCCGCCTGGCGGCACCGCGCCACCGGGGACGTCGGCGCCAGGAACGATTATCGACGAAGCAGCCTCGCGCCGTAATTCCTCCAGCCTTTGCATCGCTTCCTCGACAGCGATACTCGCGCTGTCCCCGAACTTGTCGGCCGCGTCACCGAGCGAGGCGGCCGGGATTTCAAATGTCAGCGGCAATGGGCCGGCGCGCGTCATCAGCTGCGTCTGGCCAACAAAAACCACGCCGCGGCTGGCGTCGGTGTCGCCGTTATGATCCACGGGAGTCAGGCGTTGAATCGTCCCGACCCGACGATCCGTAAAGACCTCTTCCTTGTAGAGGCCATCCTTTTCCATTCTGATTTCGATTTCGCCCTTGTCGGCGGCCATGCGCCCGCTCCTGTTGGATTCCAATCCATAAGGGTAACAGCACGGGCGATCCCATGCGTACCGGGACCCGAGGCGTCTTGCCAGTGTTACACTCCGCGCCCGCCCGGAGTTGCGTCCATGCCCGCTGATTCGAGCCTCGCCTACCAGGACCTCCAACCTGAAGACATTCTGGGCGCAGTGGAGAGCCTCGGGTTTCGCCCCGACGGCCGGCTCCTGGCGCTGAACAGCTACGAAAACCGCGTCTACCGCGTCGGCCTCGAAGACGCAGCCCCGCTGGTCGTGAAGTTCTACCGGCCGGGCCGGTGGACGGATGCGGCGATTCTCGAGGAGCATGAGTTCGCCGCAGAACTCGCCGCCGACGGTGTACCCGTGGTAGATGCCCTGCGCGTCGCTGGTCAGACGCTCCAGCATCGCGGCGAGTTCCGCTTCGCCGTCTATCCGTGCCACGGCGGACGCGCACCAGAACTCGACGACATGCAGCTATTGCGACAACTCGGCCGCCTGGTCGCGCGCATTCATCTGCGCGGCGCGACCGGGGATTTCGACGCACGTCCTCACATCGATCTGGCCAGTTTCGGCAACGCGTCGAGCCGGTACCTGCTTGAAGCCGGGTTCATTCCGGCGGAACTGCAGCCCGCATATGCGAGTACCTGCGACGATTTGTTTGCCGGCATCCAGGCCTGCTATGAACGTGCTGACCATCCGCGGCACATCCGCCTTCACGGCGACTTTCATCCTGGCAACGTGCTCGTCCGTGACGATCGCGTGCACATCGTCGACCTGGACGATGCCCGCATGGGACCGGTCGTGCAGGACCTGTGGATGTTCCTGTCGGGACCCCGATCGGAACAAACGCCACAACTCGAGGAATTGCTGCGCGGTTACACCGAGTTCGCCCGCTTTGACGCGCGGCAATTGCACCTGGTAGAGGCCCTGCGGACGTTACGCATCCTGCACTACGCGGCCTGGCTGGCCCGCCGCTGGACCGATCCAGCGTTCCGCATTGCGTTTCCGTGGTTCAACTCGAATCGCTACTGGGACGAACACATCCTGAGTCTGCGCGAGCAGGTCGCAGCCATGCAGGAAGAGCCGCTGCAGTGGCTCGAGTGACCTACGACTGAACGAGAGTGATTGCACGCATTCTCAGGGGTCTCGAGATGGTCACCTGGTGTGTGGATGACCTTGGCGCCGCGATCGATGGCTGGTCCCGATATCTGGATTTCCATGTCATCGCTCGCGAAGAACTCGACGCGGGAGCGGCGAGCGCCTGGAACACACCGGCGGCAGCCAGTTGCCCGAGCGCGTTGCTCCAGCCGGCGAGCGGCGAACCGGTCTTCATGCGCTTTGTCGAAACCGGCGAGCGTTACGGCTTCGACCGACCGCTGACCAGCGGCTGGACCGCTGCCGAGTTGCTGGTCGAGGATCCCGATGCGCTGGCCGACAAACTCGTCGGCACGCCGTTTCGTCGGCTGGCCGGTCCCGGGGACCTGTTTCCCGGCCCGAAGGCGCCGCGCGCCATGCAAATGACCGGCCCGAACGGGGAGCTGCTTTATTTCACGCGAATTCTGCCCGGCGGCAGTCGCTATGGCATGAAGCAGGCACGCGCCTTCGTTGACCGACCATTTATCGTGACCATCGCGGGCACTTCCATGGCCCGCATGAGCACCTTTTACGGCGAGCAACTCGGCATGCGCGTGATGGAGCCGATCTCATTCATCAACGGGATTCTCGCGCATGCCGCCAGCCTGCCGCCGGATACCATTTTCCCAACCGCGATTGCACCGATCCCCGGGCGCAAATTCCTGATCGAACTCGACGAGTGTCCGGCCAGCCTGCCATCGCGGCCCATCACAGCGGGTCTGCCACCGCCCGGCATGGCACTGGTCAGCTTCACCGTTGCAAACCTGGACGCAACGCGCCTGGACCTGCGCACGCCGCCGACGCGTATCGAGGCAGCGCCCTATGGCGGGCGCCGCGCCGCTGTGATTTCCGGTCCCGCCGGTGAATGGCTGGAGCTGATCGAGACGCCGGTCAGTGGTGAGTGGTGAGTCGTGAGGCACATCACTCACGCACCCAGACAAGCAGCTGGTTATTGGCCGGCATCGGGTGATCGGCGAGGATGGACAGTCCCTGCAAGCCAGCCAGTTCATTGACAGCCTCGAAATCGCGAATGCCACTTTCCGGATCCTGCAACTGCAGGGAGCGGTTGAAGGCTGCATTGCTGGGCGTGGTGAACTCGCCACCGTAACGAAACGGCCCGTAGACGCACAGGCAGCCACCCGCCTCCAGCACTTCACCGGTTCCAGAGAAAAACTCTCTCACTTCGCGCCAGGACATGATGTGCAGCGTGTTGGCGCTGAATACCGCGTCCACGGCCTGAATGGACCACGGCCGCTGCTTTACATCGAGCTCCACCGGCGGAAGACAATTGTCCAGCGCGGCCGATTCAATGCATGCGGCCAGCATTGCCAGGTAGTCGCGCCGGTCCGTTGCCTGCCAGGTCAGCCATGGCATGGCCGCGGCAAAATGCACCGCATGCTGACCGGTGCCGGAGCCGATTTCCAGGACCCGTTGCCGACTCGCGAGCACCTCCTTGATGACGTCGAGAATCGGTCCCTTGTTGCGCTCCGCTGCCGCCGAAATCATTGGCCCACTCGTGTTGCTGGTGACCCGCGCATTCTATCGGGCGACCAGTCCGTGATTGCCAGTCTCAAGTTATGGCCAACGCTGCCGATATCACCAAGGCAAGCACGTCGTGGGGAGACGCGGGATGGCATTCGATCTGGGGAACACGAACGACCCTGGCCTGATGGCCTTCATCAGTCAACTGGTGGAGGACTCGAGCCTGTCGCCGGCCGAGGACGAGGTCGCGCGCGCGGCCCTCGACCAAGGCATCGATGCGCTTTCCACCGAGGATCGCGGGCGGCTCGAGAGCAGCGTGATCGAACCTTACCTTGGTGACTGCGAAGCCTGCGGCACGACACCGGCGTGGGAACAGGTCCTGATGGTGTACGACACCGGTCTGTGCGCGACGTGCTTCGACAAGCTCGAAGGCGCCGACACACTCGGTGTGCGACCGGAGTGGATGCCGCTCGTCACCACACCGGACGAGGATGAAGACGCCCCCGAGCCGGTGCCGGCGCCGCTTTAGTCCGCGCAATAAGCTCGCAACAAGCCAGACTACCGTGCGATTGCCGCCGCCGGTAACCCCCACGTATTGAGCTTCGCGCCCCGGGCACGAAGCGACTATGCTCTGCCAATGCTCGCTCCCGGCAACCACATCTCCTACCCGCTCGATCGAACGAAGCCGGCCGACGGTGCGACACTCGAAGTGGCGCCCGGTGTCCACTGGCTGCGCATGCCGTTGCCGTTCGTGTTAAACCACATCAATTTGTGGCTGCTTGCCGATGGAGACGGCTGGACGCTCGTCGACACGGGCATCCGGTCCCGCAAGACGCAGGAAATCTGGGAGCAGGTGTTGCAGCGAGACATCGGCGGCAAGCCGGTGCGCCGGATTATCGTGACGCATCTGCATCCGGATCACGCCGGCCTGGCGGGCTGGTTGTGCGAAAGACTCGGGGCGGAGCTATGGATGACGCGCGAGGAATACCTGTTGGCGCGCGTTCTCGCCAGCGACCGGCCGCCGCCGCCAGAATCGGCCCGGCAGTTTTTCCAGGCTGCCGGCATGACGGCCGAGCAGCTGGAACGCTACGCCAGCCATTACGGCCAATACGCCCAGGTCGTGTCGGACCTGCCCCTGAGCTACCGCCGTTTGCAGCAAGACGAGGAACTCCAGATCGGCGCCAACCGCTGGCGCGTCGTCATCGGTCGCGGCCATTCACCGGAGCACGCCTGCCTCTATTGCGAGTCGCTCGGCCTGCTGATCGCAGGCGACCAGGTACTACCCACGATTTCACCGAACATCGGGGTGTGGCCGACCGAACCGCACGCCAACCCGCTCGCGGATTGGCTGGAGTCCTGTCGCCGCCTGCCCGTGCAGATTCCGGACAGCGTACTGGTCCTGCCCGCGCATGGCCGACCCTTTCATGGCCTGAAACCTCGCCTGGCAGCGTTGATCGAGGAACACGAGTCCGGCTTGCAGCGATTGCGCGGGCTGTGTGCGGAACCGAAACGGGTGGTCGACGTGTTCGAGGCGCTGTTTCGCGGCGCGGTCACGAGCGGGAACCTGATCATGGCAATCGGCGAATCGGTCGCCCATTTACGCTACCTGCAGGCGGAAAACGAAGTGACGGTGAAGCGCGATGCCAACGGCGTCGACTGGTACCAGTCGCAGCGGACCTACTGACCCGTCACGCGCGGCGCCATATATTTCATGAAACCATCGACGGCGGCGCCATATTCATCGACGGTCATGCTGCAGATCTCGTGTCCCTGAATTGCCTGCCACCACGTCGCGAGGCGACCACCGTTCGCGGTCGGATCGGATACCTCATCGAAGTTCGCGAAGACGACTTTTTTCAGCAACATCATGTAAGGCGCAGCCGAACAATCGCCGAGCGTGGGTCCACCGGCGACACAGAACGGGCCTGATCCCATGAAATGCTTCAGGTAACCAAATCCTTTCTGCAGCGCCGTGGCCGTCTCGTCGACGATCGCCTGGTCCCGATTGGCTGGATTGAGCTGGCGGAAAAACGTACTCGTGTGCGGCGCGATGTACAGGTCTACGATCCGCGATATCAGTCGCGAGGTCGCCCGCTCGAGCGGTGCGCCGGGAAGACCCGGCCGGCCCTCACCAAGATCTTCCAGGTATTCACAGATTACTTCGGATTCGGCGATGCACTGGCCGTCGACATCGAGACTCGGGATCTTGCCGATCGGGTTGATCGCGCGATACTCATCCGACGCCGGTGAATCGCCGGGGATGCCAGCCAGCTCGAGCTCGATCCCCTTGAGCCGGGCGAGCATAAGAACGCGGGTCACGTAGGGGGAAGCAAGGGCGCCATAGAGTTTCATTGGATGCTCCTGTTGTTGATTGTTCCGCAAACGGCAGGTTCCTGCTGGAGCGAATGGTCGGCGAACTGCGCCGACCGGGTCAAACCCGGCAGCCAGGCAGCGTCTATAATGCGCGGCTACCCAAAGCCGCGGGGTTGCCGTGGACGTAGACATCATCCTCGAGTGCGATGTGCCGCCGGCGCAGGTTGCCGAACTGGCGGTGGTCGCCGAACAACTCGGTATCCGGGCGCTGTGGTCATCCAATTACCATCAAAACTGGGATGCGTTCATGACGCTGATGCCGGCAGCGGCAGCAACGTCCCGGATCATGCTCGGCGCGCTCGCGATCAGTCCCTGGGAACTGCATCCGTTGAAGATGGCCAACTCCGCCCTGACGCTGAACGAGGCGTCGAATGGTCGCGGCATGGTCGCGATATCCGGCGGGGGCGGCGTGCTGGGCGCACTCGGCTGGAAAATTTCACCCAATGCGCCACTTTGGCCGGCCGCGGACCCGGTTAGCGGCGCGCGCTATCCGGAGCGTCGCGTACGGGGCGTGCGCGAGTGTATCGACATCCTGAAGCAGGCTCGCTCCGGAAAACTGTCCTGGCCGTACGAGGGGCAGGTATTCCAGGTGACGCGACCCTTCCAGATGGACTGGGCGAAGGCCGCCGGCCCGGTCATTTATGGGTGCTGCAGCGGACCGCAAATGATTCGTATGGGCGCCGCGCACGCCGATGCCATCCAGGTGAGCGACTTCACGGTCGACATGCTGCCGGCGGCGATGGACAACGTCAGGCGTGGCCTGGCGCGTCGCGCGGAACCGGCGGACGGCTTTCGGGTCGGCAATTTCTGGGCCTGGCATGTCAAACGGGACCGGGAGGTGTCGATGTACGAGGCGCGCCGGGAACTGATCTGGCGCGGTGCCGTGGCCGCGAAACACGCGCATGAGCTGCGCCCATTTTGCCAGGATGACGAAGAAGTGAAACTCATCGTTGACAACTGGGACAACTTTTTCAAGGCTTTCTGGACACGCAGCGGGCAGATTGACGGAGTGCCTGACGAGCTGGTGAATCGCCTCATCGCGGGCTTGTCGTCCGCGGGCGATCTGAGCGACCTGGATCGGGAGCTCGAGCGCGTTCGGCAGTTCGCCGACAGTGGCTTGACCGAGCTGTCGCTGCGCTTGTTCGACGACCCGCTGGATGGCCTGCAGATGATTGGCGAGCACGTTTTGCCAGTCTTGCATTGATGGGACTAGAGATGATGGCATTGCTCGACCGACGGATTGCGCTGCTACTCCTGCTGTGTCTCGCGGCGCCGGTCACGCTGGCGTCGGACGATCCCGGAGTGCCCGCGGCGCTCTACGATCAATACGCGCGTCCGGTGGGCTTGACGACGGCCGCCGGTGAAGTACAGGTCGCAATCGTCGTGTCAGCCAAGCGCCTCCGGCGCATCAAGCCGTGGGAAGTCGCGTTGCGGGACCGGTTCCCCGAGTTGGTAATCGTCCGCATCGCCGATATCCCGGGTGCGAACGCTGTTTACGAGAAGGTTGCCGCGACGCTGCGCAAGCGTCTGCCGGCCGATGTCGGTGTCGGTATCGACCTGGAACGCAGTTGGGCCCAGCGCTTCGAACTGGATACCCAGGTTCCCAACATTTTGCTGTTCGACCACCATGGTGAACTGATCGCCCGGCACGCCGGGATGTACAAGCGTGATCTGTTTCCACCACTGGAAGCCGACGTGGCCGCGGCTCTGGATGAGCAGCCGGCCGCCCGGGTGGCAACCGCGCAGTAATAGACTCGTGTTGGCGGTCTAGTTGGCTGCAGACCGGGCGCGGATTTCCTTCTGGATGACTTTCTCCGGCGGATGCGCCGCCGTAACCTGCCCGCGCGAGCCGTGCACGCGCACCTGCGCGATCCAATTGGCCGCCAACCAGGCCAGCAACGCCGTGCCGAACATCGCGCCGACCGGCGCCGCTATCTCAATCAATGAGTCCTGTCGCCAGAAGATGCCACTGTAGGCTTCCAGTGCCCACGTGTTCGGCGTTAGCCAGCCGACTTTTTGCAGGGCTTCCGGCATGAATATCCGTGGCACCATGCTGCCGCCCAACGCCGACACGACGAGAATCGCCGTATTTGCAATGGTTTGTGCCTGGCGCCGGGTCCGACAGGCTGTCGCCAATAACATGGCGAGACCGGCAGCGGTGCAGGAAGCAACCACGGTGACAACGAACCAGGGCAGCACGTGGCTCGGCAGATCCAGGCCATAGCCCAGCCACGCGACCACGAAGATCACGCCGACCTGCAAGACCCCCTGCAACACCAGGTACAGAAATTTGCCGTTGACCAGCACGGCGATACCGCCCGGACCCGCCAGCACGCGGTCAAGTACGCCGGACTCCTGTTCTTCCAGCAGCGATACGGCGCCATGGACCGACGCAAACAGCAGGAACATGAAGGCGACGGCACCGGCGGAATACGCCACGAGGTTGAGCTCGCCACCGTCGCCCGCGACTTCGTCATACGCGAGCATATCCTCGAAGGACCAGCCGGTGCTGCGACCGGCCTCCGCGTCGGCGCGCATTTCCGTCAGGCCGTCATCGACTTCGGCACGCTGTTCCTCGGTCAGGCTGAGGAACTGGTTCTCCAGCTCCTCGACGACACTACCCATCGCGACATCCGGCAGCCCGCCGAAATAGGCCTGGCGGATCTGGCCCGTGAGCATCGGCACTGCAACGGCTTTGGCCGGGTCGCTGACAATGACTATGGGCTCTGGCCCAAACCCGCCGGGGGAGTCCAGTGGATCGGCGTCCGCCGGCAGCAACAGACCCACGTCTGCGACGCCGTTGCGAACCATTTTCCTGAGCATTTCCCGGTCCGCGTCGCCGGCGTTGTCGAGGCGCGTCACGCGCAGGTTGGCTGAATCGTCGAGCGCGCTCAACAGTCGCGCCGAAGTCTCGTCGCGGACTTCATCGAGAACCGCGACATTCAGATTGAGGCTGTCGCCGGTCGTGGCCGTAAAGATCTCGGCCATGATGACGAAAAACACTGCAGGCAACACGAAACTCATCAACAAGGCGCCGCGATCGCGCAGCAGTCCCAGCAGCATGGCTCTGAAAATCGCGATACTCATTCGGCACTCGTCACAGCCGCAGCTCCTCGCCAGTTGCCCGCAACAGCACACCCTCGAGGCAGGCCTCGCGGACGCGCACCTCGGCAGTTCGAAGTCCTGCCTGCTGCAGACGCGACGTCAGTTCCCCGACATGTGCGAGATCGCTGGAAACGGGCCCGCTCCAGGTAATCGAACCATGGGCCGGTTTCAGCTCGAGTTCCTGCAGCAACGATACGCCGCTGTCGTCCGGCACATCCCGCAGCACGATTTTCAATTCCTGGCGCGTATCGAATTCCCGATGAATCAGCTCCGACGGCGATCCCTGCAGACAAATGCGTCCGTCAAGCATTACGGCAACGCGATCGGCCAGCGCTTCAGCCTGGCTCAGATCGTGCGTCGTCAGCAACATCGCCAGGCCGTTGGCGCGCAGACGGCGCAGCAGTTCGTGCACCCGCTCGCGCGCGCTCATGTCGACACCCACCGTGGGTTCGTCCAACAGCACGACATCGGGATGGTGGAGCAGGCTCGCAACGATGTTCAAGCGTCGCCGCATACCGCCCGATAGAGTTTCGCAGTGCGCGTCCGACCGATCTGCCAAACCTGCCCAACGGATGGCTTCATCGACGCGCTCATGCAAAGTCGCGCGGGACACACCCATCATGCGCCCGAAAACTTCGAGGTTCTCGCGGACGCTCAGGTAGGGATAGACAGCCAGGTGCTGGGGCACGAAGCCCAGCCGCGAACGCACCTCCGCATGCCGCCGCGGATCCTGTCCGGCCAGACGAACTTCGCCCGAATCCAGCGCAATCCGCCCGCAGGCGGTAGCGAGCAGCGTGCTCTTCCCGGCGCCGTTTGGTCCCAGCAGCACGAGTATTTCGCCGGGGTAGAGATCCAGGTCGACGCCATCGAGAGCCCGCCAGCCGCCGAGCATTTTGACCGCCTGGCTGATTTGCAACAGGGGCGGGTTCGGACCGCCAGCCGCCGTCGGACTGTGACTCATTATCCGGCCCAACAATAACCAAGCGTCATTGTAGACGCAGCGCGGGCTTCATTGCTCAGACGAGTTCCGCATCAGTCAGGATTTCAACTATGGCGGGGCCGGCACAAGCCAGCCCTTCCGCCAGGGCTGCATCCAGCTCGTCGGCGGCCGTCACCCGCAGGCCAAGCGCACCGCACAAACTGGCGTACTCGGCAAAGTTCGGGTTACTCAGCGAGGTTTCCCAGACCGGCCACTGACCGGCCCGCTGTTCCTTGCTGATCTTGCCCAGCTCGCTGTTATTCAGGAGCACATGGGTAATGTTCATGCCGCTGCGAACGGCAGTCGTCACTTCGGCGAGGTATTGTCCAAAGCCACCGTCGCCGGTCACCGCAATCACTTTTCGCCCGGCGTACTCGGCGAAGGCCTGGGTCGCGGCCCAGGCACCCATCGCGGCGGGGAAGCCAAAGCCGATCGACCCCAGGTAGCCGGACATCAGCACGCGATGCCGGCGACATTCGAAATAGCGCCCGAAGGAATACGTGTTGTTCCCGACGTCCACGGCGATTACCGCATCCTCCGGCGCCAGGCGGGTGAGCGCATCGAACACCAGGGCCGCGTTCAGGCCGCGGCCGCGATCCCGGGATCGCCGTTGGGCTTTCTCCGCGCGCCAGATTGACCAACGCTCGGCAAGTTCGGCGCGCTGGTCGACTCCCGCTCTGTCATCCGGCAGGCCTTGTCGCAGCGCTTCGGCCGTGACGCCGATCTCGGCCCAGACGGGTAGCTCGACCGCGTGAAATTTGCCCAGGGCCATCTGGTCGAAATCGACCTGAATAATAGGTTTCTTGCGTTCGATGCCGGTGTGATCAGCAAATGACGCACCGAATACGACCAGCAGGTCGGCTTCGTTCATGAACCAGCTCGCGACCGGGGTGCCGCTGCGGCCGAGCACGCCGGCTGCCAGCGCGTGGTCATCCGGTATCTGGCCCTTTGCCTTGAAGGTCGTCAGCACCGGTGCATTGAGGCGCTCTGCCAACGCGATCACCTCGACCATGCTGTCGCGTGCGCCGTAACCGACAATGATGGCGGGTCGCGACGCGACAGCCAGCCGGTCGATCGCAGTCGCGATAACAGCCGGATCGGCATGCACACGCGGATCGGCGACACGGCCAGCGGCGGTCCCCGCAGTCGCCGCCTCGTCGGCCGGAATTGTCTGTACCTCGTCGGGAAAGATCAGGTGGGCAACATCGCGTCGCACGATGGCGTTCTTGCAGGCGAGGTTCATCAGTTCGGCGTGGCGGGAGTCACGGAACACCGTCTGGCTGTAGGCTGCCACTGGCGCGAAAGCCGTCGCCAGATCGATTTCCTGGAAAGCGCCCGGACCCAGCACCTGCGATTGCACCTGCCCGGTCAGGGCCAGGACCGGGGCGCGATCAACCTTGGCATCCCACAGCCCCGTCAACAGGTTCGTCGCGCCAGGACCGGCGATTGTCAGGCAGGCCGCGGGCTTGCCGCTGAGTTTCGCAAACCCCGACGCAGCAAATGCGGCTGCGCCTTCGTGGCGCACGGCGATGTAGTTCAACCGGCCCTGCTCGACCTGCAGGCGTAACGCGTCGGCCAGACCGAGATTCGAATGACCAACCATGCCGAACACATGGGTGATGCCCCAGTTGACGAGGGTCTCGGCCATTAGGTCGCTGACTGTGCGGATGTGGGCCGTGCTCTCCCGGATGGCGACATAGATGCCATCGTCGCGGACTTCGACCGGGTACGTGTCGACACCGTCGTCATGAGAACCGGGCGATTTACCCGTCAGCGGATGAAAGTCCCAGCCATGCCAGGGGCAGCGCAGCCAGCACTGGTCCTCCACGCCGCGCTCGATCGAACCCTCCGCCAACGGTCCGCCCTGGTGCGGACAGGCATTGTCCAGCGCGCCGTAGTCACCATCGAGTCGAGTCAACGCGACCGTTTTCGTGCCTGCCTGCACGGGCCGAACCTCGCCGTTCTGCAGGTCGTCTGTTTCGGCGACCTTGTACCAGACGGTGCGCCACCCGGCCTGCTCGTCCAACTCTTCCTGTGCAATCTGCTTGTGACTGCCGTCGCAGTACGGTGGCTTTGCGGTTCGCTTGCACTGACACAGGAACTGTTTCCCGGATTTTTCGGGCACATAGGCCAGCGGTTCGAAATCGCTGCCGGCGTGGGAACCGTCGCAAAACGGCTGGTTGCCGGAACGCCCGCAGGAACACCAGTAATAGGTCTTGCCCGCCTCCAGTTCGACCGGGGCTGGACGTGTATCGGCGATCGCGGGCTTGGCCATTAGGTTACCCTCTTGTTGTCCTGTCGGGAGTATAGACATGAAAGGTTGGCTGCGACTCGCGCTTGTATCCTGGTTCGCCATCGCGTCGGCAACGGCCAGCGGGAGCGATATCGTGACCGAGCTCGGCCTCCGCGAGGCGACGACGCCAGTGCGTCAGGATCCGCGGTGGTCAGCGAGCGGACCGATTGTAGTCCGCGTCGATTCCGCGGAGCGCGCCGCCGAAATGCAGCGGATCGCGGGCGATCGCCCTGTCATTGCCGTCACCTCAGAGGCGGAAGCCCTGCCCGTCATGAAAGAAGCGACCGCGCTAATGGGTTATTGCTCGGCCAGGCTGCTCGATGCCGGGCCCCAGGTCCGCTGGGTGCAGGCGTATTCCTCGGGCGCGGAAAGATGCGTTGTGCTGCCGCGTATTGCGGACGGGCAGATCCTGTTGACCAACATGCAGCGAATTTCAGGACCGGAAATCGCCGAACACGTCATTGGCATGCTGCTGACCTTCACACGCGGACTGAACGGCTACGCGAGAGCCCAGGCATCGGGTGAATGGCAACCCGAGCTCATACCCATGTCGCAACGTTGGGAGCTCACCGGCCGAACCATGCTGGTCGTCGGCTTGGGTGGTATCGGCACCGAAGTCGCACGACGCGCCAGTGCGTTGGGCATGGAAGTCATCGCGGTGCGCGCCAGCGGCCGACCCGGACCAGACTTCGTTGCGGAAGTGGGCCGCCCGGATGCGTTGCTGGCAATGGCCGGGCGGGCCGATGCCGTGGCGAATACTGTGCCGCTGACCCCTCTGACCCGGGGCATGTTTGACGCCGGCGTGTTCGATGCCATGCCCGCACACGCCTATTTTCTTAATGTCGGGCGCGGCGGCACAGTGGTGACCGATGATCTGGTGGCCGCGTTACGCGGCGGAGCAATTGCCGGCGCCGGACTGGATGTGACCGATCCCGAGCCGCTGCCGGCCGGACACCCGTTGTGGTCCATGCCGAACGTCATCATTACGCCGCACGTGTCCGCTGGATCGGATCTCGTGCGCGAACGCTTGTTCGCGGTCGCAAAAGAAAATCTGCGCCGCTACGTCGCCGGTGATCCCCTGGTATCCGTGGTCGATCCCGAGCGCGGCTACTAGGCCAACCGTACTAACCCGCGAATGCGGCTCATTCGATAGTGAGTCTTTCCAGCATGTTATCGCGTTTTCTTTCAATTGAAATGAAGCCGGCCCGATTCGCATTGACAATCGCTGCGCAATGCCCATGATCCGCGCGGGTGATCGGTTACACTGTCCCTGAGCGGCGCTTGTTCCAACAATACGTCAACACAAGTCCGCCAACTGGTTCGAATAAGAAACAAAATTAGCCGGACCGCCCTAAATCAGTAGAACACAGCCCGCGGGTTGCATAGCCAGCGAACGGATTCGTCGATGTCCACACAACTCCTCAGCGCCAGTTTTCACAGGGAATCTCTTCACGACTATTGGTTACCAGTGGAATTCGCAAAGCGAATCGGTCGGGACGCCCCTTACGGCGTGCAGGTTTTCGGTCGGCCGATCGTCTTGTTCAGAGATCGGACCGGGGTCATACGCTGTCTCGAAGATCGCTGTCCGCACCGGGCCGCACCGCTCTCGCTGGGAAACGTGTCGGGAGGTCGCCTCCGTTGCCCCTACCACGGTTGGGAGTTCGACGGCTGTGGCCGCTGCGCGCGAATACCGAGCGTCGCAGACAAAGAGATCGAGGCTGGTCGACAGCTCATCCGGATTCTGCCGGCCGCCGAAAAGGGCGGTATGGTGTGGGTCTGGCCAGGCAATCCGGACCTGGCTGACGAAGCCACGATTCCGTTGCCGTCATTGCCGCCTGCGGACGAGCCATTCGCCGCACTGAAGGAACACTACGACATCGCGTCGCACTACTCCCTGCTGTCCGCCAACCTGTCGGACCCGGCGCATGTGCAGTTCGTTCACGCCGGCATCCTCGCCCGGATCGTCCGTCGCAAGAGCTATCCGGTGCGATTCCTGGACGTCGGGGACACTGTCACAGGCTGGCCCGTGGGCCGAACCGAAGTGGAGAACAACGGTCGCATGAGCTACTACCACTACGAGTATCAGTCCCCGTTCCTGATCACGAAGACGGTCAAGAGCTGGTTCGGCAAGAAACCCGTCACCAACTTCCACTGGGAATTCGCCGTCCCGTTAAAGCGCAATCTGACGCGGTTTTTCTTTTTCCAGTACCGCACTTTCTTCAACGGCCCGTTGACCAAGCGAATGATGGCGCCGCTGTACCGCCACATGGCAAAAAAGGTGACCGAGGAAGACCGGCGCATCATCGAGGCCCAACAATCGCAGCTCGAGCAGGGAGCGGTTTTCAACGCGCTCGTTCCAGCCGATCGCCTGCTCCGGCGGTATCACCGCAAAATCAATATGCTCGAACGTCCGACCGACTGGTTTGCCGGTTTTGACGTGCCTTACCCGAGCGAAGGATCAGTGTCACAGTCCGCGGTTCGCCAGGAAGAGCCGGGAAGACCCTATATCGGTCTCGAGGAGACAGCCGCGGAACTGGTATCGCCGGCAGGGTATTTCGCTGACGAAGTTTCCGTCGACAACCTGCGCGGCAACTGATTCGCTGGCGCCCCGAACCCGCCGAGCGCTGCGATCACGTCTGACAATCCGGGCAGTAGTAAAGTCGTCGCGAGCCCGCGTCAGTGCGTTCGATAACGCTGCCGCACACGTCGCAGCCTTTGCCTGCGCGCGCGAAGACGGCAAACCGGCGATCGTCCCGACCGGCGTCTCCGGCGCGCCGCGTGCGCAGTCGCGACGGCAAATTCGTCACGCCACGAGTTTGATACGAGCGCCGGGCAACCGCGAGTGTCTGACGCGCGAGGCGCTGCCGCTCGCTGCGACCCAGATCTCGTGGTTTCCGGCAATGCGAGACTCGCGCGAAAAAGAGTATCTCGCTCCGCAGGTAATTGCCGATCCCGGCGACGAAGCCCTGATCGAGGTAGAGGCTGGCCAGCGATCGACCCCGGAAGCGCGAATCGTTCAACCGGGCTGCAAGCGCTTGCCAGGTTAAATCTTCGCTCAGAACATCCGGGCCGAGGCGCCGCAGGAATGGATGCGACTCCAGCTGATCGGCGGTCAGCACGTCGATATCGGAGGCGCTGTAGAGCAACGCACTTTGGGTATCGGTATGCAGGCCAACCCGCAGCGATCGCCGAGTGCGCGGCAGCGCGCCGCGCGGGCGCACATACCAGCGACCGTAGAGCTGATTGTGCGAGTACAGCGTCAGCCCGTTGTCGAAATGCGTGAGCATGGCCTTGCCGCGCGTTTCCACCCGGCTCACAGAAGCGCCAGTCAGCCGTGGCCGGAAGCGGCGGAGCCGGGGTGGCGCGAGAAAAACTTCGCGGAGCGGCTTTCCAACCAGCACCCGGGCCACTCGGTCCGCCGCCAGCCTGATCTCAGGGCCTTCGGGCATGCCTAGTCTTTCGCTCTCACGCGAATCGGGCCCCGCACCCGGTCAGGATCGACCACGTGCCCACGCTGCGTTATTTCGACGCGATTCTGGTGCACCAAACGTCGCGCCGCGCGACGCGCCGGTTCCATGAGATCGCGCCATTCGTCGCCATTGGCAACCACGCGGGCTGCTTCGCTCGGACAAATCGTATGGTGCGTCTGCCGGGATTCGAGCAGCTCGAGAATGGCCGCCTCGAGTCGCCGATCGAGGCGACGAATGCCTCGCGACCTGCAACCGCGCGAACAGTAACGCACGGCTTCCCAGCAATCCTTCCATCGGCGTCGCATTTCGAAGCTGCGTCCGCAGCTCGCGCAAATTTTCATCTTGTCGGTCATGGCGGGAAGTTGTACGACAGTCCTGCGTCGTGGAGCCTGCAGAAGGTTTTCGATCGGAACGCGCTCGTGGATCACGCACGCAGTCAGGACAAAGCAAAAGGCCCCCGTGAGGAGGCCTTGGTCGCACTGGCGGAGAGGGAGGGATTCGAACCCTCGAAGGGCTTTTAACCCTTACTCCCTTAGCAGGGGAGCGCTTTCGACCACTCAGCCACCTCTCCGAAGGCACGAATTACGCCCGGGCACATGGGCCCGGCGGTCGGTAGCTTACGCGATTTATCGGTAGTTTCGGAAGAGCGTGGCCGTCCGCTCAATCGGTGGCAGCGTCGGTTGCGTCGTGCACATGCCCGCCGCTGCTGCCGTTGCCCTGCTCCCGGCAAATACGCTGGTAGATTTCCTCACGATGCACGGCGATTTCCTTCGGTGCCTTAACACCGAGCCGCACCTGGTTGCCCTTTACGCCGAGCACGGTCACGTCGACGTCATTCCCGATGATGACGGTTTCGCCGACCCTGCGTGTCAGTATCAGCATTCCAGCCCCCTCGTTGTTTTTTTTCTTTGTTCCCCCACCGCGTCCCATCCTGGTCCGCGGCTCCGGTAACGAGAGGTGTGCCGGCAGCAAATCATGCAGCGGACGATGGACCCCGAGACGATTGGTCAACGATCACTGCGAAATGATTCGGAATTCACGCCCCGAACGGGGCCCCTGACTGCTGGCAGCTCCTCCTAAGCTACTCGGATAACTCGAATTTTACCTCAGCGAGCGCCGCCTTGACCAGAGGCAGGGGCCGAAATAAGTCACGAAAACAGGGAATTAGCGGGTGGCGCAGACCTATTGACCTAGCCGCTCGCCGACGAGCTGCGGCACGGAGGCCAGCGCCGCGTCGAGCTGTTGTGGGTCGTTACCGCCCGCCTGCGCGAAATCGGGTCTGCCACCGCCCTTCCCGCCGACCTGCTGCGCGACCGCGTTGACGAGGTCGCCCGCCCGCACCCGGGCACTGACATCCTTGCTCACGCCCGCGGCCAGGCGCACCTTGCCGTCGTCGGTCGCACAACCCAGGACCACAATGGCCGAGCCCAGCTTGTCGCGAAACCGATCCACGGCATCGCGCAGCGTCCTGGCATCGACGCCATCGGCGAGTCGGTTGGCAAGCACCCGCACGCCGGCGACTTCCACCGCATCCGCGGTCGGGTCGCGCCCGACCGCGCCACCGGCCAGCTGTCCCTTCAATTGCTGCAGTTCTTTTTCCAGCGCGCGATTGCGGTCGAGCGCCTGTCGCACACGTGATTCGAGTTCGGTACGCGAGCCCTTTACCAGCCCGGCCAGCCGATCCAGCGTCTGTTCCGCGTCCATCATTCGATCGAGCGCGGCTTGACCGGAAACCGCCTCGATGCGGCGAACTCCGGCCGCAATACCGGACTCGGCAATAATCTTGAAAAGCCCGATATCGCCGGCGCGCTCGACGTGCGTACCACCGCACAGTTCAATAGAGAAATCACCAATACTGAGAACGCGGACAACGTCGCCGTATTTCTCGCCAAACAGCGCCATCGCGCCGGCCGCCTGGGCCGCATCCGGATCCATGAGGCGTGTCTCGGCCGCTTCGTTGGCGCGAATTTTCTCATTCACAAGCGCTTCGATCTGCGCGAGTTCCGCGGCCGTGACTGCTTCATAGTGCGAAAAATCAAAGCGCAACCGATCCGGCGCGACCAGCGAGCCCTTCTGGGTCACGTGACTGCCGAGCACGCTTCGCAGGGCTGCATGCAGCAGGTGTGTCGCGGAGTGATTCAACACCGTCGCGGCGCGCAATTGCTCGTCAACCGCGGCGTCGACCGCCGCCCCCGCCGCGAAGCTGCCGGCATCGACCCGGCCAATATGCAGATGAGCGTCGCCGCTTTTCTGCGTGTCGGTTACCAGAAATCTCGCGCCATCCGGGCCATGGATCGTGCCCTGGTCTCCCACCTGGCCGCCGCTCTCGGCGTAGAACGGCGAGCGATCCAGCACCAGCACACCCGACTCGCCGTCGGACAGCGATTCGACGGGTTCATTGTCGCGATATATCGCGACGATTTGGCCGGCATCACGCAGCGAGTCGTAGCCGGTGAACTCGGTGACGGCATCCACCGCGATGCTGCCATCGGTACCAGCCTTGAACTTGCTGTGCGTCCGCGCACGCTCGCGCTGTTGTTCCATGGCCGCCTCGAAACCGGCGCGGTCGATGGTCACGCCGCGGTTGCGCGCCACGTCAGCAGTGAGATCTTCCGGAAAGCCATAGGTGTCATAAAGCTTGAACACCACATCGCCGGGTAGTTCCGTCCCGCTCAGTCCGGCCAGCGCGTCGTCGAGAATTACCATGCCGTGGGACAGGGTCTCGGCGAAGCGATCTTCTTCCATGCGCAGCACTTTCTGCACGTGCGCCGCGGCTGCGGACAGCTCCGGGTACGCGGCGCCCATTTCCTGGTCCAGCGGCGTAACCAGGCGATGAAAGAACGGCTCCTGCATGCCCAGTTCGTAACCGTGGCGCAGCGCGCGACGGATGATCCGGCGCAGCACGTAGCCGCGACCCTCATTGCCTGGCAGGACGCCATCGGCGATCAGAAAAGCACAGGCGCGAATGTGGTCTGCAATGACCCGCAACGATGGCAACGCGCGATCCTCCGCCCCGGTCACGCCCATGATCGCATCAATCAGCTTCGCAAACAGATCGATGTCGTAATTGCTGTGCACGTTCTGCATTACCGCGGCGAGTCGTTCCAGACCCATGCCGGTATCGACCGACGGTTTGGGTAACGGTGTCATCTCGCCGTCAGCCGCGCGATTGAACTGCATGAAAACGAGGTTCCAGATTTCGACGTAGCGGTCGCCGTCCTCGTCTGGCGACCCCGGGGGCCCACCCGCGACGGACGGGCCATGGTCGTAGAAAATCTCGGTACAAGGTCCGCAGGGTCCGGTATCGCCCATGGACCAGAAATTGTCTTTCTCGCCCATGCGACCAAAACGCTGCTGATCAACACCGATGGTCTTCAGCCAGATGTCGGCGGCTTCGTCGTCATCGCGATAAACCGTCACCCACAGGCGGTCGGTCGGAATTTGCAGGCTCTCGGTGACGAATTCCCAAGCGAAGCGAATGGCGTCTTCCTTGAAGTAGTCACCGAAGCTGAAATTCCCGAGCATCTCGAAAAACGTGTGATGCCTCGCGGTATAGCCAACGTTTTCGAGATCGTTATGTTTCCCGCCGGCCCTGACGCACCGCTGGGACGTCGCAGCCCGACTGTAATCGCGCCGATCACTGCCCAGGAAGACGTCCTTGAACTGGACCATGCCGGCATTCGTGAACAGCAGTGTCGGATCGTTGCCGGGCACCAGCGACGAGCTGGGTACGATGCGGTGCCCGTGGCCCGCAAAGTAGTCCAGAAACAGCTGGCGGAGTTCCGACGTAGTCATGCTGTCTGTTCCGTTGCTCAGTCGTCGTCTGTGCCGTTACCAAAAGCGGCTCGCACCTGCTCGCTCGTGAAGCCGCGATTTTGCAGGAAACGCGCTTGCCGCGCCCATTCGCGATAGTCCGCCGGGATCGCCCCTCCAAAACGCTTGTCGCGGGCCTCACTGGCAGCCGCCACCCAGTCGTGTGCGCGCAGTTGCTGATCGATCAATTCGGCGGCGACTCCGCGCGCTTCGAGTTCCACCCGGATACGCACGGGACCCTGACCGCGACTGGCCCGGTTCGCCGCGAATGCCTCCGCAAAACGCGCGTCACTGGCCAGGCCCTCACGGACCAGGTCACTAAGTGTTGCGTCTATTTCGTCTGCTGTGAAGTCCCGGGAGGCGAGCTTGCGGCGCAATTCGTTCTCGGAGTGCTCGCGGCGGGCCAGGCAATCCATAGCCACGCGACGCGCCGTGCGGCCAGCCCGCGAGCTCTGCGTCATTGGCGCCGGGTCGGCATCGGCCGCCGGATCAGGCCTCGGCGGCTTCGGCCTCGCCCTCTTCGACCACCGCGACCGGCGATGGCATCAGCCGATGCCGAATCTGGGTCTCGATTTCGGTCGCGATCTCCGGGTGCTCTTTCAGGAACTCGCGGCTGTTTTCCTTGCCCTGCCCAATGCGGTCACCCTGGTAGCTGTACCAGGCCCCGGATTTCTGCACGATGCCTTCCTTGACGCCCAGATCGATCACCTCGCCGAGGCGCGAAATACCCTGGCCATAGAGAATTTCAAATTCGGCCGTCTTGAACGGCGGTGCGACCTTGTTCTTCACCACCTTGACCCGGGTCTGGTTGCCGATGACTTCATCGCCTTTCTTGATGGCGCCAATCCGCCGGATGTCCAGGCGCACCGAGGAATAGAACTTGAGTGCATTGCCGCCAGTCGTGGTTTCCGGATTGCCAAACATCACGCCAATCTTCATGCGAATCTGGTTGATGAAGATCACGATGGTGTTCGATCGCTTGATGTTGCCGGTCAGCTTGCGTAGCGCCTGCGACATGAGGCGCGCCTGCAGGCCGACATGAGTATCGCCCATCTCGCCCTCGATTTCGGCTTTCGGCGTCAAGGCCGCCACGGAATCGACAACGACGACATCGACCGCGCCGGAACGCACCAGCAAGTCGGTGATTTCCAGAGCCTGTTCACCAGTGTCGGGTTGGGACACCAGCAGGTTGTCGACGTCTACGCCCAGCTTTTCGGCGTACACAGGATCGAGGGCATGTTCAGCGTCGACAAATGCCGCAGTGCCGCCGCCCTTTTGACACTCGGCCACGACCTGCAACGTCAGGGTCGTCTTGCCGGAGGCCTCCGGGCCGTAGACTTCGACCACGCGACCTTTTGGCAGGCCGCCGACGCCGAGCGCGACATCGAGCCCCAGCGAACCGGTCGAAACCACATCCACGTCGCGGGCCGCGCCACCATCACCGAGGCGCATGACAGAGCCTTTGCCGAATTGCTTTTCGATCTGGCCCAGCGCAGCAGCCAGGGCCTTCTTGCGATTGTCATCCATCGTTTTGGGATCCCGTAAGAAGAAGTTTGTGTCAGAAGACGGCGAGCCAGGATTATTTCACAGATCCCTGGACCCGGCAGCCTCGTGAAAGCGACAGCTTAGTGCAGTTAGGGCTCAGGGCATGAGCCCGCCGGAAATGCCGCCGCCACGGTATAGCGCGCGCCTTTGGGATCAGTAATCGATTCCACCAACACGAAACCGCGCAATGCCCAACGCAGCGGACGATCCGGTGCGGCCGTCATGGGTGCCCGATTGACCTTGCGCGCCAGCGTCAGGTGCGCGCGGAACGCGCGTGCATCACGCGACAGCCCCAGGGGTTCCAGTCGATCCCATAGCTCGATCGACACGCGCGCCAGTTCGGCGACCGGCTCGCTGGTGCCCAGCCACAGGATTCGCGACTTGGGCCAGTAGCCGATGCGATCGAGACTGAACTCTCCGGCCGGCGGCACGACTGCCGCCGCCGCATCGAGAATCCGGGGGTAGAGCTCAGCGGCAACATTGCCCAGAAACGCTAATGTCAGATGGTAATTATTTGCCGGCACGGGTTTCCCGCCGGCCGCGCGGACCACGCGGCGGCAACGCTTGTAAATATGGTCCCGCAGACCCGGCGTCGGCCACAGCGCGAAAAACAGGCGACGCGTGTCAGCCACGCTCGGTCAGACGCAATACGCCGCGTAACGCAGCAGCCACCGTTTGTCGCCGCACGCCGTCGCGATCACCGGCAAACGTTTCCAGCTGGGTCGCGCGCTGACCGTCCGTACTGGCCCACGCGAGCCAGACTGTGCCCACGGGTTTGTCGGGGCTGCCGCCGGCGGGACCGGCAATACCGGTGACGGCTACCGCAACGTCCGCCCCCGAGATTTCCAGCGCACCCGCGGCCATGGCGGCTGCCACCTCGGCGCTGACCGCCCCGTGGGCTTCGAGCACCCGGCGGCTGACGCCGAGCATGTCGTGCTTCAGGGCGTCGCTGTAGGTGACGGCACCACCTTCGTACCATCCCGAACTGCCAACCTGATCGGTCAGTATTTTTGCGATCCAGCCCCCGGTGCACGATTCTGCCGTGACGAGTCGCCACTGCGACTGGCCAAGTGCCTCGGCAACCTGCTCGGCCAGGGCCGCGAGCTCTCGATCATCAGGAACCATTCGAACGAGCCTCCAGAACCTCGCAATAGACGTCAAGATTACCGCGCAGCATCCGGTCGGGATTGAACATCCGTTCGACGCGCTTGCGACCGGCGACACCAAGCTCGCGCCGTCGCGGCGCATCTTCGAGCAATCGAATTGCGGCCGCCGCCAGGCCACTTCTGTCGCCCGGCTCGACCAGCATGCCGGTTTTACCATGCTCGACGGCTTCATCGACGCCGGGCACGCGCCAACCAACAACCGGCACGCCGGCCGCCTGCGATTCGAGCAGTGCGATGCCGAGCCCTTCCCGAAACGCCGGGTGCAATACGAGCTCGAAGCGGCCCAGGAACTCGCGAAGATCCCGGCGAAACCCGGCAAACCGCAGAATGTCCATTAGCCCGGCCCGCTGGAACGCATTGCGCAACTGCGATTCGAGTTGGCCGCTTCCGAATAGCATGACCCGGAGCCCCGGGACCTCCGCCCGGACGCGCGCCAGCACCTCAGGCAATACCTCGTGGCCTTTGCGCGGAATGAACTGCGCGATGACGGCGATCGGACGTTCGGTGGGAGTCAGGGCAAAGTGTTCGCGAAAAGCCGCATCCGTCCAGCTCGGCTGGCAAGCCTCGACGGCAACGGCGCTGTTGACGACGCGCAGCTTGCCGGCGGGTACACCGTCGCGGCGCAACTGGTCAGCCACGCCGGCCGAGATCGCCACGATGCGATCGGGCAGACCATACTTCCAGCGCCGGGACAGGACGGGTTCCGGATTGTCGACCCGCCGCGTCAGCACCAGCGGTCGCGACATCAGCCGGGCGGCCAGCAACCCCCAGCTGTCGGCCCCGCGTCGGCTGTGAATATGCACCAGATCCGGCCGCAGTCGCCTGACGAGGCTGGCAACTCGCCATAACAGGCGCACGTCGGCATCCCCCGCGACCGGCAATTCCAAGGTCCGCAGCCCGGACTCGCGCGCCGCAGCCGCCACGGCCGTATCACTGGCGCAAACCAGGGTATGACGCTCACGGCCCGTGCCGAGACCCCCGACGAGGTCCAGCACCTGGCGCGCGCCACCGAGAAGTTGGCGACCGGTCTCGACATGCAAAACATGCATGGGCCGCGATCATAGCGCGCGTTTTGCAAGTAGTTTGGCAGACCGGTTTTGGCGCGCGGGCTGCGATCGGGAATAATGCCGCGATGAGTGCGCCCGCCGATGAAATGACAGCGACCGCAAACGCCGGCCACACGCCGATGATGCGGCAGTATCTGCGCATCAAGGCCGAATTTCCGGACACGCTGCTCTTCTATCGAATGGGCGACTTCTACGAGTTGTTCTATGACGATGCACGCCGTGCCGCAACCCTGATCGACATCACGCTGACGAGTCGCGGCAAGTCCGCCGGACAACCCATACCAATGGCTGGCGTGCCATATCACGCGGCGGAAAGCTATCTGGCGAAGTTACTGCGGCAGGGTGAGTCGGTCGCGATCTGCGAACAGGTCGGCGATCCGGCCACCAGCAAGGGACCCGTGGCCCGCGAGGTCGTGCGCGTTCTGACGCCCGGCACCCTCACTGACGAGGCACTGCTCGATTCGCGACGAGACAACCTGATTGCAGCACTGTGCCCGGACGGCTCGCGTGCCGGCCTGGCGTGGCTGGAGCTCAGCTCCGGTCGCTTGTCGATCAGCGAGCTGGCCGACACCGACATGGCCAGCGAACTGGAGCGCCTGCAGGTGGCAGAACTCCTCTTACCGGAACAGGCCGCGCCGGCCGGTCTGGCGAGCATGGATACCCGAACGCGCGAACTGCCGCCATGGCAATTCGACGCCGACACGGCGCGGCGCAAGCTCTGTGAGCAATTCGGCACGCTCAATCTCGACGGCTTTGGTTGCGCGGACCTGCCGTTGGCCATCCGCGCGGCAGGTGGCTTGTTGCAATACGTGCGTGATACTCAACGCAGCAGCCTGCCTCACATCGACGGCCTGACCGTTGAACGAGCGGGCGACTCGCTGCTCGTCGACGCCGTCACCCGGCGCAACCTGGAGATCGACCGCAGCCTGGCCGGGCGAGAGGCCGACACCCTCGCCGGTCTCATGGATCGCTGCGCCACGACCATGGGCAGTCGCATGCTACGGCGCTGGCTGAATCGCCCGTTGCGTGATCACACGCTGCTCCGGCAGCGCTATCAGGCCGTCGGACAACTGCAGGCAAATGCCGGGCCGGAATTGACCGACCTGCTGCGCCGGGTGGGCGATGTGGAGCGGATCCTGACACGAGTCGCGTTGCTGTCGGCGAGACCGCGCGACCTGGCGCAGTTGCGCACTGCGTTGCAATTGCTGCCGGCAATCCGTCACCGAGTGCCGACCGACTCACCATTGCTGCAAGCACTGGCGCAACAACTTGCCGATCGGCCCGCGATCCAGGCACGGCTCGAACGGGCGCTGGTTGACGAGCCCCCGATGCTGATTCGCGACGGCGGTGTCATCGCCGCGGGCTACGATGTCGAACTCGATGAGCTGCGCAATACGAGTCAGCATGCCGATGCGTACCTCGCCGAGCTCGAAGTTCGCGAGCGGGATCGCACCGGGCTGCCATCGCTGAAGGTCGGCTACAACCGCGTGCACGGCTACTACATCGAAATCAGCAAGGCTCAGGCGGAGCAGGCGCCCGCCGACTACATCCGTCGCCAGACTTTGAAAGGGGCCGAGCGCTATGTCACGCCAGAACTCAAGGACTTCGAAGGCCGCGTGCTAACCGCCCGCGAGCGCGCGCTGGCCCGGGAAAAACGCCTGTACCACGAACTGCTGGAGGCGCACCAGCCGGAGCTGGCCGCACTGCAGTCGATGTCGGCGGGTCTCGCGGAGATCGACGTGCTGGCGAACTTCGCCGGTCGCGCCCGGGACCTCGACCTGCGCGAACCGGAGCTCACCGGCGAGCCGGGGCTGGTCATCGAGGGTGGTCGCCACCCGGTAGTCGAGCAGGTATCGGGCGAGGCGTTCATCCCGAACGACCTGTCACTGGACCAACAGTGCCGAATGCTGATCATTACCGGCCCCAACATGGGCGGTAAGTCGACCTACATGAGACAGGCCGCGCTGATCGCCATCCTCGCCCACGTCGGCAGTTTCGTGCCGGCCACGGCCGCCCGACTCGGGCCCATCGACCGGATCTTCACGCGCATCGGTGCCGCGGACGACCTGTCCGGCGGTCGCTCGACGTTCATGGTGGAGATGAGTGAGACCGCCAATATTCTCAACAACGCGACCGAGCAGAGCCTCGTGCTGCTGGACGAAATCGGCCGTGGCACCAGCACCTTCGACGGCCTGTCGCTGGCCTGGGCCACGGCACGGCACATCGCCAGCGACGTGGGCGCGTTCGCGCTATTCGCCACCCACTACTTCGAATTGACCGCACTCGCTGATGAACTGCCCACGTGCGCGAACGTGCACCTCGATGCGACCGAGCACGGCGACCAGTTGATTTTCATGCACCAGGTGAAGCCTGGCCCGGCGAACCAGAGTTACGGTCTGCAGGTGGCACAGCTCGCCGGCGTGCCTCGCGCCGTCATTCGTCAGGCGCGCGACTATCTGGCGCAGTTGGAGCGGGAGTCCGCCGCGCAGCGGGCAGCGCTCAGCCCGCAGCGCGAACTCGACCTGAGCAGCCAGCCACCAGCACGCGACACGCCCGCCGAATCTACCGATACATTGCGCGACGCACTCGCTGCGATCGAGCCTGATGAGCTCAGTCCCCGGCAGGCGCTGGACACGTTGTATCGACTGAAAAAGATCCCCTGAGTGACGTCTGCCTGGAGCGCCGCGGCGTGTTGACAGGCCTGTCTCGCAGCGTCAGGCTGACTGCGTCGCGCAGCGAGAACCAACAATGACATTGCCCCACGAGCGCTTCGAATACTCCGCGATGACACAACGCGAACCCTGGACGCTACCGGATGGCGCCCGCGTTGCTGTGTACCTGGTGATCAACATCGAGGAATGGGACATCAACAAACCGGTCGCGCGGGAGTACGTCACGTCGCCGGCCGGCGTCGCGACGGTGCCGAATATTCCTAACTGGGCCTGGCACGAGTACGGCATGCGCGTCGGCATCTGGCGCGTGATGGAAGCGCTGGAACGACGTGGCCTGAAGGCGAGTGTCGCGATCAACGCGCGGGTCTGCGAAGGTGCCGGCGAACCGGTCGCCAGGGCCCTGCATCAGGCCGGTTTCCCGTTCATGGGCCACGGGTATGCGCAAGCCCCGATGCACGTCGTGGACGACCAGCGTGCGGTAATCCAGAAGACCTGGGATGTGCTGAAAAGCTACACCGGCACCGCACCGCTGGGCTGGTTGGGGCCGGGTTTACACGAAACGCTGGAGACGCTGGATTACCTGTCGGAAACCGGCTTTCGATTCGTCTGCGATTGGCCGATGGACGAGCATCCCGTGGTGATGCAAACCAGCCACGAACCGGTCATCGCCATGCCGTACAGCATGGAACTCAGCGACCTGCCGATGATGGTCGTGCATATGCATGAATCGCATGTGTGGCTCAACCGGGCCATGGACCAGATTGACCGGCTCCATGCGGAAGGCGCGGCCCAACCGCGCGTCATGTCGATGAGCGTGCATCCCTACATCATGGGGGTCCCGCACCGGATGAAGTACTTCGAGGCCGCCCTCGATCACATCCTGTCGAAATCGGATGTCTGGTTCACAACGGCCGAAGACATTTACGCCTGGTCTATCGGGTCAGAGTCACGACCCTGACTCTTTTTGTTGAAACACCCGTTGCGCAGGAACGCCGCGACCTGATCGGCGGCACGCCGCGACATGACCATGGTCCAGTGCGTATGTCGCATCTCGACATGATCGGTAATGCCGGGCAGACGGGTTTCCGCGACCGTAACCACGCCGTCGTTCGGACCCTCCAGCGCGCCCGGTAGCAGCAAGCCGGTACCGATACTGACCGTACCGGCGATGACACCAACATCGCGGTCGCCCTCGTACGACTCGAATGGCGCCTCCAGCACCGCATCCCGAATCGTTTGTCCGATGATCCAGTCACCGGCCGGCAGTTTGGACACGGCGCGACCGATGCTGGTCCCCCGCAACGGCGCTCCCATGCACACGACCCTGCCGGGCGTCTCCGTCGGCATTCCGGCGCTGACCTTCAGGGCCAGCACGCCGCCCAGGCTGTGGCCAACCAGGTGTACCTGCGGTGCGGTCACCTGACTGACAAAGTCGCGCAGACGAGCAACATTGGCGTTGATGCCCTGCGTGACCGACGGATAAGAGAAATTGTGGACGACGTACCCGTGACGATTCTGCAGCCGATGGCGCAACGGCTCCATCACGATGCCGTGCATCCACAAACCGTGAATCAGGACAATGGCGTCCGATGAATCCGTCATCGTTCAACTCTACCTGACTGCAAGAGCGGGTTTGTCCGCGAAGTTCTCGGTGTGGGCCGCGTGGCCGGTATGTCTCATCGGAAGTAAAGCGCAGCGAAGCGAGCCATGGAGATGAGACGTACCGGCCATGCGGCCGACGCGCCGCCACAGTGCTTCGCGGATAGAGTCGTTGCTACGACGAACCTGGCGGCTTCCGTAACCGGATGCCGGTCTCCCGCAGTTGCTGATCGGCGACCGGACCAGGTGCCTCGGTCAACAGGCAGCTTGCCGACTGGGTCTTCGGGAACGCAATCACGTCACGAATGCTGTCGGCGCCGGCCATCAGCATCACGATGCGGTCGAGGCCGAACGCAATACCACCGTGCGGCGGGCATCCATAACGCAGCGCGCGCAACAGAAAGCCGAACTTGCTCTCCGCTTCCTCTTCGCCGATGCCGAGAATCCGGAACACGGCGGCCTGGATGTCCTCGCGATGAATACGAATCGAGCCGCCGCCGATTTCGCTGCCATTGAGCACGATGTCGTAGGCGCGGGATAGCGAATTCCCCGGCGCGGCTTCCAGTTCGACCGCATCGTCATAACTGGGCGCCGTAAACGGGTGATGCAGCGCCGTCCAGCGTTTCTCTTGCGGGTCCCAGTCGAACATCGGGAAATCGACGATCCATACCGGGTGCCAGCCAGTCGCAACCAGGCCCTGATCCTTGCCGAGCTGCACACGCAGCGCCGCCAGCGAATCGTTGACGATCTTCGCTTTGTCCGCGCCGAAGAAGACCAGGTCGCCATCGACCAGGCCCAGGCGTTTGATCAGACCATCGACCGTGGCGTCGGGGAGGAACTTGAGGATCGGTGACTGCAGACCATCGCGACCGTCGGCGACCTTGTTGACCTTTATATAGGCCAGGCCCTTGGCACCATAACGACCGACGAAATCGGTGTATTCGTCGATCGACTTTCGCGTGAGTTCCGCCCCACCGGGCAGCTTGAGTGCCGCCACACGACCCTCGGGATCCGCGGCCGGCCCGGCGAAGACTTTGAATTCGACGCCGCTCATCAGGTCGCCGACTTCAACCAGCTCCAGCGGGATGCGGAGATCGGGCCGGTCGATCCCGAAGCGTTCCATGGCTTCCGCATAACCCATGCGGGGGAACGGATCCGGCAGCTCGTCGTGCAACACTTCCTTGAAGACATGACGAATGAGCGCTTCCATCAGCTGCATCACGCCGTCCTCGTTCAGGAACGAGGTTTCGACATCGAGCTGCGTGAATTCAGGCTGGCGGTCGGCGCGCAGGTCTTCGTCCCGAAAACACCGCGCGATCTGATAATACCGATCGAAGCCCGACATCATCAGCAATTGCTTGAACAGCTGCGGCGACTGCGGCAGCGCAAAGAACTGACCCGGATGCGTGCGGCTCGGCACGATGTAATCCCGCGCCCCTTCCGGCGTGGTGCGCGTCAACATCGGCGTTTCAACGTCGACAAAGCCGTTGTCATCGAGAAAGGCCCGCAGGCTGCGAGTGACCTGGTGGCGCAGTCGTAACCGTTCCGCCATCTCCGGGCGCCGCAGGTCGAGGTAGCGGTAGCGCAGCCGCAGATCTTCGTGCGCATGCTCGTCGTGATGGAACGGCGGTGTCTCGGCCGGGTTCAGCACCTCGAGCTCCGAGGCGAGAACCTCGACCTCACCGCTGGCCAGCTTCGGATTGATCGTGCCTTCGGGACGCGGCCGCACGAGCCCCTTCACTGCCAGCACGTATTCGCCGCGCACGCGCTCGGCGTCCGCGAAAATATCCGGCCGATCCGGGTCGAAGACGACCTGCAGGAGGCCCTCGCGATCCCGCAGGTCGATGAATATCACGCCACCGTGATCACGGCGGTTGTGCACCCAGCCGGCCACGGCCACCTCCTGGCCGACCTGGTCCGAGTTGATTTCGCCGCAGTAGTGGGTGCGCATGAGAAAAACCTGTCCGGGCCCGTCGAAGCCCCGTCTAGAGGGCGCAGGATGTTACGGAGCCGCCTCCGGTGGCGCAAGCTCCTGCGGCGCATCCTTGCGGTTCCATGGCGGCACGACGACGCCGAGCGACACGATCATTTTCAGCGCCTGTTCCACATCCATGTCGAGCTCGATCACCTCGCTCCGCGGCACCATGATGATGAAGCCGGAGGTCGGATTCGGCGTGGTTGGCACGAACACGCACATGACTTCCTCGCTGGTCCGGACCTGGACTTCCTCGAGTGTCGTCGAGGTCTGGAAACACAGGCTGTAGACACCCTTGCGCGGATACTGAATCAGCAACACCTTCTTGAACGATTGACTGGTGTCGGCGAACAGGACTTCCGCAAACTGCTTCGCTGCCCCGTAAATACTGCGCACCAGCGGGATGCGGTCCAGGATCGATTCCCACAAATGGATCAGCTGGCGGCCGAGAATATTCGCGACAATCAGACCGGTCAGGAACAGCACAAGAACCGCCGTGATCAGCGTGAGTACGACGTCCAGGTAAGGCACGGTCCAGCCGATCAGGTTTTCCGGCCGCAAAGCGGGCGGGATGATGACCAGGCCCTGCAGCAAGTCGGCGAGCAGTTTGAGGACCAGCAAGGTGACGCCGAGCGGCACCCAGACCAGCAGTCCGGCCACGATATATCGACGGAAATGTCTCATGCGGATGCGCTCCGGGCCGGCACCGGCAGCTGGCCGGCCACACGTGAATCCTCGCGCAAGCGCCGCGCGGGCTCAAGCCGCGTGCCGGGAGTCAGGCGCTGTCTCCGGAACTGGTGGATTTGCTGGCGCCGTTCGACCCGGATTTCTTTGCCGATTTGTCCGATTTGTCCGATTTGTCCGATTTGTCCG
>JASJBD010000060.1 GCA_030066665.1 Gammaproteobacteria bacterium
CCTGGGCGCGGCGGTCGATAAAGCACTCTACAAAGATGACCTGGATCTCCGCGCGCAGGTAATTGGCGTGGAAAACGACCCGGTGGTGGCGAATTACCGCGTCCGGCGTTTGCTGGGATTGCAGGAAGAAGCTGTCAATACGACCGCTTGTTTCCTGCCGGCGGGTATCCCGCACTCGATGTTCTCACGTGCCGACAATCCGGGCGTCGACATGTTCTGGCTGGAAGCCTTCCACAATGGTGTCGTCGATTTCATCGTCAATGGCGCCGCTTTCCCGACGAACGGCGAGGTCAGCGAAGCCGAAGCGCCATGGGAACTGTGCCGCGTCGACTAGCCACTGATCGATGACTCAGGTAACTCGCCTGTCTCTGTTGCTCGTCCTTGTCCTGGCGCTGGTCGCGCTGCCAGTTGGGCCTGCACGCGCAAACTACCGACGACGAGTCGGCGACTCAGACGGCGCCCGACGAAGAGTCTGCGCCTGCCCCGGAAGAAACGCCGGCTGAGAAAGCCACGCGGCTGTTGAACGAGCCAGAAACGGAGGCCGAGAAATTCCCCGAGTTGCGCGCCGAAATCGCCGCGGCTACCGGCGAAGCGCGTGAACTGCTGACGCGCCAGTACCAGGATGACCAGATTCTATTTGGCACGGAACTGCACGACACCGCCGCATTGATTCGCGGAGGGCATCGAAATCCCGTTCGCGCAGCATACCGTGCACTATCAATACGAGGCGGGCCAGCCGCCGCCGAACTAAACTGCACTCACCCAGTCCCGTGCCTGGTCGAGATCGGTGTTGGCGAACAGCCTGATGTCACCAGCTAGCGGCTTTAGCGCCCGCACCATGCCGCGGATCCAGCCGACGTCTGTCACCACCGCAATCCGGTCGAAGTCGCGCAGATGATGCATGCCGAGGCGCGCATCGTCCCACAGCGCAGTCGTCGTGAAGCGCTCGAAGTCCGGGCCGAGGTGGTACAACAAGCGGACCTTCTCGTGACGGGTCAGGCGGTCTTCGAGAGCCGGCGTAATGGTCTGCGCGTAGTCCTCAGCCGTCACGCGACCACGGGCCGACAGGCCGAGTACCTTATCCGGCAGGTCAGTCAGGATTCTGATCATAGGAGGGCAGGCGTTAGAAACCAGCGACGCGCTGGATGGTCCAGAAGGCAGCGAGCGACCCGATACCATAAGCGGGCGCCAGCATCGCCCATTCCGGCCACGTCTGCCGGACGCGTTTCAGTACCGCAATCACGATCAACACCGCGGCGACAAACAACAACTGGCCAACCTCGACGCCGACATTGAAGCTGAACAACGCCAGCGGAATGGCGGACTGCGGTAGTCCGATTTCCGCCAGTGCGCCGGCGAAGCCGAAACCGTGCAGCAGCCCGAAGCTCAGCGCGACCAGCCACGGATAGCGTTCCGCGAGGCCGATCCGACCGCGCCGTTGATGCACCAATTCACTAGCGAGGAACAGGATGCTCAGTGCAATGACCGCTTCCACCGGCGCCTGCGGCACGTTCACGAAACCGAGCGCGGCCATGCCGAGTGTTACGCTATGAGCCAGCGTAAATGCAGTAATGGTTTCAACCAGCAAACGCAGACCGCGAACAATCAGAAGCAACCCGAGCACGAACAGCAGGTGATCGATCCCGAACAGAATATGCTCCACACCAAGAATCAAGTAGGCGCTAAAGACATCCCAGTTGGACTGACGCGCCGCTATGACGAAACTCGTGTCGTTAGGTTTCAGAATCACCGTTTGCGTGTCGCCGGAGGCCAGTGTGACCCGGGCGAGCACGTCGGTGATCGTCGTGGTCAGCCCCTTGACCTGGACTGTCTGGCCATCGAGTCCGATAACGCCGCAGTCGACGTGCCGTCGCACGACGTAACCACCCGGTGACGCATATTCACGTGGTTCACGCAGGTCGCGACAGTGCTCCGGCAGGCGCGCCTTAAGCGGCATGACCAGTTCCCCGCGCCGCGGGACCTTCCACAACAGTTCAAATTCGCCGACAGCGACGGCAAGTTCATTGATTTCGAGATAACCGGGCCGCGATTCGTGCGCGCCGGCGACGACGGGTAATAGCGTCAGCAGAAGCAGGAGCGTGCCGAGTCGTCGGGTCACGACGCGCCCGCAGCGTCGCTGGCTGACGGTATTGGCTCGACGATGATTTCGTACTGGACCTTCAGGCCTTCGACCAGGGCTTCGTCGGCTGCGCGCTTCTGTGCGTACTGGTATTCCTGCAGCACGCGTTCGCGCACGTCGGCGAGGGGTGGAATCCGGCTAGCCTCGCGATCGGTAATCCGCACCAGGTGCAAGCCAAAACCCGATTCAATTGGCCCGGTCCAGCCGTCTTCTGCATTCGCAAACAATTCCGCCGCGAATCTCGAGCCGAATAATGTCGCCACGTCCTGCTCGGACACCCGGCGGTATTCGAGCTGCATCAGGAAGCGATCGCCGCGATCCCGACTATCCGTAGTGCCGGCCGCACGCATTTCCTGCAAGACGAGTTCGGCGTCTGCCCGGGTCGCCGCGCCGCGCTTGTCCGGGCTGAAGTAGATATGCGAGAACGACAGCACGGCAGGTTCCGCAAACGTATCCGCGTTCTCAGTGTAGAAGCTGGCAAGGTCCTCTTCAGTAGGCTCGACGATCGCAGACAGATCCTCGGCGATGAACTCCATTTTCTGCGCGAGTCGGCGCCTGATGATGGTGTCATCCTTGTCCAGCCCGAGCGCCAGCGCCTCACGAAAAAGGACCTCCTCGCGAATTTGCTGGTTAATCAGGCCCTCGAGTTCGCTCTGTGTCGGCGGGCGGCGCCACTGCCGCCCGAAAATCTCGATCATGCGCTCGATGTCCGCCTGCGTGACGACAATCTGGTCGTCAGCCGGCCCACCGTCGTTCATCAGGCCATAGATAAGGAATAGCACTGCGCCGATAGCGAGGAAATGCACCAGCGGCTCGCGGAGGAGTTTGCCGATCATCGGGCTCTCGTGTTCCTGTACCGGGCTGCGATTTTCGCAGATTTCCGCGGCGGACACTTACCGGCGTTCAGCGCGGGCTATCGACCAGTAACTGGTTGAGCTCCACCACGTAGCCGTCGGGATCCTGCAGCACGCTAACCCGGACCGGAATGGTGCCGCTGCCGTCGTAGGATGGGTAGCTGGTCTCCTCGGGTTCGCTGAGCACGTTAACACCGGGCACCTGGCTGGCGCGGGCGAAAGTCTCGTCCAGGTTTTTCGCATTAAAAACGAACACCATGCTGCCGATGCTGAATGGTGTCGTCTTCTCGGCGGGCAACGGTTTGATCGGCTTCCGGTACTCGATTACGCCGATCAGGCCGATATAGTCGTCGTTGGCCTCGAGGAACACCAGGCGCAGCGATCGTTCGGCATCGTCGTCAGAGCCGGCATTCCGTGGCGTCCGGATGACGTTGTCGTAGACGACCTTGAGACCCAGAGCGTCGCGATAGAAGTCGAGCGTACGCTCCATATCCTCGACTACTAATGTCGTTCGCCGCAGGTCAATCGGCACTTGGCGGGCCTCCGGCACTGGCGCCGCCAGGGATTGCAAGGAAGAGCTGGCCAGCACCGCCAGCAGCACACTTAATACACGCATTTTTGCTCCCCTGTCGTTGTCAGACTGCGGGTGCGAATATCAGGCGGGCTCGCAAGCCCGGCTCATTGTCATCCAGCAGCAGCTTGGCTTTATGGCGATTCGCGATGGCCTGCACGAGGCTCAACCCGAGACCGGAACCGGGTGCGGAGCGGCTGTCGTCCAGACGGTAAAAACGCTGCAAGACCTGCTCGCGACGATCGGGCGGTATGCCGGGGCCATCATCGCTGACGGCCAGCGTCACGGTGTCGCCGTCGTCGTTGACGGCAACGCCGATGTTGCCACCGGGTTTGCCATATTTGATTGCGTTATCCAGCAAATTCGTCAGTGCCTGGAAAATCAGGTTGCGATCGCCGCGCACCATCGCCGACGCCGGGCTGGTGCAAGCGAGTGTCAACGACTGGTCTTCGGCAACTGCCTGGTAAAGCTCGCAGGCATCGCGCGTGATCTCGGCGAGGTCGACTTCGATCAATTGCGCGTCGCTGGCGCCGGATTCGATGCGTGTGATGCTGAGCAATGCCCTGAAGGTATCCAGCAGGCCATCGGCATCCTGGAGGCAGGCATCGATCTCGTCGATATCACTTTCACGGGCGTCTAATCGCAGGCTTTCCAGGCGACCGCGCAAGCGCGTTAGTGGTGTCCGCAGATCGTGCGCGACGTTGTCGGACATGTGGCGAATACTGTCAAGCAGTGACTCGATCTGATCCAGCATCGCGTTGAGGTTGAGCGAGAGCTGATCAAATTCGTCACGCGTGCCGCGCGTCGGCATACGGCGGGACAGGTCGCCGGCCATGATCTGGCGGCTGGTGGTATTGATCGCGTTGACGCGTTTCAACACGTTATTGCTCATCAACAGGCCACCGGCGAATGCCAGCAACAACGTGACACCCAGGACGATGACGAAGACCCGATCCAGAATCTCCGTCAAAGCGCCGAACGCCTGGATTTCGCGCCCGACCAGCAGCCAGGCGCCACCGGGGAGGCTCACCACGCGGCCACGGCCCTCGAGAACCTCTCCGGAGCGACGTAAATTGAACGCCACCCAGCCGTCGCCGCTGGGTTGCAGGTTGGGCCAGTCCGCCAGGTTACCGGCCAGCGGTTGGTATTGCGGATCGACGAGCAGATAGAAAGATTCGGCCGAACGTTCGGCGATCTGTCGCGCCTGGATGAAGGGTCGCAGCGTGTCGACGCCGCCAAGTCGATAGAGCAGGGCAAATGTTTCGGCAGACTCGGTGACCATCCGGTCGGCGCGTTTTTCGATGAAACCGGTGATTGCCCAATTGATCACGCCCATGAGAATAGTGACCGAGACGAAGAACAACACCATATAACGCAGCGTCAGCGCGAATGTCGTGGTGCGAAGTTGTTCGGCCAGTCGCATGGTTGTCAGACCTGGTCGGTGATCTTGTAGCCGGCTCCACGCACGGTCTGGATCAGAGCGCGGTCACGGCCCTTGTCGATACGGGATCGCAACCGGCTGATGTGTACATCGATAACATTGGTTTGCGGGTCGAAGTGATAGTCCCAGACGTTTTCCAGCAGCATCGTGCGCGTGACAACCTGGCCGGCATGCCGCATCAGGTATTCCAGCAGCTGGAAATCACGCGGCTGCAATTCCACCAGCTCGCCATCCCGTCGGACTTCCCGGCTCAGGAGGTCCATTTCCAGTGGGCCCACCTGCAGGCGCGTTTCGTTCGCCGCGCCGCCACGCGAACGTCGGGTCAACGCATCCAGACGCGCCTCCAGCTCGCTGAACGCGAACGGCTTGGTCAAATAGTCGTCCGCGCCGGCCTGCAAGCCCTTGACGCGATCGTCGACCTGGCCAAGCGCGCTCAGGATCAGCACCGGGGTGTCGTTCTCCGAAGCGCGCAATGTACGGAGGATCGATAAGCCGTCCACACCGGGCAGCATCCGGTCAATGATCAGTGCGTCGTATTCCTCCGTCGTCGCGAGGAACAGGCCATCCTTGCCGTTGTCTGCGTGGTCCACGGTATGCCCGGCCTCGCGCAGGCCCCGGCACGTGAACTCGGCCACGCTGCTGTCGTCTTCAATTACCAGGATCCGCATGGAATGGTGCGTCCTCTCTCGTCCGGTCGGCCCGGCCATGGTATGAAAAAACGCCGGTCCGCATCTGCCGACCGGGTCAAATCTTGGAAAAAGAATAATATAAACAGTGTCTTGCGATAAGCCCCCGAACATTAATGATTGTTAATGCCGGGGAAAGGCCCTGTAAAGTCCGGGGTCCCTACTATGCTTACATCGATCGCCGGACTGGACCGGCGGCCGGAACATCGGAGCCCCCTTTCTCCGTGTCGCGACTCCCGGTCAAAGGTCCGCTCGGCGTCCCGATGACGCAAAGATCTTCCCATCACTATCCCCTCGCATTGGCCCGGACAGGAAGTCCGGGCCTTTTGCGTTTTCGAGGGATGAACGGCAGCCCGCGGCTACTTTTGCCAGGCCCAGCGCGGCACCGTATGCCATGCCTGGTTGATGCGGTCATCCAGTGCCGCATAGTCGGGCTCAAGCCTCCGCAACAACCCGTGAAAGCGTGGGCCGTGACTCATGTATCGCGTATGACACAGTTCATGGAGCAGCACGCAACGCACCAGTTCGGGTTCGAGAAACAGCAGCAGGTAGTTCAGACTCAGCGTGCCGGACGAGGAATAGCTGCCCCAGCGCGTTCGCTGCCCACGAATCGTGAGTTTTTGGTAACTGAAGCCGTGACGCGACGCGAGTTGTTCGGTCCAGGGCTCGAGCAGGCGCCTGGCACGGCGAGCCAGCCATCGGCGGAGCACCCGCTGTTGCGTTTTGGCTTCCTGATCCGGCGCCGTCACGCGAAGGTCGTCCCCGGCCTCGACGACTCTCGCGTGTCGCTTGTCGGACTTCTGGTATGTGACTGCCCACTGCCGATCGAGCGCAGCCAGGCGAATGGTTGCAGGTAACGACTGCAGCGCGTCATCCGGCAGAGATCGACGGAGTCCTTCCGCTTTGCGAACCTGTTGATCAATCCACGGCCCCCAAGTCTTTAGCAGTCGCGGCACACGTCGTTCATCGAAGCCGCGAGGCAGAGTCACTGTTATTCCATCGTAGACACAGACAGTGACGCTCGGTTGGCGCGCGCGTCCGGAAACCCTGACCCGATACGGCATCAGGCCCGGTAATTCGATCTGTGATGACACCCGGGTTACAGCTTTGCTAATCTGCAGTCGGTCGGACAACAGCAATCAGTATAAACACGTATACCGGCCGCGTACATTCGCGATTTCCAGACGGACACCTTGCTGGTTCAATCGGGAGTGCCGACGTGTTGGCGGGGGAAGGGTAGTCTGCATGGGTGGGCTGCGAACGTTCATTGAAGTCATACAGGATTTCCTGTATCGGGGCGGCAATGTCATTGCCGTGATCGCGTTCGTGATCTTCGTGATGTGGACGTTGATCCTCGAGCGCGTCATCTATATCACGACGGAACATCGCGCCCGTGTCCGTGCTGGTCTGGCAGAAATCGAAGAGCGCCCGGACAAGGACTCCTGGCACACGGTAGCAATTCGCGAAGGCATCGTGTCGCGGATTGCCCAAAGGCTTCGCACCAATATTCCGATGATCAAGACGCTCGCGGCGGTGTGCCCTTTGTTGGGCCTGCTCGGCACCGTGACCGGCATGATCGTCATTTTCGACGTGATGGCTGCGTTCGGTAGCAGCTCGCCGCGCTCCGTGGCTTCCGGTGTGGCTCAGGCAACCATGACGACCATGGCCGGTATGGTAGGCGCGCTCAGTGGCGTATTCCCCGCGGCATTGCTGGCGCGCCGGACGAACGCTGCAGTCGCCAACCTTGAACAGGACATCGTGCCTGCCGCCGCGCACCCGGCGCCATTTATCGGCACGACGACCTTGCCGGTGCGGTTGCTTATTTCCATGGCGTTGTCGTGGGTCATTACCGCGGTGCTCGTATTCGGCATGCAGTCACTGATCGCGACGGGCAAAAAAGCGCTGACCGAGGACTACACGGTTTACATGGCAGAGTTCGTGCGCATCGCGCGTGAGGAAACGCTCGAGACCAAGGAGCTGAAGCCGGAGCGTCCGGATGTGCCAGATGAAACGCCAGACACGACCGTAAGTCCGGAGCTCGAATCGGCCGATTCGCTGGGCGTGGAGCCGGTCGTCGTCAGCGCCGGGGCGGCGTCACCCGATATGAGCCTGAGTGTCGCAGGCTTGACTGGTTTCGAAATGGCTGACGCGGACTATATGCCGCTGGTCAAGGTGTTGCCAATCTATCCCCGCCGCGCCCAGGCGCTCGGCCTGGAGGGCTGGGTGCTGGTTCGCTTTACGGTGACGACGACCGGTGCAGTGAAAGATGTGGTCGTCGTCGAATCAACCGACAAGATCTTCGAGAAAGCCGCGGTCCAGGCAGCGCTGAAGTTCAAGTACAAACCGCGCGTCATCGACGGCGAGCCAGTCGAAGTGACGGGAGTCCTGCACTACATCAAGTTCGGCATCGAAGACGGCTAATCGCCGAACACGATCGATTTCAGCACGCCGTCCTCGAACGTGAGCGTCGCGGGCTTTTGGCGTGCCCCCCGCTTGTAGTACCAGATTTGCGCTTCGTAGCTGCCCAGCACCCGATTGCCGGAGCGCACCGGTCGTTCTTCCACGGTCTTTTCGGTTGGCTGGCCGCAGTAACGCATGACCTCGGCGGTAGACATCCCGCGTGAGATTATTTTGCTGCCACAGCGCAGGGTATCCTGCGCGGCGGGCGCTGTCGGCGCAGCCAGCAACAGCAGGCTGCTGAATAGCAGAATCCTGACCATGTTCATGCCCTTCGTGACCGACTGCCAAGACGATCGGCCGAATTATGCCGCGCCGGATACCGCCTGCCCACCAAACCAGTTCACAGTCCCGGAACGACTCAATTCCGGGGTTGATTCGGACTCACATGGGGTCATGACGAACGTTCGTCTCGGCATTGTGGTTTGCTGTTTGGCCCTATACATCTGGCCCGATTCTCTCGCTGCGCAGGAGATCGAGCCGCGAACCTATTCGAATACACCGGTCGGTGTGAGTATCGTCGGCACAGGGTACACCTGGACCAATGGTGCGGTGCTACTCGATCCGGCGTTGCCGATCGAGGATCTCGATGCGGATTTGCATGCGGTTTTCCTTCGCTATGCTAGGGCCTTCGGCTTGCTCGGTCAGAACGCCAAGTTGAAACTGGTAGCGCCGTACGTCATATCGGTTCCAACCGCCGGACCGCCCGGTTTGAAATCGGTGCGTCGCAGGCTTTTGGCAACTGGACGCTCGAAGTGGCTGGCGAGGGCGGTTCGTCAACCGTCGACGGCGAGCGAACACACCCGCCAGCGCAACTGGCGTTTCAGCGCGGTACTCGCGTACCCATCAATCGCCAGCACGGCGTCAATCTGGTGCTTGGATCCGGTGTGGTTGACAAAGCCGGCTCGGATTTCCACGTAGTTGGCTTGGGCTATCAGTACGCCTGGGGTTTCTAGCGCGAGATTGCGATGTCAAACCGTCGGGCAGCCCCCGGGTTCGTCCAGGGTCGCTTCCTTCAGGCGCGTTACCAGATTGCCGACGATCGGCGCCTTGCCGCGAACTTCCAGCACCACGCGGCTCTCGGGTTCGACGAAAATCTCGATTTCTTCTTCCAGGCCGAGGAACTGGAATTTCACGTCTTCTTGTGGCTCGACCGGTTCCCCGTCGACCGCGATTCGAATTGCCGGAACTTCACCTTTGCACTGCCAGCTGCCGTTCGGTGCAGAGAGCTTGTAATTTACCTTGCGCGGTGATGCGTCGAGTCCGGACAGCCTGACCCGCACAACCTTGCGATCGGAGATAGACAACAATTCAACCGGCGGAATACCTGGGCCGATGTCGGCCGCGCCGGTGAGGTACAAAAGGCCTAGCGGCTCGACAATTGGTGCGCCATAAGCGGCTTCAGCAATCGTTCGCCACTCCGTCTGAATGGTTGGCCAGGTGGGCCAGGGGTCTTTGCGCTGGTCTCGATTGCCCGGACGGTGCGTGCGGACAAAAATCCCGGTATCCGTGTATCGATAAATGCGATGCTTGGTGCGATCGCCGTCCTCGTCCAGGGCGTACTGAATCGCCTGCGCGCTGTCTGGGAACATGTGGTACTGGATGCGCGACTCCTTGCCAAAGTACTTCGTGACTGCGCCGAGACTGGCAACAGTATCGCCGGGCATGACCGGATTGCCCTGGTCGGTCGGGATGATGACATCTGCCAAACTGGGCGAATCGACGAACGCTAGCTTGGCTTCCGTCGACGCGGAAAAGATGAACTTCTGCGCGGTCATCTTCATCTGCGTCCAGCGCACGCGCTCCGGATCAACGTTCAGGCGCAATTCCCGCAAATCGGCGCTGCCCGTCATCGGATAACCCGCGGCCAACAGCAACGCCAGAAAAATCGTCTTCCTGACAAGATTTGGCATAACCCTGCGCATCTCCATCGCGACACAACGCCGATACTATAACGTCGGTACCCGTTAGATTGTTGACCGTACCGTCAGGTTCCCGTCCGCTTGACAAGTCAGCGATCGTCGGGCTGACTTTCCGGCGTGAACTTTTCCCCTAACAAGCTGTCCTTGCTCGGCGCATTGGTCGCACTGGCGCTGAGCGCATGCGGCGAAAAGCCCCCGCCATCAACGGCACCGACCACGGCTGCGCCACCGGCCGTGCCGGAGTTTGTCGGCGCTTCGGTTTGCGCTGATTGCCATCAGCAACAGCTCGACAGTTGGTCTGGATCGCACCACGCCCTGGCGATGCAGCCAGCGACGCCGGATACCGTGCTCGGCAACTTTGCCGGCGTGGAATACGAGCACAACGGCGTAAGAAGCCAATTTAGTCAGCGCGATGGCCAGTTCTTCGTGACGACGGACGGTCCGGACGGCGAACTGGCCGAGTTCCCGGTGCTTTACACCTTCGGTGTCTATCCGCTGCAGCAGTATCTCGCACGCTTACCGAATGGGCGGATTCAGACTGTGCCGCTGTCCTGGGACAGTCGCGGTGCCGACGAGGGCGGCCAGCGCTGGTTTCACGTCTACGGTGACGAGTTGATCGATCACCGGGATCCGCTGCACTGGACCCGGCTCAGTCAGAACTGGGAAACGCAGTGTGCCGATTGTCACTCGACGAACCTGGTCAAGCAGTACGACATCGATACCGATAGCTTTGAAACCACATTCTCCGAGTTGAATGTCGCGTGCGAAGCCTGCCACGGGCCGGGCAGTCGTCACCGCGATTGGGCGCAAGCGCCGGACGATAGCGCAGATAGAGGTTTGCTGGTGGCGTTGAATGAACGCGCCGGCATCAGTTGGGTGCTGGATCCGGAGACCGGGAATAGCCGACGGAGCGAACCGCGCCAGACCGACACAGAGATTACGACCTGCGCGCCGTGTCACGCGCGGCGGTCGTTGATCGGTCGCAATGAATACACGGGCGAGTTGCTCGACTCATATCAGCCGGCGTTGATTGCACCGCCGCTCTATCACGGCGACGGGCAGGTACTGGATGAAGTCTATGTGTATGGCTCGTTCCTGCAGAGTCGCATGCATGCCGAGGGCGTGACCTGCAGCGATTGCCACGAGCCGCATTCGCTGGAATTACGCGCACCCGGTCCCATCGTGTGTCTGCAATGCCATGCCGCCGAGACGTTTGCGCAGACCGATCATCACCTGCATCCGGCCGACTCCGCAGGCGCGGACTGCATCGAATGCCACATGCGGCCCTCCACGTTCATGCAAGTAGATGTGCGGCATGACCATAGCTTCCGAATCCCCCGACCCCACCTTGCCCAACAGTTCGGCTCACCGCTGTCCTGTCTGAATTGTCACAGCGACCAGGATGCGGCCTGGGCGGTGAGCGTATTTGATGCCGCGGGCAAAACGCCGCCCGAAGAACCGGTGCATTGGAGTGTCATGCTGGCGGCCGCGGGCGCCTTGCCGCTGGAAGCGCGCAATTTGCTGCTCGGTGTGGCAGTCGATACCAAGGCGCCACCCCTGATTCGCGGCTCGGCCATGTCGCAGCTCGATTTGTCGAACGATTCACTGGCGGCCACGGTCATCGGTGAGCGACTGCAAAGCAGCGACCCGCTGATTCGATACGGCGCGGCCCGCGCGCTGCAGACGGCTGCCCCTGCGGCGCGCGCGCAGTTCGGTCCGGCAGTGCTCGACGACCCGGTCAAGGCGATTCGTCTGACGGCCGCGCTCACGCTCGCGCCACTGGGCGCCGAAGTAATACCTGCCGACAAACAGGCACGATTCCGCGAGGTCCTCGACGAATATGTCGCGACCCAACGACTGAACGCCGAACGTGCGGAGTCGCACACCAATATCGGCAATTTGCAGCGGTACCTCGGGCGTGCGGACCTGGCCGAAGCTGCCTACCGCGACGCACTGCGTGTGAACGAACTATTTGTGCCCGCCTACGTCAACCTGGCCGATTTGTATCGTGTGGAAGGGCGCGAGATGGAAGCCGACCAGTTGTTCCGCGCGGCACTCGAACTGCTGCCCGAGCAGCCGGCCCTGCGTCACGCGCTCGGACTGTCGCTGGTCAGGCAGGGCCGGATAGAAGATGCGCTGCCCGAGCTTCGGTTCGCAGCCGATGCGCCGGACGCCACGCCGCGGTTCGCGCTCGCTTACGCGCTGGCATTGGACGCGCAGGCTGGTTCGGCAGACGCAACGGATTATCTCCGCGCGTCGCTCGACCGTTTCGGTGATGATCCGTCGCTGGTCGCGGCGCTGGCCAACATATACCAGCGCAATGGTGATCTCGACGCTGCCCGCGAGCTGGCCGAACGCCTACGACGTTGATTCGCTCGGTGGGGGCGAGAAGCCCGGCGCCGAGTACGGATACCGCTGAAATAGCAGGGCCACGGCGTCGTTTACGGCCGGTTGCAGATTCGCGCGCACTTCGTCGCGAATCCGTCCTGTGCCGGTTACCTCCCAGACCAACTGGTTCCGGCGCGCGTCGACCAGGTCAATCGTCAGCGTCCCTTCGGTGTACTGCGTGATGGTGGTGTCATAGCCGCCCCAAGCGCCATAGCCTCGGTAGCCATAGTAGCCACCATAACTCGGCGTGGTTGTCGAGCGAATCTTTTCCTGGGTCAGTACGCCGAAATTGATCAGCAGCTCCGGGTCATCGGACAGCTGGTAGCCGCGCGCCTGCATTTCGCGAGTCGTTGCAGCTTTCAGGTACTGGCTCAGCAAAGTGGTATAGCCGTCGCGGTCATCGGTACCGAGACGCTCCGGGAATCCGAAGGTCTTGTAATTCGCGAAGTTCGCGCTGGGGTCTTCATTGACGAATACTCTCGGGCCAGTTGCGCAGCCGGCAAGGCCGAACAATGTGACGATCAAGCCCATGATTGTCATTGCACGAACGGACATTCCAGGTACTCCCGCGTCTTTGAGGGAAGCAAGGATAGACAGTCTGGCGGAGCCGCGCCAGACTCCGCCGTCCTCATGACGAAACGCCTGAAAAACCCCGGCCTTTGCAGCCTGCTGGCGGCCCTCGCCCTGCTGGCCGCGCCCCCGTCTACCGCCCGGGTTGAGTTGTCAGGCCTGGATCGTGAGGAACAAGCGAACGTCACGGCCTTGCTCGAACTGGATGACGAGCCCTGCGATGCGCCGGAATGGCGGATCCGGCAGCGGTTTGCGGAGTCGGACCGGCAAATTCGCGCCGCGCTGGAGGTCTATGGCTATTACAGCCTCCAGATCGAGTCGGCCCTGGAGTTTGGTGAGAGCTGCTGGGACGCGCGGTTCAACATCACGCCCGGCGATCCGGTCAGGCTGCGCGACATCACCGTGATGATCGACGGGCCTGACGGCGTGCCGCCGGAGTTTCAGCGGCTGTTGCAACAATCACCGCTGCAGGCTGGTGAGCCGTTACATCACCCGACCTACGAAACATTCAGGAAACGTATCGCCGATGTTGCCAGTCGCTTTGGTTATTTCGAAAGCGAGTACCTGACGCGTCGGATTGACGTATTCCCGCGGGAACAAGCCGCCGACATCACGCTCGAGTTCCGGACCGGGCCGCGCTACCGCTTTGGCGACATCGAATTCGATCAATATGTCGTGCGCGAATCGCTCGCGCGGCGTTACCTCAATTTCTCTCCGGGTGATCCCTACGACGGCCGGACTGTTGGCGAACTCTACGAAGACCTGCTGATTTCCGGTTACTTCGACCGTGTCGATATCGTCACGACCCCGCGCCCGGCACCGGACCTCGATGTGCCGATAAAGATCGTCCTGACGCCGAGCAAGGCGCGTACGTATACAGCCGGTGTGGGCTTTGGCACTGATACCGGCGTCAAGTTTCGCGCTGGCTTCGAACATCGGCGCCTGAATCGCAAGGGGCATCAGTTTGAAGCCGATGCGAGTTATTCCGATGTCGTCCAGGAAATCGGTGCCGCCTACCGACTACCTTTGCGCAATCCGCGCGATGAATGGCTGAACTTCGACCTGGCTTACCGCGGTGAAGACACCGATACAAGTGTGACGGACCGGGTCAAGTTCGGCATCAAGCGCTTCAAGCGGCGCGGTAAACACTGGCTGGAAACCCAGTTCCTCGACCTGACCTGGGAGGACTACGCGGTCGGTCTCGACCAGGACGAAGTCATCCTGCCGATTCCCGGCCTCGGCTGGACTCGGGTCAGTTCGGAGGGTCCGCCGCGGCCTCTGCGGGGGCAGCGCATCACTCTCAAAATCAGCGGTAGCGCCGAGCTCATCGGGGCCGATGTGGACTTCCTGCAGGGTGACGCGTTGGCGAAGTTTCTCTGGCCGCTGTGGGACGGTGCGCGCCTGCGCACACGCGCGGAGGTGGGGCTTACGCTGGCCGAAGCGGTCACGCAGTTACCCGCCTCGGTGCGCTATTTCGCCGGCGGTGATACGAGCATTCGTGGCTATGATTTTCGCACCCTCGGTCCGACCGACGAGTTTGGCATCGTCACCGGCGGCAGGCACCAGCTTATCGGCAGCGTCGAAATCGATCAGACCGTATTCGGTAGCTGGGCCGTGGCAGCGTTCATCGATGGTGGTAATGCCTTCGATGATTTCGACGACATCGACCCGCAGTTCAGTGTCGGCGCCGGCATCCGCTGGTTCTCGCCGCTGGGCCCGATTCGCGTTGACATCGGCGTGCCGCTCGCAAGTGATGCCCCAGATGATTATCGCTTGCATATCAGCCTGGGACCGGACCTGTGAAGCGGTTGTTGCTGTGGCTGGCTGGCGGCGTGATCGTGATTGTGACCACGGTGGTACTTGTCGCGATTTTCCTGTTTGCGAGCCCCGCTGGCTCGGCGTGGCTGGTGCAGCGCGCCGCGCCGCTGGTGCCGGGCGATCTGTCACTCCAGGATGTCGACGGCACGCTGGCTGCGGGACTCGAGGTGGGCCGATTGCGTTACGCGGCGGATGGTTGGCACCTCGATGCCAACACCGTGTTGGTGCGCGTTGACTGGCCCCTGCTGGCCACCGATACGCTCGGCATACAGGAACTCGTGGCCGAGTCGATCATCGTGCGACTGCTGCCGGGCGATGAATCGCCCGCAGAGGATCAGCCGTTGCCGGAAGTCTCGTTACCGATCGGTATTGTGGTGCAGAGCGCGGACGTGCAGCGTTTCCAGCTGACCAGTGACGGATTCGATGAATCAGTCACGGCTATTCGCTTGGCGGCCGCATGGCGTGATACGCAATTCACGGTGTCGCAACTCAAGGCCAGCGCGCGCGGCGTCGTTGTCCAGATCACGGGCGCGCTTGGCTTCGTCGATGCCTGGCCGCTCGACGCCGAGATCGATTGGCAATTGTTGGACCAGGGACTGGCCGGGTCCGGGACCGTCCGTGGGGACCTTGATCGTTTGACCGTGTCCCAGCGGGTTGAGTTGCCCGACGTGGTGCAGATCGATGGCGCGGTCACGGACCTGCTCAATTCGCCGCGTGTTGACCTCCGCGCTGCCTGGGATCGGCTCGCATTACCTGTCACCGATGCGCCGGGTGCGATTGCGACGGCGCATGATGGGCGATTGACGCTCGCTGGCGACCTTAATGAGTATCGCGCGACGCTGCACACAGACCTCGATAGCGCAATCTGGACGACGATCGAGCTGCAGGTCGATGGATCGGGCGACGTCGCCGGGTTGCAGTTCAACGGGTCCGCAACTGACTCGAGCGGTGCGACGTTGACTGCCATTGGCGGACTCGCATACGAGGATCTGGCCGTGAATGTAGATGTGCAGGCTGTCGCAGTGCCATTGCAACAGGTCTCGCCGCAGCTCGTTGGCCAGGTTGATTTCCGTGCGCGCGTGAATGGGAATCTTCCGGACCACTTGGCGGTGTCACTGGATTCGCTGGACGGCGAGTTGTTCGGCGAGAAAGTTGCGGGCGTCGGTCGCGCGCGGCTATCCGGTGAGCAACTGACTATCGCCGGCCTGAGCGTGGAGTCGGGCCCCAATAGTGTGTCGTTCGATGGCAGTGTCATGCCGAATCTCACCGGGCAACTGGATGTCGACGCGCCAGCGCTGAACCTGTTGGTGCGCGGGTTGACTGGCAGCCTGATTGCAACCGGCAGCATCGTGGACGATAGCCTGAGCGCCGATTTGGAAGTCGAGGACTTGGGCCTGAATGACCAGCTTATAGGCGACCTGGCGGTTCGGGCTGGCGGCTCATTGACAGCGCATCGGCTGGAGGTTGTGCTGACGGGCGGACCAATTGGGTTCAACCTGACGAGTTCCGGAGCGTGGAGCGAGGGCCGTCTGCAGCACGACGTTACTGATGGCGAGGTGGATGTTGGACCGGCTGGGCAATGGCTGCTCGATCGCTTGGTCACGGTTGCCATCGGCCAGGACGAAGTCGAGGTCGCTGGCCACTGCTGGCGCAACGACCCGTCGACGCTGTGCTTCGATGACTTCACGCTGGCTAATGAACAGTTCGTTGCCGGCGGTCGCCTGGCAGGTCTGCCCCTGGAACTCTTGCAGCCGCTCGTGGGTGGCGAGCTTACCGTCGCCGGTCGCGCCAACGCCGACTTCCGGTTGCAGCGGTCGGGGGAGCAACTGGAAGCCCGACTGCGCTGGCAACAAATTGATACCCGGCTCACGCATGCCGCCGGCACACCAGAGGAACTGGCCACTCGAATACAAACGGTGTTGATTACGGCGCAGGGGGACCAGGATGGACTGGCAATCGATGGGCAAGTCGCAGCCGACTATGGCGTTAGCGGCAGCGTGTCCGGAGAAATACGCGAACCGCTGTCGAGCGACCCGCAACTCGACCTGCAACTGGTCGCCGCCCTGCCGGATCTCGCCGCTCCCATGCCGCTCGTGGCACGCTATTTACCGGTGCAAAACCTGCGTGGCTCGGCCCGGGCGGATCTCGCGATTCGCGGCAGTTGGCGCCGACCAGAGATTTTCGGCCAGGTGCTGGTAACCGACGCCCACGCGCTGCTACCCGCGGCCGGTATTGAACTCCAAAACATTCGCGTTGAATTGTCGGGTCAGGGCGCGGAGCCGGTCGCGATTTCGGGCAGCGCCGAATCGGGTGGTGGCGAAATGCGGGTCACCGGCGAGCTGGATTGGAGCGAGGACACCGGCATTTACGCCGACCTGCAGGTCTCAGGTAACGAATTTCAGGCCATTCGTTATCCAGACCAGGTTATCTACATCTCGCCCGAGCTGCAGGCGCACATCGATGCGGGCAAGATCACGGTGACCGGCAGCGTCAACATACCGCGCGCCGACATCAAGCTCGATGAATTGCCGGCGGGCGCATCCAGTCCATCGCAGGACGCGGTCGTGCATCGATCCGACGCCGAGCTCCAAACTGCCGCGCCGACGCAGTTGCAGCTGGTCGGCGCCGTCGAGGTATCACTCGGTGACAGTGTGCGTTTCGAGGGCTTCGGCCTGGAGACGTGGCTGGAAGGCAGCCTGACGCTGACGCAACCGCCCGGCAGCGCCCCGCCGACGGCGCAGGGCCAACTGCAAACCGTGGACGCGCGTTTCAAGGCTGCCGGTAAGGAATTAGCTGTTGAGCGCGGCGTGCTGATCTTCTCCGGGCCCCTCGAACGCCCGCGGCTGGACATTCGCGCTTCCCGGCGCATCGATTATGAAGGGCGCGAAATCACGGCCGGCGTGCTGATCGCCGGTCCCGCCGACGACATCGAGACCAAGGTATTCGCGCGACCGGCGATGAGCGAAGCGGACGCCTTGTCGTTCCTAGTGCTCGATCGGCCAGCTAGCGTGGCGCAGGCCGATTCATCCGGCGAATTGTCGGAATCAGCCATCGCGCTCGGCCTGGTGAAGGTGTTGCCGATTACGCAGGAACTGGAAAAGGGGCTGGGTCTGGATGAGATCGCGCTGGAAGGCAGCGGTGGGGACAACACCGCGATGGTGCTCGGCAAGCGAATCAGCAGTGATCTGTTCATTCGTTACAAGTACGGCCTGTTCAACCGGATTGGAACATTCCTGGTGCGCTACCGCATCTGGCGGGGGTTCAGCATCGAAGCGGGCACCGGCCAGCAACAAAGCCTCGACCTGATCTACACGATCGATCGCTGAGCGCCCGTCCACGGTTAGGCGCAGCAGCGACAGCCGCTTGATCTGCCGTCGCGCCCTGCCGCATGCTCCGGCGCAGATGTCATTTCCCTGAGATTTCCAATGACCGACAACGACAAGCGACAAACCCTGGATCGACGACAGCTGATGACCGCCACCGCGGGACTCGCCGGTGCCGCGTTTGCAGCGCCCGGTCTGGCCGACGCGGCCGGTTTTGAGGGTGCCGGCAACTCCCGCAACCTGATCTCCGCCTTTCCGCATGACAGTTTCCGCGACTACATCCGCGACCTGGAGCGCCGCGGCCTGCTGATGCGGGTCAAGCGCCTGGACCAGGATGCCTATGAAATGACCGCGCTCAGTTATCGCCTGATGGACTGCGTCGGCATGTACGAGGCGCCGACGGTCCTGGTCGAAGAAGTGAAGATCGACGGCGAATGGGTAAAAGGCCCGGTGATCTTCAACAATCAGGGGCACTGGGACACCGAAGCGATTGTGCTCGGCTTCGAGCCGGTGCCGAACCATGGCAAGGAGACCTATCGCGAAGCCATCAGCCGGATACTGACGATGCTGGCCGACAACGACGGCAAACTGCCACTGATCCCGCCAGTCGAAATTTCGCGAGACCAGGCGCCGGTAAAAGAACAGGTCTATACCGGCGATGACATCGATATCCTGAAATTCCCGTTCATCAAGTCGAACCCGGCGGACTCGGCGCGTTACGTGAATACGGGTTCAGTGTTTACCGAGGACGTGGAGCTGGGCAAAAACTTCGGCACCTATCGCTGCGAGATCAAGGGTCCACGAACCCTGGGCGTGAACCCGGAGCCCGGGCAGGGCGCCTGGAAAATGTTGATGAAAAAGAAAGAGCGCGGCGACACGGAAGCGCAGGTATCGATCGTGCTTGGTCAGGATCCGATTGTTTGGCTAATTAGTGGTTCCTCGGTGTCGAAGGACGGCACGGACGAGCTGTCAATTGCCGGCGGGATGCGCGGCAAACCGGTTGAGGTCGTGAAGTCCGAGACCAATGACATGATGGTGCCGGCGCATGCGGAGATGGTGATCGAGGGAATCGTACCGCTGGACGAGCCGATGCAGCCGGAAGGACCGTTCGGGGAGATGTACGGTTACCTGGGCCTGAAGAAGAGTGAGAACTTCTTCATGAACATCACAGCCGTCACCTGCCGGAAGGACCCGTGGATCCTGAACCAGTTCACGGGTGTCACGCGCGGTTTCATTACGTCGCCACTCGAAGGCATCGCGCTGGCGCGCCTGCGCAAATTCCAGCCGGACCTGGTGATGATGCATACGCCGGTGGAGTCAACGGGCCTGAGCTTCGTTAGCATCAAGAAGACCAAGGCCGGTCAGGGTCTTGTCGTCGGTAACGCGATCGCCAAGTTCGTGCCGATCGCCAAGGTCGTGGTGGTCGTGGATGACGATATCGATGTGCTGGACCGGGCGCAGGTGATGCATGCCATCGGTTCACGCTGGCAACCGTATCCGGCCAGCGAGATCATCGAGAGTGCGCGCGGCATGCCGCTGGATCCCAGCTCGCCCAACCGGCCAAATAGCAGCAAGATCGTAATCGACGCGACCCGGCAATGGCCGGAAGAGGGGGGGCCGGAGATCTACCCGGAACTCAATCGGACCTTGCTGGAAAAGCTTGCGCCGGAATCCTTCACGCGCGTCGATGAATTTTGGGGCGAGCTGCTGCGGGAGTGGCAAAGCAAACGCGCGTAGCACGCCTGGGCCGGCGGAGTGGGTCTGAACCGGTCCCTACTGGCGTTGCTGTTCGGCAGCTTTCGCGAGCCGCTGTTCGTGTTGTTCCATGGATTTGCCGCAGGGATCCTTGGCGCGGAAGATACTGTTCATCGCGCCCCTCGCAAATAACCACAAGCCCCCGGTGGCAACTGTGGCACCGCCCTCGACCAGCGAGCCTTGCGCGTCGATCTCGAGTCGCGGATTTCGCAACGTGCCGCCTATTCTGACGAACGGATTGATCAGTTGGCTGGCGCTGATGCCGAGACCTTGGCGCGCCTGCGTGCGGAATCCCAGGTCGAGCCGTTCGTTCGCGAGATTGATATCGCCGCGGCTGAAGATATTGAGTCGGCCCGTCTGAATCGCAAACGTCGGATTCGACGCGATGTCACCTTGGCGGACAACGAATGGCATTGCGATGCAGACGACTTCGGTATAGGGCTGCGTCCTGGCGAATGGATTGACCGCGTTCAGGAACTCAGTAACGAAGTCGCCGGTAAACAAACCCGCCAGCGAATTATTGGCGACCCGCCCGTTAGTGGATGTAAACCAGCCATCTCCGGTCAGATTTGTGGCGACTTCGTGCAGGTCCTTGCCATGGCTGGTCAGTCTGCTCTGCGCGCTGATCTTCGGCAGCAATGCCGGTTCCTCAGCGTCGTCCGTCAGCACACCCGTAGTCAGATCCGTAATCTGGAACTCGAGCGCGAGATCGGCGGAGTCGTCGACTGGCACCAGAGCGAAGTTGCCGGTCAGCGTGCCGGCGACACCCTCGACTTCAGCATTATGTATGCGAAGCGCGCCGTCCTGGACATTCGCGTCGATGGCCAGGTTCTTCCAGAGTGCCCGGCGCACTTGTAATTCGGCTGCCTCGAAATTGAAATGCAGATTGAATTCGCGCAGATCTTCCAACGGTAGCGGTGTATCCGGAATCAGCCGGTCGCGCGGCTGCGCCGGCGTCTCAGGCTGTGCGGCATCGGCGACGTGCTCAGCAGGAAACAGCCGTGGGGGGTAGAACCGATTGGAATACAGGTCGATGTCCAGCTCCGGCACATCGCCCGGTTGCAAGCGGACCCGGCCACTGAGATCGCTCTGGCCGAGTCGCGCGGTGAGTGTCCGTATATCGATTGCACCGGTGTCGTCGTGGAACTTGGCGAACAATTCGAGCGGTTGATCATTGGGTCGTCGGCCCTGCAGCGTGCCGAGCTGCGCCAGGCTGGGTATCGACGCGTTGACTTCCAGGTCTGCCGCGGGGGCATCCGGTACGCCGCTGATAGTGCCATTGGTACGGACCTCGGCATCGCCCAGCTGGACCACAAATTTCTCGATTCGCCAGTTGCTCTGCTGCCAGTCGCCCCGCGTCTCCATCAGGAACGGCAACGGGTCGGGCACGAATCCTTCGATGCTCGGCAAGACGCTGGCATCCGGGCCGCGCAGATCCAGGTCGAAACGTCCACCGCTCGATCCGAATGGCAAGTCAAGTTCCGCATCGATGCGAGCTTTGGCGCCGCCGAAGGTCACCCTCACATTATCGAGTCCGAAGCCAGTTGAAAGGCGTTCAATTCGCCCGTTTACCTCGAACGGGCCACGCGGCGGCGTGAATCTCGGCAGCACGGGTGCCACCCGGGCCAGATCGGGACCGGATCCCGAAATCCTTACCTCCGTCCCCACGAGATTCGGTGCATTGCTCAGGAACCCTCCGCCCTTGAATGATCCTTCGGCAATCGTCGCGGACTCGACATCGTAGCGAAGGCCATCTTTCATGAATTCCATTCGACCTCGAACGTCGAATGGCGCCGGCGGCACGTAGTCCCGTATCTCCGGTGCCACCACCGTCGCGCGCAGGTTTGGACCACGGATATGTACGCGGAGCTTGGACCCGGCCGGTGGTTCGGTGCGAGCGATTGTCGCGGAGCCGTCGAAATCGACCTTTTCGATCCTGCCAACCACATCATCGAGGCGGAGAGCTTTCGCGTCCACGCGTAACCGGCCCTTGATGTCGTAAGGTTCGGCAGGGATCCCTTGAGTGACGCCAAACATCGCGACTATCTGCGCCAGGTCGCTCCCGGCCATGCTGACTTGTAAGTCAGTGCCGGCAAGGGTTTCATCCAGGCCGGCACTGCCGTCCACCACTAGCCGGTCGTCGCCTAACGTCAAGACAAACTCGCGCCACTCGACCTGGTCTTCCACTTCGAACTCCAGCAGACCAGTCATTCGGAAGAATTCAGCGGGCAGGTTTGGTATGCCGCCTGCGTCACCGAGTTTTTTCAAGCTATCGCCTTCGGCCTTATAGCGCACCGAGGTGCCGACCAAAGTCTCCGGGTCACCGAGCGTACCGTCGACGCTCAGTCGACCGAGATTCGTCCGGCCTTGAACAGTGAGCTGCTCGACCCCGCTCGGGGTGACTTCCAGTTTCGCGGTGATCTCGAAAGGACCGGTGGCAATGCCTGGCACTTGCAGCAACTGTCGAAGTTTTTCGATGTCCGACCCAATGATCGCCAGATTGACCTGCGCATCGTCCAAAGTTGGAAACGCGGTGAGTTCGCCGGACAGATCAAAGATTGCATCTGCGACTTTGAAATTGGCCTCGTCAACGCGCAGTAACTTGCCATCGCGAACCAGGTCGGTTCGCAGCGAAAACGGATCGTCCGGTCCCTCGAGATCGAACAGCCGCAGCACCCGGCCCAGATACGGACCTGCGATATCAGCATCCAGACTGATGCCATCGAAATTCTGAATATCGCGAATGCTACCGGCAATGTCGATGCGAAGCTCACCCTGCCGGCCATTGATGCGAAGCTGATTCGTGCCAGCTTTCGGTGCCAGGTTCGCGGTCAGCTCAACGGGCCCATCGCCGAGGCGGCCGACTCCCAGCAACTCGGTCAGATTGCCGCCTTCGGGTGCCTGCAGAATCAACTCGAGGCGCGGTTGTTGCGGGTTGATCAGATCGTCAATCTCGCCCGTAGCGGTCAGCGTCGCCGCCCTGAGCCTGCCGTCCAGGCTGAAACGGATGCCGGCACCCGTCACCAAGCTGTCGAATGGGCCAAGCTCGCCGACTACCTTCAGCGGCAGGTCATTGATATCTCCCTGAAGCCGCGTGTCGAGGAAGTCTTGTTCATTGAGATCCTGATTCAGGTCATCGATATCAATGACTAGTGACCGGTCAAAATTCGGTGCCTCGTACCGAATTGTCGAATCGTGGACGCGAATCTTGCGAATCACGAACTCGAGTCCGGGCGCGTCCGCATCGCCGGGCGGGAACATGTCCCAGTTGGCGCCATGCTTGCGGTGTTCTTCGAGGTACAACCGCGCCTCGTCGATTTCGATCGCCTCGAGCAGCAGCGGTCCGTCCACGAGCGTCCACGGGTCGAGCGCCACACGCAGGCGGCGAATCGTGAGCATGGGCTCGTCCGCGGCCCAGTCAGCGTTCGCCAGCCGCAGGTTCTCACCGGTGACGTCCAGGTGGCGGCCCCACTGAGGCTGGAAATCACCCTCGATGACGAAGTCGCGGCCGGTCAGGTCGCGAACATAGTTCTCGACAAGCCCGCGAGCGAGACTGGGGCCGCCAACAACCAGCGCGCCGACCGTCAGTGCGACGACCAGACCGAGGCCGAGCAGTGTCAGAAGAACAATGCGCAGGATGGGGCCCATCAAGAGGTTCTTGTTATTGGTTTGCAATTCAATTGTACATGCCCGTTAGGGCGTAGAATTGGGCCAAAAAAGGGACGGGGACAAGCCCAGAGTGAATTCGCACGACGGTGGAACGGGGACCGCTCGCTTTGGACCGGTACGCCTGGTGCCGGGCGTCCGTGGCATCAATGCGCTCGCCTACCTGTATGGCGCGTTTGCAGGGATCACGCTGACGACATTTGTCAGCGTAATCATGCCGTATGTGCTGAACGTCAGTCTCGGTCTGCCGACCGAAGATCAGGGTCGCGTGGCCGGCGACCTGGTGTTCTACGGTGAAATCGTGCTGCTGACGATGAGTGGCGTGTTTGGCGCCATGTCGGATCGTCTGGGTCGGCGTGCAGTATTCGTCGGTGGCCTGTTGTGGCTCGCCCTGGGCTATGTCGCCTTCGGTTATGTCGGCAGTCTCGCGATGCTTGTCGCCGTGCGGGTCTTCATGGCCGTTGGGATCACTGCCGTGGGCGTGATGGTCGCAACCGTGCAGGTCGATTACCCGGCCGAAGAATCGCGCGGCAAACTGGTTGGGTTCGCCGGCATGGCCATCGGGCTGGGTTCGGTACTGATCGGCGTGCTGTTCGCACGCTTGCCCGACATTTACACCGGTACCGGACGCACGGAGCTCGAAGCCGGCCAGCTGACCATGCTGACCATGGCCGGTTACTGCGTTCTCACTGCACTCCTGTTGTGGCCGGGCCTTGTTGGCGGCCGTCCGCCGGCTGTCAGCGGTAAACCGTCGTTGAAGTCATTATTGATCGAGGGCATGGATGCGGCCCGTCGTAATCCGCGCATTCTGCTGGCCTACGGTTGCGCTTTTGTGGGTCGCGCCGACCTGGTCGTGGTTGGCACCTTCTACTCTTTATGGCTCACGCAGGCGGGCATTGCCAGCGGCCTTGCGGTGGACGACGCGGCGCGGACCGCCGGCGCTTTCTTCGCGATAGTCATGACCGCAGCGTTGGTCTGGGCGCCGATCATGGGCTGGCTGAATGACCGGCTCGATCGGACGGTGGCGATGGCGCTGGCATTGGCGCTGGCCGCCGTTGGTTACATGAGCATGGGGCTAATCGACGATCCGCTGGGAAGCTGGATGTATCCGGCCGGGGTGTTGCTCGGCATCGGGCAAATGAGCGTAACGTCAGCCAGCCAAACTCTGATAGGCCAGGAGTCACCACCCGAAGCGCGCGGAGCCGTGGTAGGCGCGTTCTCGCTCTGCGGTGCGGCCGGTATCCTGTTTGTTACCAGCATCGGCGGCCGACTCTATGACGCGATTGCGCCGGCCGCGCCCTTTGTCCTGATCGGTGCCGCGAATGGCCTGTTGTGCCTCGTCGCGTGGTGGATCAGCAGGAGACGGCCAGCGGTTCCCTAAAGCATCGTGGCTTCCTGGATCGCATGCGTCGTCTCCTCGCCGAAGATCTGAATCACCATGTGGAGATCGGGATCCGTCTCCATGATGGTTCGCGCGATGCGCTCGCGGCGCAGGCGTCGCGGCGCGGCTTCTTCTTCGGGCAAACGACGATCGCGGCGGAACAGCTGCAGCCATTCGTCGAAGTAGCGCATCGCATACGACTGCAGCCGGCCGAGCGCGGATTCAGGCTGGTCGAAAGCGCACAGGAAGTAGGGCGACACCAGCGCGCGGATATGCGCCTGTCTCGACGGGCTGAACTCAATGTCCGGATCGGTTTTGGCTTCCTGGAATATCGCGTCGATGCCGGCGTAGTCTTCCATGAATCGCGCAAAATCCATGATGGGGTCGACATCGGGAAACAGGTCCAGCGACACCTGGCTGCCCTGGGCAGTCAGCATGCCCTCGAACGTGAAGCGCGGCACGTCGATGCTCTGATCCGGAATGATGTTGATATTGAAATAGCGGCCGAACGGCAGCATGTCGATCGACAGGCTGGCTGCCTTGTCCATGCCGCCGCCGGAAAAGACCTTCGCATAGCCGGTGCTCTCGCCGTTCAGGTTCCTCAAATCCAGCAATGCTGCCCAGCGATCCACCGGCTGCAGGTCGAGTTCGGTCAGGAAACGGTCTTCCAGCGCTTTGCCCAGGTTGGCGAGGGTGACGTCCATTAGATCGTTCATGGGGTTCTCCCGTTATTGTTCCAGCTCCGGCAGCGGCAGATCCGGCAGTGTTAGCGGGTCGAGTTGCCCTTCAAATAGCTCGATTCGCGATGCAACTGCATGCAGCTCCTGGTGCAGGGTTAGCTCCACTGGTGCATCCAGCACGGCGATAATAGTGCGCGCGAGATCCTCGCGACCAATCAGGCCGCGCACGGCCGGATTCCTGGTCACCAGGGCGCAACCGCTGTCAGAAACCGAGCCGGGTGGGCCGAGCCCGCCCGGTTTCAGGATCGTCCAGTCCAGCGACGTGGTCTTCAAATGCTCTTCGGCTTCGGTTTTGGCATCGAGCACGGGAAACAGGAAGGACTCGTCCGGCACCCACGGCCGGCTGCTGCCGGTGCCGATCGACGTGACGAACAAATAGCGTGACAGACCGGCGGCCTCGCAGGCTTCGGCGACGTTGCGATTGGCTGTGTAGTCCGGCAGCGCATTGGCATCCGCGAATGGATTGCCGCCAATCAGATTAACGACTGTATGGCATCGTTTCGCCGCCTCGCGGGCGGCGGCCGCCACGCTGTTTGCGTCCATCGCATCACCATGCACGATTTGCACGCCCAGCTCCTCGAATTCGGCCTGGCGCGCGTCACTGCGATGCATCGCGACGACCGGCCGACCCTGGCCGCACAACAATCCGGTCAGTACGGTACCGGTCGGGCCGGTGGAGCCGAGGATAAAGATGCCGTCGTCAGCCACGTTTATCGATTTTGACCGTTAATGCGTAAAGACTAATGAAAAAGAACAAGCCTGCTCCGAACAGGAAGGGCGCATTCGGCGCAATCTGATAAATGCTCGTGCCGAACAGCGGCGCGGCGATTGCGCCAATCGTATTCGAAGCGCTCAAGTAACCGGCCGCGGCACCCTGTTCATGCGGCTCGACCGCCAGGCTCGCGCTGCCATTGATGCCGGGCGTCGCAAACGCGAAGGACAGTCCCAACAGCGCGTAGCCGCCCGCCAGCATCGGCACATTCGTGGCGAAAGCCATCAGCAGCAAACCGGCGCAGAAAGCTGGCCCGCATAAGCGAAACAAGTAACGGACGGGCACGCGCCAGATCTGCAGCAACACGCCCTGCACCAGCGTGATGACACCGGCCATGCTGATCAACACGAGGCTCGCCGTACGAATGATTGCCTTTTTGTCGGTAATGCCCAGGCGATCCTCTATATAAAAGGCGGTAATCAGGTTCAGGGAAATAAACACCAGGAAAAAACAGGCCCACATAATCAAGAATGGCCGCAGACGCGGATCCCAGAAACTGATGTCGGCCTTGGTTTTCTTGCGCTCGACGTGGTGGGTCGGTTCGTTCAGCAGGCCAATTGCCGCAATGGCGCCGAGCATGCACAGGCCGGCCGCGGCATACATCGGCACCAGCGCGCCCGCGAATGCGAGGCTGGCCGCCAGTATGGGGCCGAGTATCGAGCCGAAACTGTTCGCGCTGCCGATGATCGCCATGCCGCGCGCGCGGTTCTGGCCGGAGGTCACATCCGCCATGTAAGCCGCGGCTGCGGGGTAAATGGCCGACGACGTCAGTCCGTACAGCGTCCGCGAGATTGTGATGCAGACCAGGATCCAGCCGATGGTCAACAAACCGTTCATGCCGGCCTGCAATGTGAGGCCCAACAGGATCGTACCGATACCGCTGCCGAACAAGCCGAGTATGAATATTGGTTTGCGCCCGACGATGTCACTGCGGCGGCCCCAGAATGGCGCGGAAAACACCAGCGGCAGGCTGGCAATTGTAAATGCGAGGCCGAACTGCACCTCGGATAGGCCAACCGTCCGTGCCATAGGTGCGACAATGAGGAAGTTCAGCGACTGGCCGATCGCGAACAGCACCACGCCGGCCGCGAGCAGCAGCCGGTCCGAGGTCGTCGCTTGTGCTTGTGCTTCCATAATCTTCAGTTCGTGTCCGCTGTGGTCTCTAATGCGGCGCCGGGCAAAGCAAACGCTGTCAGGTAGTCCCCTGGATAGGGATAAATGAACGGGTGACCACCTGATGCAATGACGACGTACTGCCGACCGTCGACTTCGTAGCTCATCGGCAATGCAAACGAACCGGCAGGCAGACGATAACTCCAGAGTTCTTCGCCACTGATCAGATCGAACGCGCGGAAGCGATCATCCTGGGTTGCGCCGATGAACACCAGTCCCCCGGCGGTAATGATTGGTCCACCGAAACTGGCGGTACCCCACCTCATAGGCAGTGGCACGGGCATCAGCGTATCCAGCGTGCCGAGCGAGCTGCGCCAAAGGATATCGCCGACTTCCAGGTCGACTGCGACCACCTCGGCCAGTGGCGGCGGCGTGCAGGGCGTGAACATCGGTGATACGAGCGGCCCCTGTCGCATCGCGTAAGGTGTGCCGAGTAGCGGCGCCGGGGCGCCCATCTGGTTTTCGCCGGCCTCAGGGGTCGCGAGTTCGTCCAGTTGCTCGATCGGAATCAACTGCACGAAGTGACCCATCTGGAGCACCTTTGTTACTAGGACTCTTGAGCGCGGATCGACTGCGACACCACCCCAGTTCACGCCGCCGGCCGTGGAGGGCACGATCACCGTGCCCTCCAGGGAGGGCGGGGTGAAAATCGAGCCAAACCGGAAATTGCCAAATTCAGCTTTGCACTGGCTGCGGTCGAAAAAGGTGATGCCCCAAATGTCATCCAACGAAAAGTCTTGGCGCACCAGCGGCGGCGGCTTGACCGGGAACGGCTGGGTTGGTGACAACACGTCGCCCGGTACGCCATCGGTCGGCACGGGCCGTTCCTCGATGTCGAAGTAGGGCTCGCCGGTTTCCCGGTGGAAGATGTACAGCATGCCGGTCTTGGTCGCCTGCACGACGGCCGGGAAAGGCTCGCCGTCCTTGCGCAGGTCGACAAAAGTCGGTTGCGCCGCATTGTCGTAGTCCCAGACGTCGTGATGAATTGTCTGGAAATGCCACACGACCTCACCGGTTGCGCCGCGTAATGCAACGATGGAATCCGCGTAGCGATTGTCGCCGGGCCGCGTACCGCCAAAGAAATCCGGCGACGGGCCCGAGGTTGGCAGGAAGACCAGGTCCCGTTCTTCGTCCACACTCATCAGGCCCCAGACGTTGCCGCCTCCAGTAGCGGCCGCGCTATCGGCGGACCAGCCGGCATATTCGGGGTCGGCGGCGTCGCGCGGCACGGGATCGAACACCCAGCGCGGACTGCCGTTGATGGCATCGAAGGCCCGCACCGCGCCGCTGGGTGCGTTATAGCGGTGGTTGTCGCGGACTGCCGAACCAATCACGATTACATTGCGACTGGCAACCGGCGGCGATGGGAACTTCACCTCACCAATTGCCGCGGGTGGCGTGGCGTTCAGCACGCTTGGTTCGATATTGACGGTCCCTGCTTCCCCGAAACTCCCGCAGGGTTTGCCATCGATGGCGTCCGCCGCAATCAGCTTCAGGTCGTGCGTGGCCATGAATAACCGGTGACGGCACGCTGCGTCCGGTTCCGCTTGTCCGTTCACCCAGTACGTAACGCCACGACAGTTGGAAAACGCCGGACTTGCCAGCCCTTCGGGATCTGCCTCGCTGGCGTAACCGCCAATGCGAACGTCTGGCTCCATCGCCCAGCGTTCATCGCCGGTGACCGGGTCCAACGCGATCAGCCGGTTGAAGGGTGTGCAGATGACAAGGTGTCCGCCAGCTTCGGCGGGTAACAGAATCGGGTTGACCTGGACCTTGGCGGTAGCGTTCTGGAAGTCGCTGCGCCGTTCCAACTCGCCGGTGCGAAATTGCCAGGCGATTTCGAGTTGTTCCACATTGGTCGCGTTGATCTGATCCAGCGGCGAATACTGCTGGCCGCCGGGATTGCCACCATAGTGGCTCCAGCGCTCCGCAGCTTGGGCGAACGCATCGCCAAACAATACGAGGCCGATGAACAGCGGTAATGCAGACCGTATCAAGCGATATCCCCATCCGAATCCGGGTGATGGCAGACGGCTTCGACGTTGTTGCCATCCGGGTCGATGACGAACGCGCCGTAATAATGTGGGTGGTAGATCTCCCGCAAACCGGGTGCGCCATTATCGGTCGCTCCCGCAGCAATCGCGGCATCGTAAAACGCGCGCACGCCCGCTCTATTCGATGCTACAAAAGCGACGTGTGTACGGCTCTGCGTCTCCGGTTGATGATGCAGCCAGAATAGCGGCATGCCCGGGGGGCCAAAACCGGCATTGCCGCCGTGTTTCTCGACCAGTGCGTAGCCGAGTGGCGCCAGCGCCGCAGTATAGAAATCGAAACTTCGTTGGTAGTCCGTTACGGCCAATCCGACATGGTCAATCATCGGAATCTGGTACTCCTGTGTTAGTTACCCAGCCACTTCGCAAACGCGGGCGTCGACTTTTCCGAGAAGCCGTCACCCTCGCGCGTGATCAGCAGCACGGGCAGTTCGCGTTTGAGTGCGAGCTGATATGCATCATCCGGGCCCAGGACGTATAGCGCCGTTGCCAGCGCATCCGCATCCGTGCAGTTATCGGCAATTACGGTCACGGACGCCAAATCGTGGCTGACCGGTTGCCCGGTGCGTGGATCAATGATGTGGCTGAACCGCTGGCCGTCCAGCATGAAGAAATTGCGATAGTCACCCGAAGTCGCGATTGCGCCGTTGGCCGTCATCTCAAGTACGCTTTGAACCGATCGGCCACTGCTGTCCGGTCGCTCGACGCCAACGCGCCATGCGCGTCCATCGGGGCGGCGCCCCCGGGTTCGCAGTTCGCCACCGATCTCGATCAGGTAGTGCTTGACCCCGGCGCCGTCCAGCACGGCGGCGAGCCGGTCGACCGCGAATCCTTTAGCGATGGCAGATAAATCAACGCGCAAATCCGGTCGCAGCTTTCGCAGTGCGGGTGGATCCGTGCGCGCTTTGAGCTGTTGAAATCCCACGCGTTCGAGCGCGGCCGCCAGGATCTCGTCGGACGGGCGTGACGGTTCAGCCGAACCGGGCCCGAAGCCCCAGGCGTCCACCAGGGGCGCGGCAGTGACGTCCAGGGCGCCGCCGCTCAATTCAGCCACCGTCAGCGCGCGGTCGATCACAAAGGCGAGACCGTCTGAAACGTCGAACCAGTCGGTGCCAGTCTGGTCATTGAAAATTGAAAGTTCCGAGTCCGGTTCCCAGCTGGACATCGCGGCGATGATCGCGCTCAACTCGGCTTCGACCGGCTTTTTCAGGTCTTCCAGCACCAGGCCTGCGGGCAGCTCGCCAAGCCGCAGCGAGTACGCCGTGCCCATGGTTTGTCCGCTGAGCTGTTCCGGGGCCGGCGGCGCGGCGCACGCGCCGGCTAGCAGGGCCATCGCGGCAACAACTCCGCGGCGACTAAAGCGCATGGCAGGTCCGGCAGGGGTTCTTTATCATTGGCGCTCTCTTGTGCCCTGATCCCAACGAGAACAGCAGGGATGTCCGTTCAATTTAATCTTCGGCGCGGTCTGACTATACCGCTTGCGGGTGAACCTGAGCAGAGGATTTACGACGCGCCGGCACCGGGGCGCGTGGGTCTGGTCGGTGTCGACTACATGGGTCTGCGCCAGGCAATGCAAGTTGAAGTAGGTGACCGGGTTCGTCTCGGCCAGACACTGTTCACGCACAAGAAACTGCCGGGCGTCAAGTTCACGACACCGGGTAGCGGTGAAATTGCAGCCATCAATCGCGGCCCGCGGCGCGCGCTCCAGTCAGTTGTGATCCGGCTCGACGAGAACGAAGAGGCCGGAACGCAATTCGATCCCGTCCCCATTGATCGGCTGGGGAGCCTCGATCGCGGGCACGTGGTCGATCGTTTGCTGACATCCGGTATGTGGGTAGCGCTCAGGACGCGGCCCTTCAGCAAAATCCCGCCACCTGATGCCGCGCCCGCGGCCATTTTCGTGACGGCGATGGACAGCAACCCGCTGGCCGCCGATCCTGCTATCGTGCTCGCGGAACAAGCACAGGCTTTTGCTGCCGGTCTGGAGATTCTCGCGCACCTGACGAACGGCGACGTGCACGTCTGTCAGGCACCTGGCGCGGACATTGAATTGCCACCGGGTCCGCAACTCAAACCGGCGATTTTCGACGGCCCGCATCCGGCCGGTCTTGCGGGCACACATATTCATTTCCTGGAGCCCGTGAGCCTGGAGCGGACGGTCTGGACCATTGGTTACCAGGATGTGATCGCGTTCGGCAAATTGTTCGTCGACGGCGTGATCTGGACGGAGCGGGTCATCGCCCTGTCCGGGCCGATGATTGAGCGGCCGCGATTGCTGCGCACCCGGCTCGGCGCATCGGTCGATGATCTGATCAACCACGATTTGCCGGCGGTCGAGTGTCGAATTGTGTCCGGCTCGGCGCTTTCGGGTCGGCGCGCCGCGAGTTGGGCAGCCTATCTCGGTCGGTATCACAACCAGATTGCGGTACTGGCCGAGGGTCGCGAGCGCGAGCTGTTCGGCTGGATTCGCCCAGGGTTCCACAAGTACTCAGCGACGCGCGTCTTTGTATCCAAGCTGCTGTCACCGCGGCGTAATTTCGCGTTGACTACGTCGCAACAGGGCAGCCCGCGGGCGATGGTGCCGCTGGGCATTTACGAATCCGTTATGCCGCAAGGAACGCTGCCGACGCAGTTGTTGCGGGCGCTGTTGGTCCGTGATACCGAGATGGCCCAGAAACTCGGTTGCCTCGAACTCGACGAGGAAGACCTGGCGCTGTGCTCATTCGTTTGCCCCGGCAAATACGACTATGGCCCGGCACTGCGTGACAACCTCGACATTATCGAGAGGGAAGGCTGATGGCGGGGTTGCGTCGTTTGCTGGACAAACTGGAGCCGCTGTTCGCGAAGGGCGGGCGCTACGAGAACTATCATGTCATTTACGAGATGGTCGATACCATCTTCTATTCGCCGCCCGACGTTACCCGCACCGCGCCGCACATTCGTGATGGCATCGACCTGAAGCGGGTCATGATCTACGTGGTGCTGGCCGTGATGCCGGCGCTGGTCGTCGGGCTATGGAACACGGGCTACCAGGCCAATGTCGCGATGCAGGCCATGGGCGTCGACGCGATTGCCGGCTGGCGGGGCGATTGGCTGGCGCTCTTCGGCATCGGTTACAACCCGGATAGCGTCTGGGACTGTTTCTGGCATGGCTTCGTGTACTTCCTGCCGATCTATGTCGTCACACTGGTTGCAGGTGGACTCTGGGAGGTCCTGTTCGCCGGCGTGCGCAATCACGAAGTCAACGAAGGCTTCTTCGTGACTTCGATGCTTTTCGCGTTGACTCTGCCGGCGACTATTCCACTGTGGCAGGTCGCGGTCGGCATCAGTTTCGGTGTCGTCATCGGGAAGGAAGTGTTCGGCGGCACTGGCAAGAATTTCATGAACCCGGCGCTCGTCGGCCGGGCCTTCCTGTTTTTTGCATACCCGGGCGATATTTCCGGGGATGCTGTATGGACCGCGGTCGATGGCTTCAGCGGCGCAACGCCGCTCGCGCTGGGTGCGGCCGGCGGGTTGCCGGAAATTATGGCGGCTGGCGTGAGCTGGCAGGACGCCTTCATTGGCAAGTTACAGGGCGCTATCGGCTCGACCTCAGCGCTGGCCTGCCTGCTCGGCGCGGTGTTTCTGATCTACACCCGGGTCGCGGCATGGCGAATCATGGCGGGCGTGATGATCGGCATGATTGCGACGACTTTGTTGTTGAATGCAATCGGCAGTGACACCAACCCGATGTTCGCGCTGCCGTGGTACTGGCATTTCGCGCTCGGTGGTTTCGCGTTCGGCATGGTCTTCATGGCGACCGACCCGGTCAGCGCGGCGATGACGAATCCGGGGCGCTGGGTATTCGGCGCCCTGATCGGTGCGATGACCGTTTTGATCCGGGTCGTGAACCCGGCTTATCCGGAAGGCATTATGCTGGCCATCCTGTTCGCGAATCTGTTTGCACCACTAATTGACTATGTGGTCATTCAACAGAACATCCGCCGCCGCGCACGGCGTTTTCCGGAGGCCAGCTCGTGATTCGCCGGTTACTGGCATTGCCAAACGACGATTCGCGCAAGATCGTGTTCGTCGCGGTGAGTCTCTGCCTGGTCTGTTCCTTGCTGGTGTCCGCGACCGCGGTATTGCTGCAGCCGCTACAGGAAATTGAGGCCGGGAAGAACCTTCGTCGCAACGTGTTGCTGGCGGCAGGGTTGATGAGCGAGGACGATGACGATTCCCGGATTGACGAGTTATTCGGCCGCCTTGAGCCACGCGTCGTCGATCTGCGCAGCGGCGCGTTTACGGACGCTGTCAATCCCGAGAACTTCAATGCCCGGACCGCGGCGCGTGACCCCGAGCTGGGTGAAGCGATTGCTGACGACGCCGACATCGCCAATATTCGTCGGCGGGCACGCTTCGCCGTAGTTCACCTGGTGCGCGATGGTGACCGGATCGAGCGCATTGTCTTGCCGGCGCATGGCTACGGTCTGTGGTCTACGATGTACGCATTCATCGCACTGGACGCCGATCTCAATACGGTTGCCGCGATCAATTTCTATGAGCATGGCGAAACGCCGGGTCTGGGCGGTGAGATTGAGAACCCACGGTGGCGCAGCCTGTGGCAGGGCAAGCTAATTTTCGACGAGGCGGGCGACGTGCGCCTGGAAGTGATCAAAGGCAACGTCGATCCCGCCAACGTGGCGGCCGCTTGGCAGGTGGATGGCATATCCGGTTCCACGCTGACCGGCAACGGCGTGACGAACATGGTTCGTTACTGGTTCGGTCCCGATGGTTTCGGACCGTTTTTGGACAGATTACGCAGCGAGGGAGTTTGAGATGGAGACCTCACCCAGGCGCGTCATGCTCGACCCGCTGGTCGATAACAACCCGGTCACCCTGCAGGTGCTCGGCGTCTGTTCCGCGCTGGCAGTTACGACGAACCTGCTGAACGCCTTCATCATGAGTCTCGCGCTCACCGCAGTGTGCGCCTGCTCGAATGGTGCCGTGAGCATGATTCGCCGGCACACGCCGGGATCGATCCGCATCATCGTACAAATGACCATTATCGCGTCGCTGGTGATCGTGGTCGATGAACTACTGAAGGCCTATGCTTACGAGACTTCCCGCACGTTGTCCGTCTTCGTGGGCCTGATCATCACGAACTGCATCGTGCTCGGGCGGGCGGAGGCATTTGCCAGCCAGAACCCGGTGGGCCTGAGTGTGCTGGATGGCATTGGCAATGGGCTGGGTTACAGCCTGGTGCTGCTGCTTGTCGGCGCTGTGCGGGAGCTGTTCGGTTCCGGTAGCCTGCTCGGCGTCGAGATTCTGCCGCTAACCACCAACGGTGGCTGGTACCTGAGCAATGGCATGTTGTTGCTGCCACCCAGCGCATTTTTCATCATCGGGTTGCTGATCTGGGCGGTGCGGACCTGGAAAACGGCTCAGGTCGAGCCGGCAGATCACCAGATTCACGCGGTGCACCGGCAGGAGGTCATGTAATGGAAGCGGCGTTGGGTCTGTTCATTCGCTCCATCTTCGTCGAGAACCTCGCCCTGGCGTTCTTCCTGGGCATGTGCACATTCCTGGCCGTGTCCAAACGCATCGAGACGGCGCTTGGGCTTGGCGCCGCCGTGGTCGTCGTCATGATCATCACCGTGCCGGTGAATAACTTGTTGTTGGGCTTCCTGCTCGAGCCGGGCGCTCTGGCATGGGCCGGACTTCCCGACGTCGATATGAGCTTCCTGGGTCTGATCATCTACATCGGCGTGATTGCCGCGATGGTGCAGGTGCTGGAGATGGTGCTTGACCGATATTTTCCAGCGCTGTACCACGCGTTGGGTATCTTCCTACCGTTGATCACGGTCAATTGCGCGATTCTCGGCGCGTCATTGTTCATGGTCGAACGCGACTACGGGTTCGGCGAGAGCGTTGTCTTCGGGCTCGGCGGCGGCGTCGGTTGGGCGCTCGCAATCATCGCGCTGGCCGGCATTCGTGAAAAGCTCAAGTACAGCGACGTGCCCGATGGGCTGCAGGGCCTCGGTATCACGTTCATTACGGTGGGCCTGATGTCACTGGGATTTATGGCCTTTTCTGGGATTCAGCTCTAGCCGGCACCGGGGCACGGAGACCGCAACATGCAGGAAATCGTACTCGGCGTCGTGTTGTTTACCGCGGTGATCCTGCTGCTGGTGGGATTCATCCTTGGGGCGCGCGCGCGGCTCGTGCCGTCCGGCGATGTCGACCTGCTGGTCAACGACGAGCGACATATCGCGACCCGGGTCGGCGGCAAACTGCTGACCGCCCTTGCAGAAGCGGATCTATTTATCGCGTCAGCCTGCGGAGGTGGTGGCACCTGCGGTCAGTGTCGCGTGCAGGTGGTAGAAGGCGGCGGTGCGATTCTGCCGACCGAGACTGCGCATATTACGAAGCGGGAGGCACGCGACGGCGATCGGCTGGCCTGCCAGGTCGTGGTCAAAGATGACCTGAAGATCTGGGTGCCGGACGAAGTATTCGGCGTCAAACAATGGACTTGCCAGGTTCGGTCGAATGACAACGTGGCGACTTTCATCAAGGAGCTGGTACTGGAGCTGCCTGCCGGTGAGACGTTGGATTTCCGTGCCGGGGGTTACATCCAGATCGAGTGCCCGCCGCACAGTATCGACTTCAAGGAAATGGACATCGGCGAACGTTTCCGCGACGAGTGGGACCGTTTCGACCTGTGGAGCCTGCGCTCTGTCGTGACTGAGCCGGTGATGCGCGCCTATTCGATGGCCAACTACCCCGACGAGAAAGACATCATCATGCTGAATGTACGCATCGCGACGCCCCCACCGGCGCAGTGGAAAACGGCGCCGCCAGGCGCGATGTCGTCGTTCATCTTTGGGTTAAAGCCGGGGGACAAAGTGACCGTATCCGGACCATTCGGCGATTTCTTTGCGAAGGATACGGACAAGGAAATGATTTTCGTCGGGGGTGGTGCCGGCATGGCGCCAATGCGCTCGCACATATTCGACCAACTGCTCCGGCTCAAATCGGAGCGCAAGATCAGTTTCTGGTACGGCGCGCGCAGCAAGCGGGAGATGTTCTACGTCGAGGATTTCGACCGGCTGGCGGCAACGCATGAGAACTTCAGCTGGCACGTCGCGTTGTCAGAACCACTGCCCGAAGACAATTGGGACGGGTACACCGGATTTATCCACGCAGTGCTGTTCGAAGAATACCTGCGGCGTCACCCGGCTCCCGATGACTGCGAGTACTATCTTTGCGGCCCGCCTGTCATGAACAGCGCGGTGATCAGCATGCTCGAGGACTTGGGAGTGGAACCGGAAAGCATTGCACTGGACGATTTCGGCGGATGACTGTTTTCCTGCTCAGCCTGGTGTTGATGCTCGCAGCCCTGGCGGCGATGTCGATCGGCCTGTTACTGGGCCGTTCGGGTATTCGCGGCTCCTGCGGTGCGCTGAGCGGGGTCGACGGGGGATCGACCTGCGGCCTGTGCCGGCGACCCTGTGCCAGGCGGCGCACGTCAGCCGCGCAGCGGGACAGGAAGCAGCGAGCCGCGCGAGCGGAATAGCGCGACGGAGGTAACGAGTATGGTTGGGCGCTCAGTCAAGGTCCGCGAGTACATGGCAGCAAACCCGGTCACGGTGACGCCGGACATGCCGATTCTCGAGGCCATTCACCTGCTGATCGAACACCGCATTTCGGGTGTGCCCGTGTCAGATTTGCGCGGCAACCTCGTTGGCATGCTGTCGGAGCACGACTGCCTGCGGGTTGCCCTGCAATCGACTTACCACGGTGAGCCGGCGGGCACCGTGCGCGAGTACATGAGCGATGTGGTACGGACAGTCGACGTCGACGACAGCATTGTGGAACTCGCAGAGCTGTTCCTCGAGACGACTTATCGCCGGTTCCCGGTCATGGAACGCCAGCGGCTGGTCGGCCAAGTCAGCCGACGCGACGTATTGCGCGCGCTCGAACAAATCGTCTGACGCCTGGCACGCGCAGAGAAGATCAGTCAGTGCGCAGCTTTTCCCCGCCGCGGCAGCACGGTGCCATTAACCGTAACCTGGATGAAACGGCCGCCCAATGGCTGACCGTTCAGGAGTCGGCTGGCCCGACGCGCCGCATCGCGGGCCGGCATTTCCACAAGGCCGTAGCGATGAGTGCGATGTCCGGCTTCTTCCGCAAAGAGTTTTACTTGGGTGACTTCGCCGTAACGACGAAAGACCCGCGCCAGGGTTTCCGGCTTCGCGCTGGCCGGTAAATTTCCAACGTAGACTGTAGCCATCAACAACTTCCCCCGTGTTCTGTTGCGACGGCGCAGGTACAACCCGAAATTAATTGACCCGATTTAGAATGGCCTGCGCCGCGAACAAACTCATTCGTTTGTAAATGTAGGTCAACAACAGGCCGGCATCAATGCGTAGTTTCCGTACGCGAATATTGCTGCCTGTTCGACGCGTACGGATAATCGTCACGGCATCGTCCGCGCAGGGGCAGGTTGAAATGAATGTCGTAATCACCGGTAGTACCAAGGGAATTGGCTTCGGCATGGCCCGGGAATTTCTCCAGCGCGGCCACAATGTGGTCTTATCCAGTCGCCGGCCGGACGCAGTGGATCAGGCAGTGACGGAATTGAGCGCCGCGCATCCTGTGTGCAAGGTCGTTGGCCAGGCTTGCGACGTGGGCGACTACGCGCAGGTCGAGCAACTTTGGCAGCATGCCGCAGGCGCGCTGGGATCCGTGGATATCTGGGTCAACAACGCCGGTCGGGACGGCGTGAAAGTGCCGTTTTTCGCCATGCCGCCGGAAGACTTCCCGCTGACGATCCAGACCAACCTGGTCGGCTTGCTGAATTGCTGCCGCGTCGCAATCCCCGGGATGTACCAGCAGGGCGGTGGTCGCATATTCAACATGGAGGGCTTCGGCAGCAACGGTTCGGTGCGGCCCACATTGACCGTCTATGGTGGGACGAAGTATGCGGTGACGTACGTCACCAAGTCACTCGCAGCCGAGCTCAAGG
>JASJBD010000164.1 GCA_030066665.1 Gammaproteobacteria bacterium
CGTTGATGCCGTCACCGATCATGCCGACGGCGAAACCCTCGGTCGACAGTTCCTCGACGACCTGCGCCTTTTCATCAGGCTGCATGCCGCCACGGGCGTCATCTATCTGCGCCCGGCGGTCGATGCGCTGCATCGACTCGGCATCAGGACGGTCATGCTGTCCGGTGATGCACCGCTGGTAGCCGCCGAAATCGGCCGGCAGGCGCAGATAGATGACGCCCGTGGCGGCATGCAGCCTGATGAAAAGGCGCAGGTCGTCGAGGAACTGTCGACCGAGGGTTTCGCCGTCGGCATGATCGGTGACGGCATCAACGACGCCCCCGCCCTCGCCGCCGCGGACGTCGGCATTGCCATGGGCAGCGGCACGGATATTGCCATGGAGACTGCCGGCATCACCTTGATGCGGTCGGATCCCCGCCTGGTCGGCGCGGCGATCTCCGCCAGCCGCGCGACTTTCAGCAAGATCAAGCAGAATCTGTTCTGGGCCTTCATCTACAACGTCATAGGCATTCCGCTGGCCGCCATGGGCATGCTCAGTCCGGCGATTGCCGGTGCCGCCATGGCCCTGAGCAGTGTCAGCGTCGTGAGCAATTCTCTGCTGCTGCGGCGCTGGCGGCCAAACCTGACTGAATAAAACATACGGCTGGGGCCGACGAGGAGCAAACAATGGAACGCATCGAATTAACGGTCGAAGGCATGACCTGTGGCGGCTGCGTGAACAGCATTCAAAATGCGTTGAATGGTCGGGCTGGTATTTCGAATGCGGCTGCAGACCTGGAATCCAAGGTCGTGACGATCGAGTTTGATCCGGCCGTCATCCAGCGTGCCGGGCTGGTTCAGGCTATCGAAGAAGCGGGTTTCGACGTCGCCGCGTAGGGAAGCCGGGACCGCGTCAGGCGGATTCCGCAGCCGGTTCTGATTCGCCCGGCATGTCACCGGGCGACTTGATGCGCACAATAATGGCGAGCAGCGTCACGACGCCGTTCAGGATGCCAATCATGATGAAGGGCGCTGCCGGTGAAATCGCATCGAACAGCCTGCCACCAAGCCCCGAGGCAACGAAAATACCGATCGCCCCACACATGTTGAACGCGCCGACCACTGCGCCGCGGCTAAGTTTGGGCGCTTCGTGACTGATCAACGTGGTGGCGCCGAAAAAGGCGCTGATTTGCCCGACACCAAGCAATACGAATAGCGGCACGGATTCGCTGGAAAGCGGGTCGCCCACGAACCACATCGAACTGTAGCCGATGGCTGCCAGCCCCATACAGAAGATCGTCCCCGTGACACGATTGAAGCGATCCATCACGAGCCCGAGAATGGTCAGCCAGATCAGCGCCGCGCCGGATGCAATGCCGAATAAGCCCGAGCCGCGCGCGGCGGCGACCGCCGGGTCCATCCCCTGCGAGACGCCGACGACCGTCCCCCACAACACCGTGAAGGTACCGAGCACGACCAGGTCGCTGCGCGCGACAAACGCCGCCGCATAGGACAACGCCACGCGCGGGTTCTTGCGGGCCTCGGTGAAGCCGCTGACGACCAGCTGCTGGAACGGCAATCGTTCTTCCTTTTTGCCCGGCGTGCCCTTCTTCAGGCCAAACAGATACAGCACCGCCGACACAGTGCAGGCCGCGAAGACGATGACGTGCACGATCTTGGTCGTCGTCACCGCATCGTAGCCCGCTTCGACCAGCGCGGGCGGCGCCAGTCTGCCGAAGACCACGGTGACAAAGATGACGCCGAGCCCATTGAACACGCCGGTGGTCGCTACCAGCTTCCCACGGGACCGGTCCTGCGGATAATCCGCGAGAATCGTGCCGAGCATACCGGTGGATGCGCCGAGGCCCAGCGCATAAATGCCGCGGTAGACGATGAGTTCCGGTATGGACGTCGCGAACGGATACAGCAGGTAGCCAAGTCCCATCACGAACATGCCCAGCGAGAACAGCTCCCGTCGCCCAATGCGGTCAGCGAGCACGCCGACAACCCCGAAGATCAATAACTGCACGATTTCTGTGACGATCACCAGGTCGCCGGTAATCGTGCCCTGCTGGTCGATCGGCACGCCGAAGTTGGCGTTCAGAACCAGTGCCGTGCCCGGGGACACGAAGGTCAACAAGCCGATCGTGGCGAACGCGGCGTAGAAAAACACCGCCATGTTCGCATTCGAAATGTCGGGCTGCAGCTGCAGGAACAAGAATTTCCTGCCTGCGGTGTCCGGTGCGTTGGACGTCGATCTATCGCTCAACCCTTGATCTCCTGTCAGTTAGCACCGGAAGTCGCCTGGTCCGGGCTCACAAAATGATATGGACGGCTTTGCTGCGCGTATAGCTCAGCAATTCGTCCAGGCACTCCTCGCGGCCCAGGCCGCTGTTCTTCTGGCCGCTGAAACCGGTTCCCATGAAATGACGCCCGCCACCATTGATCCAGACCAGGCCGCTTTCGAGACGGCGTGCGGCAGCCATCGCCGTGTTGATGTTTTCAGTCCACACACCCGCCGTCAATCCATACTCGGTGTCATTGGCGATAGCGATCGCTTCCTCAGGCGATCGCCATTTCAGCACCGCCAGCACCGGGCCGAAAACTTCTTCGCGCGCGATGCGCATGTTGGGCTTCACATCGCCGATTACCGTCGGCTCCACCCAGTAGCCCTTCCGGAACTCGCTCCCGTCCGGCCGCTGCCCGCCGCACAGAACACGCGCGCCGTCGGCCGGCGCGGATTCGATCATCGCCATCACATGGCGGTAATGCCCCGCGGAATTCACCGGTCCCATCTCGGACGCGGGATCGCGTGGATCACCGAGCCGGATGCTCCGTACCTGGTCCACCACGCGTTCCACGACGTCGTCGTGCAGTGATTCGTGTAGCAGCAGTCGGCTGGTCGAGCCACAGGACTGGCCGGACCAGTTGAAATTCATCCCGGCAACGGCGGCTTTTGCGATCACCGCCGGATCAGCGTCGGGGAATGCAATGAGCGGATTCTTGCCGCCGAGTTCCAGGCTCAAATGCTTGACGCCGGTCTCCGCCGCGGCCCGCTGAATCGCCATACCCGTCGGCACGGAACCGGTGAAGCCGATGCGGCGCACGTCCGGGTGCCGCACGATTGCATCTCCGACCACATTGCCGATTCCGGACACGATGTTGACCACGCCGGGCGGCAGCACGTCGCGGCAGATCTCGCTCATCAGGCTTGCCGACAGCGGGCTTTGATCCGGTGATTTCAGGACGACGGTGTTGCCAGCCATCAGCGGCGCGCCCAGGTGTGCGCCGGCAAACAAAAACGGGTGATTGAACGGCACGATTCGCCCGACGACACCATAAGGTTCGCGCAGGGTGAAATGAATGTTCCCGGGCGTGGCCGGCACAGTTTCACCCTTGATCTCCATGCCAAGCCCGGACATGAGGTCGAGGTAATTCGCGGCCAGTTGAATATCGCCGCCGAGGCTGGCGATGGTATTGCCGGTATCGGCCGCTTCCAGAGGGAGCACGTCGTCCTTGCGCCGATGCATCTCGGCACCGAGCTCCCGCAGGCGCGCACCACGCTCGAGCACAGGTATTGCCGCCCAGTCGGGCTGCGCCTCGGTGGCGGCGGCCACGGCCCTGGCGACATCCGCCACAGTGCCAGCCGGTACGCGTCCGTGCACTTCTTCCGTGGCCGGATTTACGGATTCCATCCACGCATCGCTGTCACTGGTGACGAATTCGCCACCAATGAACATCGGTCGATCGCCGAATTCGAGGCTCACCGGGTTTCCTGCACTCCAGTCGAACGGGAGGCTAATGTAGGCAAGCGCGAATCAGGTCGAAAGGCCGCCTCCCGTCACGTTCACCTGTCGGCGGATGAACCGTGGATCAATCATTGACCGGGGCGGGCTGCTGCTCCAGCGCATAGCGCTCGATGCTCGACAGACTCGGATCGACCCATTCCGTGGGCGCATCGAAATAGGTCGGATAGTTCTTTTCGATGTAATCCAGCACGGCACGGGAGTGCACGCGCTCCAGGTCATCACCCTTGCCCATAAAGCAGAAGTACTGGCAGTGCCCGGGCTGCTGACCCATCAACATCCACGGCAGCCAGGGCGTCACACGATTCCAGACGCCATGGTAGTTCAGGCTGGTGAGGTCCGGGTTCTGCATGTCCGCGGCGGGTAGATGGTGGGCGAAAAACTCCGACACGCGAGCCATCGGACCCGCAGATTCGCGCGGCCACTTGTCCGGCTGCAGCGCGTTTGGATACAACAGGTGAATGTGGATCTCCATATCGAGCCAGTCGCCCCGTTGGCGCCACGGCAACACGAACGGAATGCGGGGTGGTTTTTCCTGGTTCAGGCCACCGTAGGTCGGCGGTTCCGGAAAGTACTCTTCGATGACGAAATTGAACGGGTCGTTGGCGACCGGCACCACGCGGACGGTTTCGTTCAGGAACGGATTCCGCCATTCTTCCAGCACCTCACCGCTGCGCAGATCGGTGTAGACGCCGACTTCGCGCAGGAGCCGCGCAATGCTGCCATCAGGTCGCTGCTCCAGGCGCGCGACACCAAAACCTTCGAACCCGAACAGGTCCTCTATTTTTGCGTTCGGGCGCACCGCGGTAACGTAACCGCGAAACCAGCCGTGTCGCTGCACCCCGAATTCCAGGTCGCCCTGCATGCGGGCATACGCCAGCTTGTTGCCCTTACCGGTGGTCAGGTCCAGAAACGGGCCCCGCAGCATGTCGTCGCTCGCCTTGGCCGCCGCGTTACTGGCGGCTCCCAGACTCATGGCCGCGGCACCGAAGGCGCCGACACTCGCAAAAGATTTCAGCAGTTCCCGACGTTGCATGGCTTCACTCTCCTATCAGGTAATCGACAAATTCGACATCGTCATTCGATACTCAACGGCGCGGTAAAAAACCGCTCGGCCAGCCGCTGCTCCAGGACTTTCGGACTGGCGCGAATATCGTCGCGGAGCGCGGCCGCGCCGTCCCCGGCAAAGATGTCTTCGTCACCCTTGGCCAGCGCATCTAGCACTTCGCGGGCGTGGTCGACCGGCATTGTTTTCGGATCCAGGCCTTTCGCCGACATGCGAGTTTTGACGCCGGCCGTAAAGACCCCGGCCACCAGCACCGGGTCGCGTGAGAGTTCCGCGCGAATTCCCGACGTGGCCGTTGCCAGAGCGGCCTTGGCCATGCTGTAGCTGGAGAATTCCGGCAGGCAAAACAGCGCGCCGATGGAAATAATGTTGCAGATGGCACCACCGCCATTCGCAACGATGAGTGGCGCAAAGAGTCGGCACATTTCAACCTGCGCCCAACAGTCGGTCTCCATGACAAGGCGCGCATCTTCCAGGGATGACGCCGCCAGCATGCAGCGCTCGGCCTGGATCGGGCTACCGGGGATACCGGCATTGTTGATCAGCAGCACCGTGTCGGCTGCCGCGGCGGCGGCCGCACGCCGTTGCGCATCGTGCGTGACGTCCAGCTGCAGGGTAACGACACGTTCGGGATCGAGCGCCGCGAGTTCGGGCAGCGTCTCCGCACGACGGGCCGTGGCATAGACACGCTCAGCGCCACGCTCCAGCAAGACCTCGACGAAGCCGCGACCAATACCCTGGTTGGCACCGGTCACGAGCGCCGTGCACCCGGCGGCATCGATTGGGGGGCCGCAGCCCATCGGCAATCCCTACTTCGCCGGCGCCGGTGTCTGCTCCAGCGCGTAACGCTCCAGGCTCGACAGGCTTTCTCCGTCCATGTTGGTCGGTGCCTCGAAATACTTCGCGTAGTTCTGCTCCGCGAAGTCGGTGGCCGAGCGCGACAGCACGTCGCCCGGATGGTCGCAAGTGCCCATGAAGCACTGGTACT
>JASJBD010000058.1 GCA_030066665.1 Gammaproteobacteria bacterium
AGCGAGGTTTCAGTGCCGAATCGGCAGGTGCCGATTCTCGTTGACCCGTTCCCGGAGGTCTTTCCCCGGCTTGAAATGGGGCACGTACTTGCCGGCCAGGGCCACCACGTATGGGACGAAACCCCAAGACTGGCGAAGCGGTGGCCCTGGCCGGCAAGTACGTGCCCCATTTCAAGCCGGGGAAAGACCTCCGGGAACGGGTCAACGAGAATCGGCACCTGCCGATTCGGCACTGAAACCTCGCTGCGGCCCGCCATGTAGCGGGCCGCTTGCTTTACAATGACACTGTGTCCGCCGCACGGGCGCGGAGTTGCTGCCACAACCATGCTGCGTAACCTGGTTTATTTCCTCGTCCTGCTGCTTGTGTTGCTGGGTGTCACCGTGTTTGCTGCGCTTAACCCGGGCTCCCTGACACTTGATCTCGCCTTCACCCAGGTCGAAATCCAGAAATCCCTGGCCCTGAGCCTCGCTTTCGCAGCCGGTTGGCTATTCGGCGTTCTTTGTGCTGCTTTGATGTTGATGAAATCGGTGGGCGAGCGTCGCCGCTTGCGCAAATCCCTGGGCCTCGCTGAGGCAGAGGTCAGGGCGCTGCGTAACCTGCCGATTCAAGATGCCGACTGAACAAGCGTTTCTGTTTGCCGGCCTGCTCTTCGTGGCGGCGGCGCTCGGCTACGTGTTCGCCTGGTTCGGCGAAAAGGATCGGGACGACGCCGATAAACCGCCGGTCAATCGGGACTACCTGAAGGGCGTCCACTTTCTGCTCGACGAAGATGCGGACAGCGCGCTGGAAGTCTTCGCGCGCATGGTCGAAACAGACGAGGACACCCTGGAAATTCATTTCGCTCTCGGGAGCCTGTTCCGCAAGCGGGGCGAGGTGGATCGCGCCATCCGCATCCACCAGAACATCATGGCGCGACCGAACCTGGATCGAAAACAGAAAGGCCAGGCGCAATTGGCGCTGGCGGAGGACTACCTGAGCGCTGGTTTGCTGGACCGAGCCGAGAGCCTCTTTTCGCAGCTACGCGAGAATCCGGAGCTGCGCAGCCGGGCGCTGCGGCGCTTGCTCGGGATTCTGGAGCAAACCAGGGACTGGGAGGCTGCAATCGAGGTCCATGACGAATTGGTGCGTCTCGAGCCCGGGTCAGGGGACGACGTCGGTCGCCTGGCACACTACTACTGCGAGCTGGCAGAGCAGGCGATCGCTGCCAAGGACCTGCCCCGTGTCCGGGCCATGCTGAAGAAAGCCGACGGGGCAAGACCGCGGACGGTCCGCGCGATGCTGGTCCGGGCCGACCTCGCGCGCGAGTCCGGCGACTGGCGGGAGGCGGTCAAGCTGTATCGGCGGGTCGCTGACCAGCAGCCGGGACTGATCACGGATATCGTGCCGCGCGTGGCGGCAGTCTATCGCGCGCGAGATAACGAAGAGGCGTTCGGCAGCTGGCTGCAACGCCTGCTCGATGCGCAGCCGGATGCTACGGCCGCGGTCGCAATGGCGGTCATTGCCGATCCACTGATGCAGGATCCCGTGGCGCTGGACGCGCTGGCAGACTTCATTGCGGGCGACCCGATCCTGCAGCAACTCGTCAACGTCGATCATCTGCGCGAGCAGGAAGGCGAAGTCCGACTTGCAGCACTGCAACGCCTGCGCAATTCGTTGCGCCAAGTGCTCAGTGGTGCGGCGGCATACCGCTGCCAGAATTGCGGCTACGGCAGTCTGGCGCTGCAGTGGCAGTGCCCCGGTTGTCGTTCCTGGGAAACCGTGCGGCCTGAATTACAGGTGGCTCTGGGCAATAAGTTGTAGCTCGCGCGTTCTTTGCCAAGAACTCCTGATTCGGTGCTCCATGCAACGGCGCACGGATCCCTAGTATCGGGGCGTTACTAGTCAACCCTAACCCCCAGGAGTTCGCCATGCACAAGACCCTCTTGATTCTCCTCACCGGATTGCTGGCCGCCACGGTGCAGGCCGGGCCCGTGGACATCAATGCCGCCGATTCGGAGACACTCGCCCGTGAGTTAAATGGTGTGGGAATGTCGCGCGCTGAAGCGATCGTCGAGTACCGGCAGCAATTCGGTCCGTTCCGAACCGCAGATGATTTGCTGAACGTTGCAGGCATCGGGGAACACATTCTCGATGCGAATCGCACCAATATCCTGGTGGGTAACGCCAAGCGCTAGCACCGACACGGATCGCGGCAGGTGTGGGCACCTGCCGCGGTTCGCGACGACCGGTCAAATGTTGATAATGATTTTGCCGATATGGCGCGCGCTGGCCAGATACTCATACGCCTGGCGCGCCTCGTCGAAGGAAAAACTGCGGCCGATTTTCGGTTGGATGCCGTTGGCATCGCAGGCTCTCAGCAGGTCGGCGAACATGCGGCGGCTGCCGGACGTGATGCCCTTCAGGGTAATGTTGCCGAGAAACAGCGACATCAGGTTGGGTGGTTCGTCCGGTTGTCCGCCCAGGCTGCCTAACAGGCCGATCCGCGCGTTTGGCGCGCAGCACGACAACGAGTCGGATAGCGTGGCGACACCAACGGTCTCGACCACGATATCTACGCCACGGCCGTCAGTCGCCGCGCGCACCGCATCAGCCCATTCAGGTGTCTTGCGGTAATTGACGGTGATATCGGCCCCGAGTTCTCTCGCCACCGCAAGTTTGTCGTCACTCGATGACGTGATGGCAACCTTGGCGCCATTCATTTTCGCAATCTGCAAAGCGAGCATGGAGACACCACCGGTGCCGAGTGTCAGCACGGTATCGCCGGCTTTCACTTGCCCGACATTCTGCAGCACTGTCCAGGCCGTAATGCCGGCCGCGCCCAGCGCCGCCGCATCGGCGAAACTCAAACTGTCCGGAATCGTAATCAGGGACTGCGCCGGCAGCGTGATCAATTCAGTCAACCAGCCGTCTGCCGTATTGCCCAGGTCGGCACCGAAAATCGCCGGATCGTAATCGCCGTCCAGCCACTCGAGAAAATGCGGGGCGGTGACGCGATCGCCAGGTGCAACATCCGTGACTCCGGGCCCGACTGCGACGACCTCGCCGGCCCCGTCACCAAGTGGTACGCGTGTCGGGGGCTGCGGCTGGCCATAGCGGCCCTGGGCAATCATCAGGTCTCGATAATTCAGCGCCGCCGCGCGCACTGCAATCAGTGCCTGGCCCGGCCCCGGTTCCTGCGCCGAACGCTGTTGTAGTTGCAGGCCGCCGGTCCCGCTCAGATCGCCGACTTCGAAGCGGCGATAGGTCTTGCCTTGCCATTCGCTGCTGTGTGTGCCGCCGGTCGCAGTGCCGGATGCGATCGAGGCTGCAGCCAGTGACAGCGCAGCGGCGATGGTGTCGCGACGATTTGATTTGGTTGTCATGGCCCGGATGTTACGAAAATCGGCCCGATATCGCACAAAAAAGACCCGGCATTCGCCGGGTCTCTTCTGCGTCGGCTATCGAAAAGGTCAGACGAGCCGGTAGCGTGCCCAGCCGAGCAGGCCAAGTGCTGACGCGAACAGCCAGAAGGCCGCCGGTACCGGGATCAAGGATTTGTGCACGGCAAACTGGACGTCGGCACAGCCCACACCGTCGGGGCAACCGCCGTTGAAACTGCCAACCCATTCGGCAACCTGACCCGGTTGCACGGGTTCCCCGTCATTCGTGTGCACGCGAAGCACTACGTGAATTTCCGCGACCACCGAATCGAGCAACCCATTCGGGTTTCCCAGATCGACAACCAGCGGTGGCTCATTTTCCCCGAGCTGGGCCCAGAATGTCGCAAAGCCATCCATGTCGGATAGGAACCCCGCACCCCACAGCACAGAGACGTCGACGGCCGGATCCTCGAAATCGCTCTCGACCAGTCCGCACATGAACGGCGTGTCGCAGGCAGCCGGATTGTTGAAGACGACCCACCAGAGCGTGTACGCGCCCATCGACTCCAGGCCAGAAGTGCTAATCAGCACGTCGACACCGTGTTCCCGGCGCGTCAACGTGGATACGCCCTTGACGGGTACGAGTTCAGGGAAAGCAATCATGTCCTGCACATCGACGTCGATCAGATCGGCTTGAGCGACTGAAAAAGGCAGCAGGAGCAGAGCGAGGGTGGTTGCCGCGGCGGCGCGGAACGGGCGAACGAATGCTGACATGGCACCCTCCTTAGTTATTGCTTGCGCTTTTTCGAGGGGCAGGGGGCGCCAACCAAGCTCTGCAGCCGAGCTTTGTCGGCGCGGTTATGTCATCTCTTACGCCTATTACGTATAAATGTCAAATATTTGGCACTAAACTAGTTAATGGAACCGTTCCGCTAACTCGCTTGGAATTGCAGGTATCTAGTCGAGGATCCGGGCCTGGGTCACGCCAGCACGGATCCGCCGGGGGTCTGTGGTCCCGCCGGTGAGTCGGGGGTCCAGCTGTCCTTCGGACACGCCTTCGGCCGGCATCACCAGGCTGACCGGGCGCCTTAGCTCACGGGTCTGGTCATTGGCATCCAGGTATTGAATGGTCAGCTGCTGGACTTCAACGCGTACCGGCGTGCGATTTTGCAGCTGCAGTATCAGTCGGCCTCCCGCATCCTGACCAACGGCCGTGCGGATGTACTTATAGGGTTTCTCCGGCAATTCCAGGCGCATGAGCGAGATTGCCGCGGCGCGCCCGTCCGGCGAGTCAGATCGCGCAGCAGCCGTGAATAGTTCGACCGCCTGATCACGCTGGCCGGCAGCGAGTTTCAATTCGCCCAGCGCATTCATGGCCGGCGCCGTTGGCAACAGCTCGATGCTGCGTTCCAGGTCCGCAATTGCGCCGACGTCGTCGCCGAGCTTTCGCAAGACCTGGCCGCGCCGCATCAGCGGGTAGAAGTAATCAGGGTAGTAGTTCACTGCGCGGTTGTAATTGATCAACGCGTCGTTCCAACGCCGTTGCGATGCCCGAATGTCGCCGCGCAAGGAGTGAAAATGAGATTCACGGGGCTCGATCCGCAAGGCCATCTCGGCTTCGGCCAGGGCGGATTCCAGATCTTTCGCGGCGAGCGCTTTGCGGCCGCGATCGTGAGCAGTATAGGCCTCTTTGCTTTCAATTAGCGGGCTGATCGCCGCGACGTAGCGCTCGCGGCCCAATTCGCCGCCGGGCGGGAGTTCCGCGAGCGTCGCCTTATTGTTTTCGACGCGTTCGGGGGACGGCGGATGGCTGGCGAACAACCCCTCTAACCATCCTGACCGGCGTCCCTCGGACAATCGGACAAAGGTCTCCTGCAGTTCAACGGCGGCGGCCGGGTCGTAGCCCGCGCGCGACATGTATTGCATGCCGTAATAGTCGGATTCGCGCTCGGCGTCGCGCCCGTATTTCTGCGTGATCAATTGCAGGCCGACCCCGGTCGCCGTCATGATGAGTGACCCGTAGTCAGTCTGATTCGCGGTCACGGCCGTCGCGACGGCTACGCCCTGCAGCAACATGCCGCGTTCCATCGATTTGGCGCCATGCCGGGCCGCTGCGTGAACGACTTCATGGCCGAGCACCGCAGCGAGTTCCGCTTCGCTGTCCAGTTCTGTCAGCAGCCCACGATGGATCGCAATCTTGCCCCCGGGCAGGGCCCAGGCGTTCGGCGTTGATTCGTTGATGACGACGAATTCATACGGCAGGTCACGATCGCTGACGGCCGCGACTCGAGCGCCGACATCACGCACATAGGCCGTGATCGCGGGGTCGACGACGTAGTCGCCGCCGAACATCTGGCGGGAAGGTGCGTACTGCTGCTCACCGATCTGGATTTCCTGGGCGGTGCTGACCAGGGCCAGTTCGCGTTTCTGGGTAACGGGATTGGTGGCGCAACCCGCCGCAGCAAGGAGCGCCGCTGCAAGCAGCGTCGTTAAGACCCTGCTGTGAGTAAATTGGAGTCGCCGTTCCGGCTTCCAGAATCGATTGATGGATTGACGCAATGAGCTGGTTGCGAATGGCGCGATGTCGCGGCAGCCCGTCAACGCATGTCTCGTGACAGGAACTTGCGGATCGTCTCGGGCGTATCCTTGGGCGCGAAGCGCTTCACCGGTTCCCCGTCTTCATCAAACAGGAACTTTGTGAAGTTCCATTTGATCCTGGTGCTGCCAAGCAGCCCCGGAAGCGCGCTGGTGGCGAATCGGAATAGCGGATCCGCTTCATCGCCGTTGACGTCGATCTTTTGCGATAGCGGAAAGTTGACCCCGAAGTTCAGTTGACAGAAGGATTCAATCTCCTCGGCAGAACCCGGCTCCTGTTCGCCGAATTGATTGCAGGGAAAACCGATTACCATCAAGTCGTGCGCCTCGTCGTCGAATAGTTCTTGCAGGCCGGCATACTGGGATGTAAAGCCGCATTGGCTCGCGGTATTCACGAGTAGCACCTTGCGGCCTTTGAGATCGGCCAGCTTTAGAGTTTCACCGTTGTTGAGCGTCACGTCGAAATCGTAGAGATGGCTCATACTTTCTCCTTTGGAGGCTGCTTGCATCGAAGTGTGCGTGATTTGTGTATTGGTCGCACATGTGAGCCGCCCACAAAAAAAGGGACTTGGAATAAGTCCCTGATTAAATTGGCTCCCCGGGCCGGACTCGAACCAGCGACCAATTGATTAACAGTCAACCGCTCTACCAACTGAGCTACCGGGGAACTGTGGAAACCACTGAGCGCGGGCGATTCTCCCGTAGGCACCAAATCGAGTCAAGGAAACGGCCGGCAGCCCGGTCAGCCGAGCACTTTGCGGATCCTGGAAATGGCGTCCTTCAGTGTTTCGAGACTGCAGGCGAAGCTGAGTCGCAGGTAGCCGGTGGCGCCGAACGCCGAGCCCGGGACCAGCGCCACGCCGGCCTCGTTGATGAGTAACTCTGCCATCGCGGTATCGTCGGCCAGGCCGCGTGCGGCAATCGCGTCGGCGGCATTCGGAAAGGCGTAGAACGTGCCGGCACCGGGCAGGCACTCGAACCCCGGGATTCCGTTCAGGGCGTCGACCAGGTAATCGTGCCGCTCCCGAAACGCCTTGCCCATGACGTCGATACAGCTCTGGTCACCATTCAATGCGGCCACGCTGGCAGCCTGGGAGATACTGCAGGGGTTGGAGGTGCTCTGACCCTGGATTTTTTTCATTGCGGCGATGATCTTTTGCGGTCCACCGCAGTAGCCAATGCGCCAGCCGGTCATTGCATAGCATTTGGACACGCCATTGATCGTGACGATGCGGTTGAGCAGTTCCGGACAGGCCGTGCCAAGACTGACGAACGGTTCATCCGCCCAGTAAATGTGCTCATACATGTCGTCGGTAGCCACGACGATCCCGGGATGCTCCAGCAAGACTTCGCCCAGCGCCCGCAGCTCGGCACGCGTATAGGCAGCACCGGTCGGATTCGACGGGCTGTTCAGGAACACCAGGCGAGTTTTGTCCGTGATTGCTGCCTGCAGTGCCCGCGGCGAAATCTTGAAGCCATCATCGATCGTTGCGGGGACGATGACCGGCTCGGCTTCGGCCAGCTTGATCATGTCCGGGTACGACACCCAGTAGGGCGCCGGCACGATCGCTTCATCGCCGGCGTTCAGCGTAGCGATACAGACGTTGAAACAAGTCTGCTTCGCACCCGATGACACCAGGATTTGATCACGTGCGTATTCGAGATCATTATCCCGCTTGAATTTGGCGATGATCGCGTCTTTCAGCGCGGGAGTGCCGTCGACGTTGGTGTACTTCGTCTGACCTGCCTCGATTGCAGCTACCGCCGCCGCCTTGATGTGATCCGGCGTATCGAAATCCGGTTCGCCGGCACCCAGCCCAATCACATCCTTGCCCTGCGCCCGGAGCTCGGCGGCCAGAGCCGTCACGGCCAGCGTCGGCGATGGCTTGACACGTTGCACGCGTTGCGAAACTGCTAGACTCACGGGCTTATCCTTGTTCGTTGCTGGGGCGAAAATCTTAGAGGATTCGCGCCCGCTTACCAATACGCGGATATCGCTATCTTCGACCATGGACCGGTTTGAGCTTGTTTCCGATTACGCGCCCGCTGGTGACCAGCCGGCGGCTATTGCCGGGCTGGTAGACGGGCTCGAGTCCGGGCTTGCCCGGCAGACCCTGCTGGGCGTGACCGGCTCGGGCAAGACTTACACCATGGCCAACATCGTCGATCAGCTGCAGCGGCCGACGCTGATCCTGGCGCACAACAAGACGCTGGCGGCGCAGCTGTACGGCGAAATGCGGGAGTTCTTTCCAAAGAACCGGGTGGAGTATTTCGTTTCCTACTACGACTACTACCAGCCGGAGGCCTATGTACCGTCTTCCGATACCTATATCGAGAAAGACGCCTCCATTAACCAGCACATCGAACAAATGCGCCTGTCGGCCACCAAGGCGCTGCTGGAACGGCATGATGCGGTCATTGTCGCGACGGTGTCGTCGATCTATGGACTCGGGGACCCGGAAGCGTACTTCAGCATGGTGCTGCACCTGTCTCGGGGCGACCGAATCGACCAGCGCAGCCTGCTGCGCCGTCTGGCTGAATTGCAATACACGCGCAACGAGGTGGAACTCAGCAACGGCACTTACCGGGTGCGCGGCGAGATTGTCGATGTCTTTCCGGCGGAATCCGATCGTGAGGCCGTGCGGGTAGAACTGTTCGATGACGAAATCGAGAATCTTTCCTGGTTCGATCCGCTGACGGGCGAGGTCTTGCGCCGCACGCCGCGGCTCACGATCTACCCAAAAACACATTACGTGACGCCACGTGAAGTCATGCTCGCGGCCGTCGACCGGATTAAGGAGGAGTTGAAGGCGCGCCTGCACGACCTGCGGGAGCAGGGCAAGCTGGTCGAAGCCCAGCGTCTCGAGCAACGCACCATGTTCGACCTGGAGATGATCAGTGAGCTCGGCTACTGCACCGGCATCGAGAACTACAGCCGCTATTTGTCTGGCCGGCAACCGGGCGAACCGCCACCCTGTCTCTTCGATTACCTGCCCGACGATGCGTTGCTGATCGTTGACGAGAGCCACGTCACCATTCCACAGCTGGGTGGCATGTACCGCGGCGATCGCTCCCGCAAGGAAACCCTGGTCGAGTATGGTTTTCGCCTGCCATCGGCGTTGGACAATCGGCCGCTCCGGTTCGATGAGTTCGAGTCTGTGTCGCCACAAACCATTTACGTTTCAGCGACGCCCGGACCGTACGAGCGCGAGCACGCCGACGCCACGGTTGAACAGGTCGTGCGTCCGACGGGTCTCGTTGATCCGGTCGTGGACGTGCGCCCTGCCGGTAGCCAGGTTGACGACGTCTTGTCGGAGATCGGCCTGCGTGTGGAGCGCCGCGAGCGTGTGCTGATTACGACGCTGACCAAGCGCATGGCCGAGGATCTGACGGATTACCTGCGCGAACATGGTGTGAGCGTGCGTTACCTGCACTCGGACATCGATACCGTGGAGCGCATGGAGATCATTCGCGACCTCCGTCTGGGCGAGTTCGACGTACTGGTCGGCATCAATCTCCTGCGCGAGGGCCTGGACCTGCCGGAAGTGTCGCTGGTCGCCATCCTCGACGCCGACAAGGAAGGTTTTCTGCGTTCCGAAGGATCCCTGATTCAGACCATTGGCCGCGCGGCGCGAAACGTCCATGGCACCGCGATTCTCTATGCCGACAAGATGACCGGTTCCATGGAACGGGCGCTCGCGGAGACCGAGCGGCGCCGCAGCAAGCAGCTCGCGTTTAACCAGGAGCACGGGATCGAGCCGAGAACCATCAGCAAGGATGTGCGCGATGTGATGGAGGGCGCCCGGTCCGATGCGCCGCGCCGCGGCCGGACCCGCCGGGCGGCCGAGCCTGCACCGGCATATGCGGCCATGTCGCCGGAGCAGGCGCTGCAAAAAATCCAGCAGCTCGAAAAGACCATGTATCGCCATGCCCGCGACCTGGAGTTCGAGGAAGCCGCGCGGCTCCGCGACGAGATCCAGGCGCTGCGTCAATCCAGCCTGGGCCTGCCCGACACCAAGGCAGGCTAGGAGCAACATCAGCCGCGATGTAGCCCGCGGACGGGCGGACCGTGTCCCGGGGTGTCTCATCGGAAGTAAAGCGCAGCGAAGCGAGCCATGGAGATGAGACACCCCGGGACGCGGGCCGCGGGTGAGCCACCGTCAAATCGCGGTTGCGGGCGCGCCTACGGCGCGGGTGCCTTGCGGCGGGACCGCGGATTTCGGTATCGTTCCGATCCCTCGAACCGAGGCCATCCGTAGGCGCGTAGCTCAGTTGGTTAGAGCGCTACCTTGACATGGTAGAGGTCGTTGGTTCGACTCCAATCGCGCCTACCACTTTTCGATTGCGGTGAAGCGGCCTTCGGGCCGCTTTGTTGTTGGATACGCAGCCATGCCGAACGTGACCCTGCCAGATGGAAGTGCCCGGAGCTTCGCCGATCCCGTTGCGGTGGCCGACGTCGCGGTGGACATTGGCCCCGGGCTGGCGAAAGCGGCGCTCGCCGGGCGGGTTGACGGCCGCCTGGTCGATACCAGCTTCGTTATCGCCGACGATGCCGAGGTCGCCATCATCACGGCGCGGGACGCCGAGGGACTCGAGATCCTGCGGCACTCGACAGCCCACCTGCTGGCCCAGGCCGTGCAGGAGCTGTTCCCGGGCACGCAGGTGACCATCGGACCGGTGATCGAGGACGGCTTCTACTATGACTTTGCTCGCGATGAGCCGTTTACGCCGGAGGACCTGGCAGCCATCGAGAAAAAGATGGCCGAGATCGCGGCGGCCGATCTGGCCGTGCATCGCGAAGTCTGGGATCGTGATGATGCCATCCGGCATTTCAGTGATATCGGCGAGAAGTACAAGGCCGAGATCATTCGCGACCTGCCGGCGGACGAGGTGATCAGCGTCTACGGGCAGGGTGACTGGAAGGATTTGTGCCGCGGGCCGCATGTGCCATCCACGCGGCATCTCAAGGTGTTCAAGCTGACCAAGGTCGCCGGCGCCTACTGGCGCGGTGATGCCAGCAACGAGATGCTGCAGCGGATCTACGGCACCGCGTGGCCCGACAAGAAGTCGCTGAAGCAGTACCTCAGGCGCCTGGAAGAAGCGGAGCGCCGTGATCATCGCCGCATTGGCAAGGACCTGGATTTGTTCAGCCTGCAGGAAGATGCGGGCGGCGGCCTGGTCTTCTGGCATCCGAAGGGTGCCCGCATCCGGCGCGTGATCGAGGACTTCTGGCGCGAGCAGCACGTGGCCGCCGGTTATGAACTGCTTTACACCCCGCACATCGCGCTGCAGACACTTTGGGACACCTCGGGCCACACCGATTTCTATCGCGAGTCGATGTATCGGCCCATGGAGGAGGACAACCAGCTCTACCAGCTGAAGCCGATGAACTGCCCGTTCCACATTCTCATATACAAGCAGGGCCTGCGGTCCTACCGTGACCTGCCGCTTCGCTGGGGTGAGCTGGGCACCGTCTACCGGCATGAGATGTCCGGGGCATTGCATGGCCTGCTGCGGGTCCGCGGGTTCACCCAGGACGATGCCCACATTTTCTGCAGCGAAGAGCAGATCGAGGCCGAGATCCTGCGCATCCTCGATCTGACGCTCTTTATGCTGGAATCCTTTGGATTCAATGACTTTGCCGTGAATCTTTCTACTAAACCTGAAAAGGCCGTCGGCTCGGATGAAATCTGGGAGAAAGCCACGGATGCGCTGCGCGGGGCGCTGGCGGCGAAAGGCCTCGACTACGAGCTCGACGCAGGCGGCGGGGCCTTCTACGGTCCGAAAATCGACGTGAAGATCCGCGATGCGATTGGTCGCGAGTGGCAGTGCTCCACGGTGCAGCTGGATTTCAACCTGCCGGAGCGCTTTGACATGGAGTACGTCGCGGCCGACGGCGAGCGCCACCGGCCGATCATGATTCACCGTGCGCTGCTGGGCTCGATCGAGCGTTTCTTCGGCATCCTGATCGAGCATTACGAGGGCCGCTTCCCGGCCTGGCTGGCACCGGTGCAGGCAGTGATTCTGAACATCACCGATCGGCAGGAAGCCTACGTCGGCGAAGTAAAGGAACTGCTTGAAAATCAGGGTCTTCGAGTCGAGGCTGACTTGAGAAACGAAAAGATCGGCTTTAAAATCCGCGAGCATACTTTGCAGCGTGTCCCGTACCTGCTGGTGGTGGGCGATCGGGAAGCAGAGAGCAATACCGTGGCCGTGCGCACGCGAGATGGTCAGGACCTGGGCAGCATGCCGGTGAAGGAATTCGCCGCACGCCTGGAGGCCGAGCTCGCGAGCCGCGGCCGTACTTCTATGGAGGAATGAAATATCGCGGCTAAAAAGCGCGTCCGCAGAAACGACGAGATCGATGCGGAAGAAGTCAGGGTCATCGGTGCCGACGGCGAACAGGTCGGTGTGATGTCCCTCGTTACGGCACTCGACTTGGCGAGCGACAGCGGCCTGGACCTGGTGGAAGTTTCACCGAATGCCGAACCGCCTGTGTGCCGGGTGATGGACTACGGCAAGTTCCAGTTTCAGCAGAATAAGAAAGCCCATGAGTCCAAGCGCAAGACGAAACAGATTCAGATCAAGGAAGTGAAGTTCCGACCAGGAACCGAGGAAGGCGACTACCAGGTCAAATTGCGCAACCTCGTTCGCTTCCTGACCCACGGAGACAAAGCGAAAATTACGCTGCGTTTCCGCGGGCGTGAAATGGCCCACCAGGAACTTGGCGTCAAGTTACTGAAACGGGTCGAGAGTGACCTGGAAGAGCTGGCGACGGTCGAGCAGTATCCGAAGCTCGAGGGACGGCAGCTAGTGATGGTAATGGCGCCGAAGAAAAAGTGAGTGAGGGTGCGGCCGCGGGGCCGTGCCTGTAACCCGCCTGCCCCGGTCTACGGATACGGTTCAGGCCAAGGAGCAAGACAATGCCGAAGTTGAAGACCAACCGCGGCGCGGCGAAGCGTTTTCGTCGCACCGGGAAGGGCGGCTTTAAGCGCGCCCAGTCGCATCTCAATCACATCCTCACCAAGAAGAGTTCGAAGCGGAAACGCCATTTGCGGCCGTTGACGCAGGTTGCGGACGCTGACGTGAAGGGTGTCCGGCGCATGTTGCCGGACTGATTGTCCCCACGCTACGCAAGCAAGAATTCTCGAGAGGATTGAATCATGGCAAGAGTTAAACGCGGCGTGGTCGCCAAGGCCCGCCACAAGCGGGTGCTGAAAAAAGCCAAGGGTTACTACGGTGCGCGCAGCAAGGTCTTCCGCGTCGCCAATCAGGCCGTCACTAAAGCGGGTCAGTACGCGTATCGCGATCGGCGCCAGCGAAAACGCCAGTTTCGGGCTCTGTGGATAACCCGAATCAATGCAGCCGCGCGCCTGCACGGATTGTCGTACAGCCGCTTCATCAATGGCCTGAATCAGGCCGGCGTGGAAATCGATCGCAAGGTGCTGGCCGATCTCGCGGTTCACGACGCGGCTGCGTTTGGTGCACTGGCCGAACAGGCCAAGTCGGCACTGGCAGCCAGCTAAAGCTCAAGCGGTCGCTCCGCGACGGCAAAGCCGGACCGAACCGGCGTATTGGGGGGTGCTAATCGGTGCAGGACCTGGATGAACTGGTCAGCCGCGCACGTGCGGCCGTACAGGACAGCGCCGATCTGCAGGCGCTCGATGCCGTGCGCGTGCAGTTTCTGGGCAAGAAGGGCGAACTCACCCAGCGGCTGAAACGACTCGGCTCCCTGCCCGCAGACGAGCGGCCTGCGGCCGGCCAGGCGATCAACCGGGCCAAGCAAGCTCTGCAGCAGGACTTGCAGCTCCACCGCGCCAGGCTGGAAGCGGAGCAGCTCCGGGGCGAACTGGCGGCCGGCGCGGTCGACATGACGTTACCGCCGCGCGGCCAGCAGCCCGGTGGCCTGCATCCGGTGATGCGAACGCTCGAGCGAATCGAGACTATTTTCCGCGCGGCCGGGTTCGATGTGCACGACGGGCCGGAAATCGAAGACGATTTCCACAATTTCACCGCCCTCAATATTCCGGAAAACCACCCGGCCAGGGCGATGCACGACACGTTCTATTTCGAGTCCGGTCAGCTGCTGCGAACGCATACCTCACCGGTACAGATTCGGTCGATGATGGAGCAGGGTGCGCCGATCCGACTCGTGTCTATTGGCCGGGTGTTTCGCTGCGACTCCGACCAGACGCACACACCGATGTTTCACCAGATCGAAGGCCTAGTGGTCGACCGCGGCGTTAGCTTCGCGAATCTGAAGGCAGTGCTGCACCAATTCTGCGAACGCATCTTCGAGCGGCAAGTGAAGCTGCGGTTTCGCCCGTCCTACTTCCCGTTCACGGAGCCGTCCGCCGAGGTTGACGTGCAATCCGAATCTGGCAAATGGCTGGAGATTCTCGGCTGCGGCATGGTGCATCCCAAAGTCCTCGAGAACGTCAATATCGATCCGGAAGAGTTCACCGGCTATGCCTTCGGCATGGGTGGTGAGCGCCTGGCCATGTTGCGGTATGGCGTCGATGATTTGCGGCTGTTCTTCGACAATGACCTGCAGTTCCTGCGGCAATTCAGCTAGGTGCAGAGATGAAGATCAGCACCGCATGGTTGTCTGAATGGCTGGATACCGGCCTCGAGCCCGGAGAGCTGGCCGAGCGCCTGACCTCGCTCGGCCTGGAGGTCGACGGTGTCGAATCGCTCGGTGAGGGTCTTGAGGACGTTGTTGTCGGGCAGGTGCTCGAAGTAGACGCGCATCCGAATGCCGATCGCCTGTCGCTGTGCCGCGTGGATGTGGGTCGCGATGACACGCTGAACATTGTCTGTGGGGCACCGAACGTGTCGGCCGGCTGCCGTTACCCGGCGGCACCGGTAGGCGCGACCCTGCCGGGTGGGCTCAAAATTCGTCGCAGCAAGATTCGCGGTGAGTACTCCGAGGGCATGTTGTGCTCGGCCGTCGAGCTGCAGCTCGGCGAGTCAGCCGACGGGATCCTGGAACTCGACGAAGGTCTGCGCATCGGCGAGCCGATCGTGTCGGCGTTGAACCTGGACGACACGATCATCGATGTCGACCTGACACCGAATCGCGCCGACTGCTTTTGCATGATGGGTATTGCCCGCGATCTTGCCGCGGGACTCGGCGCAGATTTCAAGACGCAAACGATCTTGCCGGTTCTGGGGGCGAGTGATGCCAAAGTCGATATCCGGCTGGAGGATCCGGCCGGCTGCCCGCGTTTTGTTGGCCGGGTGATCCATGATTTGAATTCCGCTGCGGAAACGCCGCAATGGATGCAGGATCGCCTCACCCGCGCTGGCGTGCGGCCGATCCACCCGGTCGTCGACGTGACCAATTACGTCATGCTGGAACTCGGTCAGCCGATGCATGCGTACGATCTCGATTTGCTCGAGGGCGCGATCGTTGCGCGCCGCGGCTTGGCCGATGAATCCGTGGAGCTTCTCGATGGGCAGCAGGTCACGGTCAACGAGGATGTGCTGGTCATCGCCGACGACACGGGTGCGGTGGGTTTGGCCGGCATCATGGGCGGTGCGCGCACGGCGGTACATGACGGCACGCGCAACGTCTGCCTCGAGGCCGCCTTCTTCAGCCCGGCGATCATTGCAGGTCGCGCGCGGCGGTTCGGCTTGCATACCGATGCGTCGGCGCGATTCGAGCGAGGGGTCGATCCGATGCACCAGGCGCGTGCGATAGAGCGGGCCACCGCGCTGCTGCAGGAGATTGCGGGCGGCCAGGCTGGCCCGGTCATCGAGGCCGAGTCCAGTGACCATTTGCCGCAGCGCGCGCCGGTTCGGTTGCGGCGCGCGCGTCTCGGCATGTTGCTGGGCGTGGAGGTGCCGGATGCCGAGGTGCGCGACATTTTCGACCGCCTCGGCATGGACGTTACTGAACAGGAAGACGGCTGGGAGGTATTGGCGCCGAGTGCGCGCTTCGATATCGAGCGCGAAGTCGACCTGATTGAAGAAGTTGCCCGTATCCATGGCTACGATCAGATCCCGGAGACAGTTGGTCGGGCCAGCGGCGATCTTGGCAGTGCGACCGAGTCGCACGTGCCGCTCGAGCGTGCGCGCCTCGAGCTGGTCGCGCGTGGCTACCAGGAAGCCGTGACGTTCAGTTTTGTCGACCCGGAACTGGATCAGCGGTTCACTGGCGGACCGGCCGGTCTGCCGTTATCGAACCCGATTTCCGCCGCACTCAGCGTCATGCGGCAGTCGCTCTGGCCCGGCCTGGCGCTGGCGGCCCGATATAACCTGCAGCGGCAGCAGGAGCGTGTGCGACTGTTCGAAACGGGCGTGCGCTTTCTGCGCCAGGGCGACGCAGTTGAGGAGAATCGCGTGATTGCCGGAATCGCGGTGGGCCGCCGGTGGCCGGAGCAGTGGGGCGTGGATGGCGAGTCGGTCGACGTTTTTGACATAAAGTCGGAGGTTCTGGCGCTGGCGGCTCTGGGTGGCAAGCCGGCGGAGTTCGCCGCATTCGCTGCTGACCATCCGGCCTTGCGTCCGGGACGTGCAGCCCAGTTGCACCGAAATGGAGCGGCTATTGGCTGGTTCGGTGAGCTGCATCCGGCGCTGGCCCAGCACCTGGAAATCAATGCGGCGCCACTGCTCTTCGAGCTGGAAATCGATCCGCTGTTGGCATCGGCGCCGCCCGCGTACGCTGGCGTATCGCGTTTTCCTGCGGTCCGTCGCGACCTGGCACCGGTAATCCCGGAGTCGGTGCCCGCGGGTGAGCTGCTTGATGGTGTCCGGCGCGCCGCGGGTGATCTGTTAAAAGACCTGATCCTGTTCGACCTGTATACCGGAGAAAAGGTCGAGACAGGATCTAAGAGTGTGTCTTTAGGCTTGATTTTGCAGGATACATCGCGCACCCTAACCGATGCTGACGTGGACGGGGTGATGCACGACGTGATGGAAAGCCTGCGCCGCGATTTCAACGCCACGATTAGAGAATAAGTAAGATGGCTCTAACCAAAGCAGACATGGCGGAATCCCTGTTCAACGAGCTTGGTCTGAACAAGCGCGAGGCTCGTGAACTGGTGGATGTGTTTTTCGAAGATCTGCGTGCCGCGTTGGCAAGTGGGGAACAAGTCAAGCTGTCGGGATTCGGCAACTTTGATTTGCGGGACAAGAACCAACGGCCAGGAAGGAATCCAAAAACCGGGGAAGAGATTCCCATTACCGCGCGCCGTGTGGTTACGTTTCGGCCGGGACAAAAACTAAAAGCCCGAGTAGAAGCATATGCTGGAACCGGGAAATAACGACGAATTACCCCCTATTCCGGGTAAGCGTTATTTTACAATTGGCGAAGTCAGTGAGCTCTGTGCGGTAAAGCCGCACGTCCTCCGTTATTGGGAGCAAGAGTTTCCACAGTTGAAGCCCGTCAAACGGCGCGGCAATCGCCGCTATTACCAACGCCAGGACGTGATCGTGATTCGCCAGATCAGGAGCCTCCTGTACGACGAGGGTTTCACGATTGGCGGTGCGCGCCAGCGCCTGACCGGCGAGGAAGCCAAAACCGACCTGTCGCAGAGTCAGCAGATCATTCGCCAGATGCGCATGGAGCTGGAGGAGATCCTGAAGCTCTTGCGGCGCTAGGCGTTTTCGGTCGGCCCAATTCTTTTTTACGGTATGATCCCGGTCTTCGTCGGGGCGTGGCGCAGTCTGGTAGCGCACCTGCATGGGGTGCAGGGGGTCGGAGGTTCGAATCCTCTCGCCCCGACCAATCACAACTCTTACTGCATTAAGTCAAATTCGCGCGCGGGCGTGTCGCCACGCCGTAATTCACTGCGGAAACATGCGCTTAACGCCCTTTTTCTGAGCGCCCACAAGTCCCTGGTGCACCGCTCTTTGACTCGATTGACGCTGGGGGTGTACAACTACGCGGAGCGATTTTGTCTGGACCCGCAGGGTCCCGGCTGGATCCATTAAGAATCAACAATCAATTGGGAAGGACGACGTTTCGCACTGCCGATCATGACGGCAGCCGCCGACAGCGTCGGTAGAGGAAAATACCTCCCGATGATGCGCATACAGCCCGGTAGGGCAGTGGGAGTATAAAAATATGGATGTTCGATTTATTCGAATCGTTGCGGCACTGATGACCCTGGCATTTGCAGGCGCGGCTAACGCCGTACCGGTGCCGCAGCAGTACGACGGTTTGGTCACGTTCTGCCCCGAAGCCGGCCTTTGCGGCGCATTCGGCGCAGCTGACGGGACTGTCGACCTGTCTTTCGACCTCGAAGTGACCGGCGCCGGGCCGATTACCGATGCGGGCGCCATCTCGAATGTCGAAATCACGATCATCAGAGCCGGTGGCGCGGGCTTCCTCGAGTTCGTCGACGGTATGGGGTCGGCCGCTGACATCGTGGTGGACGCGATCGGCAATATCGTGGCGGGGAATCTGACCCTGCAAGCGACCGGGGCCACCTCGGGCGTGGCGCTGGACCTTTTGATCAACGTCGGACCGGAATCAGTGCCCGGCGTGCCCGTCGAAATGGGCGGCAAGGGTGACATCCTCGCCGGTGAGTGGGAAGCAACGACCAGTGGGTTGTTCGTCGCTGCCGGCGAAGGGGACTTCCAGGTCGTGCCGGTACCAGCCGCTGTCTGGCTGTTCGGTTCCGCGCTTGGCCTGCTGGGCTGGGTCCGCCGCAAGACCGCCTGAGCCGACCGGCTCAACGACTGCGAAGGCCGCATCCATTGGATGCGGCCTTTTTTCTTGCTAACCGGACGCGCCATTTGGTGGTCACGAAGTCCGGAATCATGCTTTCCAATACAGAAGCTTGTGGGCTATTCTTCATGAGTCGATGGCCCAACGCTGCGGCTGGGCATATCGTTCGGGGGAACGCGATTGAGGCTCTTCCGCGTCAACATCAAGAAACGACAATCGGGGGAAGTGCGGCAGTGATCCGAAGATGCCTGCTACTGGTCATCGCGGCCATGGTCCTGGGGCACCCGGCGGCATGGGCCCAGGAGGGGTCTTCCGGCGCTGTGGTCGAGGAGATCATGGTCACGGCGCGGAAGGTGACCGAGAGCCTGCAGGACGTGCCGGTCTCGATCATGGTGATGAGCGGCGACCGCATTACCGAGGCCGGCATTACGAAAATCGAGAATCTCGTGCCGTACCTGCCCAATTTCGCCATGTCGGAAACGGGCATTGGCACAAATCTCTACGTGCGCGGCATCGGCTCCGGCATCAACCAGGGTTTCGAGCAATCCGTCGGCATGTACATCGACGGCATTTACTACGGCCGCGCGCAGCTCATCCGGGCGCCGTTCCTCGACCTGGCCCAAGTCGAGGCCTTGCGAGGACCGCAGGTCACCTTGCTCGGCAACAACAGTATCGCCGGCGCATTGATACTGACCACCGCGAAACCCACGGAGGAATTCGAAACATCGATCAATGCACTGATCGGCGAAGACGGCGAGGGCGAATTGACCGGCGTGTTGTCCGGGCCGCTATTCAGCAATCTCAGCGCGCGGCTAACGGGCCGGTACCGGACCTTCGACGGTTACTTGCAGAACAACATCCTCAATCGCGACGAGCCGGAGCGCGAGGAGACCAGCGGGCGTTTGTTGCTGGCCTGGAACGCGGACACCTGGGATGCGACGCTGAAGCTGGAGCGCAATGAATTCGATATCACCGGCCGGCAGATCGAGATCATCCGCGACGATGTCTCCACGACGCGCGGCTCCAGCCAAACCGGTTTCAGCCGCAACACCGGCAGCGCCGCGTTATGGCAGCCCGGCCTGACCTACCTCCAGTATCTCGGTCAGTTTTTCGACTCCGACCCGCGCATTCAGAACGGGCAGCAGGACTTCATTCGCGGCTCAAACGAAGACAGAAGCGAAAATACCGTCAATGCCGTCGTCCTGAACATGAATTTCGATATCGGCGAGCACGAATTCACGTCGGTCACGGGCTACCTCGAATACGACTACACCGAATTGTGTGACTGTGATTTCACCGGCGCCGATCAGTTTCGCCTGTTATCGGAAGAGGATTACTGGCAGTTCAGCCAGGAGCTCCGGCTGACCTCGCCGCAGGGCGAACGGCTGCGTTACATGGTCGGTCTGTACTATCAGCAGGACGAACTGGATTTCGGCGACCAGATTTTCCTGCCGGTGGGCAGCGGCGTCGTCCAGCTGGTCGGCTACGCGACAACTGGCGATCCCGATGGCGCCAACGCTTCGATTGGGGATACGTCCGCGTTTCGGGATTTTCGGCAGAATGCCTGGAACAGCGCGATTTTCGGTCAGCTTGGTTTCGATATCACGGACCGGTGGCGCGGCAATCTGGGCATGCGTTACGCGAAGATCGAGAAAGAGGCCGTGCGTATCCTGCAGGAAGGTGACCTGAACCGCCGCGCCTTCGAGCTGACGAATCCGGTAGAAGCGGCCTTGCTGGATGTCGGCGCCACGTTGTACTCGTCGATTTTCGAAGCGGCATTTCACCAGCTTGCCGGTGACCGCGAAGAAGATCAGTGGTCCTTCGAACTCGTCACGGAGTTCGATGCGACCGATGACATCATGCTCTACGGCTCCATCAAGAAGGGCAACAAGTCGGGCGGTTTCGACGTGCGCTCGAATAGCGAGCCGCGGGCCGTGCCCGGCGACCCGTGCTACAACTCGATGTTGCCGCTGGAAAACCAGCCGATTGCGTGCTCCGGCGCCAACGTGCTCTATCCCGACGCCACGAAGGATGCGGTTCGGAATAACGTCCGGCCCGGCTCCTTTGAATTCGAGGACGAAGAGGCGCTGGCTTACGAGATCGGTTCAAAAATGATCCTGGCCGGCGGCGCCGCGGATTTGTCGATCGCGCTGTTTCGCACGGAATTCGACAACCTGCAGGTGAGCATTTTCGACGGTACCCTGGGATTCAACGTCGGCAATGCGGCGGAAGCAACCAGCCAGGGTGTGGAACTGGACGGCCGCTGGCGTATCAATGAAAGCTGGATGCTGAACGGATCGCTGGCCTACCTGGACTTCGAGTTCGACAACTTCCCGAACGGGCAATGTCGACAGGGGGAGTCACCGACCACGCCCGGCACCGATTTCTGCGACTACTCGGGCAAGACGAATCAATATGTCGCGCCGTGGTCCGGCTCGTTCGCGCTGAATTACGAAAGACAGTTTGGCAACTTCCTGTTCCGCGGCAACTTCGATCTGTTGTTCACCGATGCCTATGAGCCATCGCAAAACCTGGATTCGCGAGTCGAACAGGACGCCTACGCCAAGATAAATGCCCGGGTAGCGCTCGGCGACCCGGATGGCCGGTGGGAAATCGCGGTGCTTGGCCGTAATTTGACCGATGAGAGCATCGTGACCTATGCGAACGATACGCCGTTGGCCTTCAGCCAGTTCGGTTCGCCGTCCTGGTATGGCTTTATGGACCGACCGCGAAGTTTTGCGTTGCAGGGCGTGTTCCGCTTTCCATAATTAGTTTTAACAATGCTTCGTTGCAAACATTCCGCGTGCGTCGAAAGTTGGTCTTTGCTCGTCAGCTTATTGGTATCAGCTTGCGTCCCCCAGTTTGTTAACCCAGACTGGAAACCAACATTGGCAATAATTACGAGAACATCGTGAGTAACAAGCCACTGAAAAGTTCTGGACTGATTGCGCTGGTGTCGATGGCGGTCATGGCCACTGCCGGTGCGGTCAACGTGCCATTGGACACGGCCGATCCTGCGAACGGTCTCACCGACATCTACAGCGCGACCTTCGACCCGCCGTTGCAGCCGGGTGGTGACCCGTTCTTCGGCGGTATGCCGCCGCCCCAGCGTGCGATCACCCTGATACCGAATCCGACCGGCGTTGCCAATGGTTCGCCGCGCGGCATTGTGCCCCAACCGGTGGATGGCTCGTTCCTCGATATCGACCGCAATCCCGGCAATACACAGGCGACACTCAACGGGGGGGTGATCTACATCGCCGGCGCGAACATCGTCATCCGCCAGGGCGAACCGTCCGAGACCAATATCGCCGCGTCCGATATCGGGATCGTGTTGCAGAATTTTGCGCCGTTGAGTGTGCCGATCGACGGCAACGGCATCGCAGTATTTGAAATTGACGAGGCGATTACCGTCGCCGATTTCAGTGCGTTCGCGGACATCACCGACACTTGCACCGGTCCGCTGTGTCCGCTGATCCCGGTGCTCACGCTGGACATGTTGCGCTTCCGGCTGATCATCGACTTCGACGCCAACTTCACGTCGTTCACCGGCGACTTCCAGGGGCAGACGGCGAACAATTCAATTGTGTCGTTCACGGCAAATTCCATCGTGATTGCGCCTGAAATCACGGTGACAGACTCCGTGCCGCCGCCCGACGATCTGACAGTGCCTTTCGGCAGCGTAACCCAGGGTCAGACCGCTACACAGACCGTCACAGTGACCAATGACGGCAACGCGGATCTGATCATCGGCCAGGTTGCCAATGCGGACCCGCTGGCCGCACCCTTCAGTATTCAGAACGACAATTGCTCCGGTCAGACGCTGGCGGGAGCCGCGATGTGTACCTTCGAGGTGCAGTGCGCGCCGGCGGCTATCGCGATGTTCAATGACACGCTGGATATCCCATCGAATGACATCGACGAGCCGAGTGTCGCGGTCGATGTGAGCTGTACCGGCGTGCCCGTACCGGTGCCCGATATCAACGTGACAGACTCACTGCCGCCGCCGGACGACCTGCTGCTGCCGTTCGGTGACGTGACCGAGAGCACTTTCGCCGATGCGCTGGCAACCGTGTCGAACGACGGGGATGCGGATCTGATCCTCGGCACCATTGGGATGGTCGACCCGGTGGGCGCGCCATTCTCCGTCCTCATGGATGGCTGCTCGGGTCAGACACTGGCACCCATGGCCATTTGCACGTTCACGGTTCGCTTTGCCCCGACCATGATCGGCAGTTTTGGTGACAGTGTGGACATTCCATCCAACGATCCGGACGAGGCCAGCGTGATCGTGACGATGAACGGCGATGGTATTGCGATCGCGGCACCAGACATTACGGTGACCGACACGATCGCGCCGATGGATGATTTGCAATTGCCGTTTCCGGATGTCGTGGTCGATTTCACGAACAACCAGACCGTCGTCGTTACCAACGACGGCAACGCCGACCTGATTATCGGCAACGTGGCTCAGGCGAACCCGCTGGCTGCGCCGTTCACTATCGAGACTGACAACTGCTCCGGGGTGACGTTGCCGATGGCAGCGAGCTGCGACATCGCCGTGCGCTTCGCGCCGCAGTCGATTGCAACTTTCAACGACAGTTTCGACATTCCGTCCAATGATCCGGACGAACCCAGCGTGACCTTCAACGTCAGCGGCGATGGCGTTGCCTCTACCGCAGGTGAGCGCCTCTCCACCGAGCCCGGCGGCGCCAGCGGCGGACCGTTTGGCTCGGCTGTGAGCCTGGCGGGTCTGGCGGGACTCTTTGTTCTTGTGATGCTGCCGGCCGTGCGGCGGCGTGTCAGGAGTCGATAATCTCCAGCACGCCGATCAGGGCGACGGCGAAGAACAGCAGCAATAGCCAGATGGTCGTCATGGGTTTACCTCCCCAGCGCCATTTCACACTGTGCTGCCGGGCGCAACTGTGAGCTGCGTCACACTCGGGCCGGTAGCGCAATCATGAGCTGATCGATGCCGAGCGTAAGGGCGCAGAGGCTCACCAGGTGAGCTCCGGGCGGTTGCATTTGGCATAATGCGCCCGCCATGTCGTCGCCCGTCAGACGCAACGTTTTTTTCATCGGCTTGCTAGTCGCTGCCACCGTTGGCTTCCTGCTGCTGCTGATCGGGTTCTGGCAGCCGATCTTCTGGGCCGCTGTTATCGGCGTGTTGTTCCGCCCGGTCCAGACCTGGCTGCTCGTGCGGCTGGGCGGCCGCGCCTCGCTGTCCGCCGTGCTGACGGTCATCCTGATCTTCTTTACGGTACTGGTGCCAGCCATGGTGCTGGCGTCCGCCGTCGCCTCGGAAGCGGCCGGCGTGTATGCCCGGGTGCAGTCCGGTGAGCTGGACGTCGGCGCGCTGGTGCGGTGGGTGCAGGGTTTGCTGCCGCAGGCGAGCGAGTGGGCCGCGCGGATCGGCGTCAATCTCAACGAGCTGCCCGAAAAACTGTCGACGGCCGCAGTACGCGGCAGCCAGTTCATTGCGTCGCTGGCCCTGAGCGCCGGGCAGAATGTCGCGCGGTTTTTCGTGATGTTCTTCCTGATGCTCTACCTGCTGTTTTTCGTGCTGCGCGACGGTGATCAGATGCTGCAGCATATTCACCGGGCCGTGCCATTGCCCGATGATCAGGAACGGCGCTTGTTCAGCAAGTTCGCGGAAGTGTCACGCGCTACGATCAAGGGCACGCTGGTCGTTGGCCTCGTACAGGGTTTTTTGGGTGGCTTGATTTTCGCCATTCTCGGCATCGAAGGTGCCGTATTCTGGGGCGTCGTCATGGTGTTGCTGTCGGTGCTGCCGGCCGTCGGCGCCGGCCTGGTTTGGGCACCGGCGGCAATCTTCCTGTTTATCGCTGGCGCCTGGATCAAGGGCCTGATCCTGGTCGCCTACGGTGTACTGGTCATCGGGCTGGTAGACAACCTGTTGCGACCCATCCTGGTGGGCCGGGATACCAAGATGCCGGATTACCTGATTCTGCTGTCGACTCTCGGCGGGCTAACGACGGTCGGCATCACGGGTTTCGTGCTGGGTCCGGTGATCGCGGCGCTGTTCCTGGCCGCGTGGCAGATGTTCGAGGAGGAAAGCCCGCCTCAGTCGATCGGTTCGGGGGGGTGAATGTGCCCCGCGGTGGCGACTGGTATTTCGTCCGCCCGCAGCAAGCGATCCTCGATGCCCAGCAGAATCGGTTCGGCTTCCCGCCGGTAGATGTTCACCTTCGCGTTGAAGACATTCCGGGTCAGCCCATGCTTGTCGTGGATTGCCAGTTTGCGGATCGTGAATGTGCCGTCCTCCCGGGCCTGGCCGGTCAGATAGCACTTGATGGATTCGATGGAATCGCCGGAGAGGATCACGCCGTTGAGTTGAGCGAGACTGTGCTGCGCCCGGTTCACAAAGCTGATCGAGTCGAGCAGCAGCGGGTCGGCATCCCGGGCATTGCCGAGCGGCAGTTGCGCCGCGAACTCACCCACGAGGATCTGCCCGGGCAGCGCCCGCTCGATCATCCGTGCCAGTTCGATGGTGACCTCGCCGACGATGTCCGTGTAAAGCGTCGGGTTCAGCCCCTCGGCGTGATAGAACTCGTAGCAGCTGCCGACGTGGAAGGCGGCCCGCAAAAGCGGCACCGTGCGGCCGTTTGCTTTGCGCCGGGCGATGGCGTTGTCCGCCAGCACCAGATGCATAAAGTGATAGAGGTTCGTATTCGCCTCGACGCCGAGGTCGCGATTCCAGATATAGAACCCGTCGCCGGTGCTGGATCGAGCGAAATCGATGTCCATGCGACTGTCGAGCATGCGGCTGTGGGCCGAATTCAATGAGTGGGACAGGCTGTTCAGCTGTGTCATCTGCTCGAACGGGCTCAGCAGGCTGAATCCGACGATATCGAACAGCGCGACCGCCCGTCCCGCCGCATAGCTGACGCTGTAGCGGCGAATCAAGCCGTCGATAATGCGCGTTTCCGGACCGGTGTCAGCCAGGGCTTGCCGCAACATGACTTTGACAGGTTCGACATCGAGCAGCCGCGCCGCGTTGACCAATTGACGCTCGGCGAACCGGCGGGAGCCTGATAGCAGCCGTGCCACGAACGCATTGACCTCACTGTCTGGATCCGTGAAGTCAGGATTGTCGCCATTCGCGCGCAGTGAGTAATCCGCGATTTGATAGTGCGGCACGACGAGCAGCAGCATATCGCGCCCCTTTGGTGTCCAGCCGAGCACGAAATTCCTGCCGAGGCCCCATTGCCGGTGAAGCTGACGGTCGAGTTCGATGAGGTTGCTGCGCTGGCGGAGATCCAGCGACTGGTCCAGGCCGACAAGCTGCTCCGCCAGGCGGGGGCCGGCGAATAGACCTGGCTCGTGACTGCGGTCCTGCAAGCGGCCGGCCGCTCCTGTAACGCCGTGTTGGTCTGGCACTTTGATCCTTGTCCCACGGGACATACCATGACTCACATGCCAACCGTAAATCATGCGACAGAAGGGGCGCAAGACTTGCGCCGCGATGGCGGCAGCAAGCGTGAGCGATAAGCTCTCCAGCGACGCGCTGGCCGCGCTGCGGGACGCCGTGGGCCCCGCCGGCCTGGTCACCGACGAAACTGAGCTGGAGCCTCACCTGACGGAGTGGCGCGGCCTGTTCCGGGGCCGGGCCGCCGCACTGCTCCTGCCTGCATCGACAGCTGCCGCGGCTGCCGCGGTCCGGGTCTGCGCAGACAACGGCATTGGCATGGTCCCGCAGGGAGGCAATACCGGGCTGGTCGGCGGTGCGATTCCCGCCAGCACCGCGGCGCGGCCCGAGGTCATCATCGGTGCCAGTCGGCTGAACCGGGTTCGCAACCTCGACGCGGCCAACTACACGATTACGGTGGAGGCCGGCTGTATCCTGGCGAATCTGCAGGCCGCGGCAGCCGAGGTCGACCGGCTGTTTCCGCTGAGTCTCGGAGCCGAAGGTAGCTGCCAGATCGGCGGCAACATCTCCTGCAATGCGGGCGGTATCAACGTGCTCCGCTACGGAAACACGCGCGACCTGGTGCTGGGCCTGGAAGTGGTGCTGCCCAACGGCGATGTCTTTGACGGTCTGCGCGGCCTGCGAAAAGACAACACCGGTTATGACCTGAAGCACTTGTTTATCGGCGCCGAGGGCACGCTTGGTTTCATCACAGCGGCAACCTGCAAACTGTTTCAGCAGCCGCGCAGCACGGCGACCGCGCTGGTCGGCGTGGCCGACCCCGCGGCCGCGGTCGCACTCTACGATGCGGCACGCAGCCGGCTCGGTGACAGCCTCGTGGCGTTCGAGCTGATCAATCGCCTGGCGCTGGACATGGTCCTGCGCCATATCCCCGGATGTCGGGAACCTCTGGAACGGCCGCGTGACTGGCATATTCTGATGGAGCTGGGCGCCGCGGACGAAGACGCGTCCCGACGTCTGGAGGATTTCCTGGCGGCCGGAATGACATCCGGCCTGATCCTGGACGGAGTCGTGGCCCAAAGCGAACGACAACGGGCCGATCTGTGGCACCTGCGCCATTCCATTTCCGAGGCTCAGAAACTGGATGGCGCCGGCATCAAGCACGACGTATCCGTCCCGGTGTCGCGTGTCGACGAACTAATTCGACAGGCGAGTGCCGCCGCCACGGCGCATGTCCCCGGGATCAGAGTCGTGGCATTCGGACATATCGGCGACGGCAATATCCATTTCAACCTGAATCAGCCCGTCGACATGGAGCGGCAGGCTTTCCTGAGTCAGTGGAAACCGGTCAGTCGCGAGGTGCACGACATCGTGGCGGCGCTGGGTGGCAGCTTCAGCGCGGAGCACGGTGTCGGGACGCTCAAGCGCGACGACCTGGCGCGGTATCGTGGCGGCGTGGAGCTCGAGCTGATGCGCACGCTGAAGACGGCCCTGGATCCGGCCGGCCTGATGAATCCCGGCAAGCTTTTCAGCTAGCCGCGGAGTCGGCTTTATTCCACAGCCCGTGTAGAATTCCGCCCCTTGCGTTTCGGGAGGCCAGCCAACGGGGTTTGCCATGAGCGAGCAGGGCAACAACGGATCCGACGAGCGTCGTTACTCGAGCGTCGTTGTCGATGGTGTGGAGCAGGCGCCCAGCCGCGCCATGCTGCGTGCCGTGGGATTTTCCGATGCAGATTTTCAGAAGAGCCAGATCGGCATCGCGTCGACCTGGAGCATGGTTACGCCCTGCAATATGCACATCGACGAATTGGCTCGTGAAGCAGCAGCCGGCGCCAATGCCGCCGGCGGCAAGGCTGTGCAGTTCAATACCATTACCGTGTCCGACGGCATCTCCATGGGCACGCCGGGGATGCGCTATTCACTCGTGTCGCGCGAGGTTATCGCCGACTCGATCGAGACGGTGGTCGCGGCCGAGGGCTTCGATGGTTTCGTGACCATCGGTGGTTGCGACAAGAACATGCCCGGTTGTGTGATGGCCATGGCGCGCCTGAATCGGCCGTCCGTGTTCGTGTACGGGGGCACGATCCTGCTCGGCGAGAAGCGCCGCGACATCGTGTCGGTTTTTGAAGCCGTTGGCGGGGTCGCCAGCGGCCAGGTCTCGGAGGACCTATTGCTGGAGGTGGAACGCACGGCGATTCCCGGCCCGGGTTCCTGTGGCGGCATGTATACGGCTAACACAATGGCGTCGGCCATCGAGGCGCTCGGTTTGAGTCTGCCGAACAGCTCGGCACAGAATGCGGTTTCCGATCACAAGCGGGCCGATAGCCGCAATGCCGGTGCGGCGGTTGTGAATCTGCTGCGCCGGGGTATCAAGCCGTCCGACATCCTGAGCCGCGAGGCCTTCGAGAACGCCATTACCACTGTAATCGCGGTGGGAGGGTCGACCAATGCGGTGCTGCATTTGCTGGCAATGGCATTCGAAGCCGGCGTCGAACTCGAACTCGACGATTTCACGCGCATCGGCGCCCGCGTGCCGGTGCTCGCCGATTTGCGACCGAGCGGCAAGTACGGCATGTCCGAGCTCATCGAAATCGGTGGTTTGCAGCCGTTGCTGAAGATGTTGCTCGAGGCAGATTTGTTGCACGGTGACTGTTTGACGGTGACCGGGCGCACGCTTGCCGCGAACCTGGCCGACGTTGAGCCGTATCCAGCGGATCAGGATATCGTGCATGGTTTCGATGACCCGATTAAGCCTGACAGCCACCTGGTTGTGCTGTACGGCAACCTGGCCCCGGAAGGCGCGGTTGCCAAGATTAGTGGCAAGGAAGGCTTGAGCTTTACCGGCAACGCGCGGGTATTCGGCTCCGAAGAAGAATGTCTGCAGGCAATTCTTGACGGCACGGTCGTGGCGAACGATGTCATCGTGATTCGCTATGAAGGTCCGAGGGGTGGACCTGGCATGCGCGAAATGCTGAGCCCGACCGGCGCGATCATGGGCAAAGGACTGGGTGACAAAGTTGCGTTAATTACCGACGGGCGTTTTTCTGGCGGCAGTCATGGATTCGTAGTCGGGCATGTGACGCCGGAGGCTGCCGTCGGCGGACCGCTTGCGCTCGTGGAGGATGGGGATCGCATCACGATCGACGCAACAAACCGCACCGTCGAGCTCGCCGTCAGCAACGCGGAATTGACCCAGCGTCGGGCCGCCTGGACGGCACCGGAATCGGGCGAGGGTCCCGGCACGTTGAGCAAATACGCGCGCCTGGTCAGCTCTGCATCGCAAGGCGCCGTTACCACAAAGGCCTGAGTGCGGCAGCCGACGGCCGCCAACGGACTATGCAAGCAACCGCAGACAACTCGGCGCCGGCCTCTGCCTGGTGCGTGATGAAATTCGGTGGCACCAGTGTCGCTTCGGCAGATCGCTGGGAGACCATCAGGGATCTGTTGCGCGCCCGGCAGGCGGCGGGATTGCGCCCGGTTGTCGTGCATTCGGCCCTGGCGGGTGTGTCGAACTTGCTGGAGGCGTCGCTGGCGGACGCGGTCAACGGTGGTGGTGAAGCTGAACGCGACGATGTCGTATCTCGTCACGAGGAACTCGCGGCTGCGCTCGGCGTCGCGGATCGTGACCTGTTGCACGATGCATTTGCGGAACTCGACCAGTTGCTGGCGGGCATCCGGCTGGTGCGCGAAGTCAGTCCGCGGGTTCATGCGCGAGCGATGGCGCTCGGCGAACTCATGGCGACTCAACTGGGTGCCGCGTATCTTGAATCCCAGGGTCTCGACGTTAGCTGGGTCGATGCACGCAGCGCATTGGTGAGCCTCGACCTGACGCATGACAATGAGCAGTCTCGGTACCTGTCCGCGAGCTGCGATTTCACGCCCGATGCCGCACTCGCCGCACGTTTCGAGCAGTTGCCCGGCGTCATTCTTACCCAGGGATTCATCGCCCGGAGCGACCAGGGTGAGGATGTGCTGCTGGGTCGGGGCGGCTCCGACACTTCAGCGGCGTACTTTGCCGCCAAGCTGCAAGCTTCGGGCCTCGAGATCTGGACCGACGTGCCAGGCATGTTCAGTGCGGACCCGCGCGTGGTGCCGGGCGCACGACTGTTGAAGAAGCTCAGCTACGAGGAAGCGCAGGAAATCGCCTCGACCGGGGGCTCGGTTTTGCATCCACGATGCATTCGTCCCGTGCGTCGTTACGGTATCCCGCTGCAAGTGCTGTGTACCACCGACCCCGACCAGTCGGGCACACTGATCAGCACTGACCCGGGCAGCGACGCACCGCGAGTCACGGCCGTATCCAGCCGTGGCAGCGTCACGGTCGTGTCGATGGAGACCGTCGGCATGTGGCACGAGGTTGGTTTTCTCGCCGATGCGTTCCGGTGCTTCCGCGATCTCGGTTTGTCCGTGGACCTGGTGTCGACTGCCGAGAGTAATGTCACCGTCACGTTGGATACGAGCGCGCAGGTCGTCGACAGCAACGTGCTGGAGCGTTTGCGGGCGCGCCTGGCGCGATTGTGCCGAGTGGCAATCATCACGGATGCCGAGGTCGTGAGCCTGGTCGGACGGAAAATCCGCGCGACGCTGCACGATATCGGGCCGGCGCTGGAGGTGTTCGAGGAACATCGTGTCCACCTGGTCAGCCAGGCGGCCAGCGACCTGAACCTGAGTTTCGTGATCGAGGCCGGGCAGGCCCATCGCCTGGTGCAGTCCCTGCATGGGACTTTGATACAGCCGGGTCCTGCGGACGAGGTCTTCGGGCCGACCTGGCAGGAACTGCGCGCCGAGCCGCTGCCGGAAGCCGCGGCGCCGCCCGAGCCGTGGTGGCGTCAGCGCCGCGACGAGCTGCTTGCAATCGCCGGGCGCTCTGCCGAAGCCTATGTTTACGACCTGGATTCGGTCCGCGCGGCCTGTGAACGGTTAACCGCGCTGGAGAATGTCGACCGGGTGTTTTTCGCGATCAAGGCCAACAGCAATGCGGACGTGCTGCGAACCGTTGGTGCCACCGGCGTCAATTTCGAGTGCGTGTCGCCCGGCGAGATTCATCGCGTGCTGGAGTTACTGCCGGATCTCGACCCGCAGCGCATTTTGTTCACGCCCAACTTCGCTCCGCGTCAGGACTATGAGCTGGCTTTGGAGCAGGGCGTGTTCGTCACGCTTGATAATCTGCATCCCTTACGGCGTTGGGGAGATGCGTTTCGCGACAGGGAGGTCATTCTGCGGCTCGACACCGGCCAGGGGCGTGGCCATCATGAACACGTCCGCACGGCCGGCGCGCAGTCGAAGTTCGGGATTCCCTTATTCGAGCTCGACGAGGCGCGCGAACTGGTTGCGGCCAGCGGGGCACGGGTCGTCGGCTTACATGCCCACACCGGCAGCGGGATTCTGAAAGCGGATAACTGGGAAGAAGTAGCAGTTACGTTGGCGGACTTGGCAGCGGGGTTCCCGGATGTTCGCTATCTCGATGTTGGTGGCGGTCTGGGCGTGCCGGAGAAACCCGGTCAGCAGGCGCTCGACATGGCGGCGCTGGACGCAAGTCTGGCGGACATCCGCGCTGCGGCGCCCGGGTATGAGATCTGGCTCGAGCCGGGTCGCTATATCGTGGCAGAGGCCGGCGTGTTGCTCGCGACAGTGACCCAGATCAAGGGCAAGGGAGACGTGCAATACGTCGGAATCAGCACCGGCATGAATTCCTTGATCAGGCCCGCGTTGTACGGCGCATATCACGAAATAGTCAACCTGTCGAAGCTGGATGAAGCCGCGGTCCAGGTCGTGAATGTCGTGGGACCCAATTGTGAGACTGGTGACCGGCTCGGCAATGACCGGTTGTTGCCGGCCTGTGAGGAGGGCGACGTGCTGCTGATCGCCACCACAGGCGCTTATGGTTATGTTATGAGCTCGCGCTACAACCTGCGCGAACCGGCGCCGGAATTCGTCTTGTAGCAGGTTATCATTGCGTCCTCGTGCTCACGGAGAGTTGACTATGCGTCCTTGGATTTGTGTTGTTCTGCTCGCGTTGCTGAGCGCCGGTGCGCCTGCGCTGGCCGCCGATCTGCCGGAGGTCACCGTCTACAAAACACCGACCTGTGGCTGCTGCGGCAAATGGGTAGAGCATCTGGAAGCCAGCGGCTTCCCGGTGCAGACCAAGGTACTGGATGATCTGTCTGCCGTAAAAGGTCGCAATGGTGTGCCCTACGAGCTGGCTTCGTGCCACACCGCCGAAGTTGAAGGTTATGCGGTCGAAGGGCACGTACCTGCGGATGTGATCTTGAAATTGCTGAAGGAGAAACCGGACGTCGCGGGCATCGGCGTACCGGGGATGCCGCTTGGCTCGCCGGGCATGGAATACGGTGATCGGAAAGAGCCCTACAAGGTCTGGAGTTTCGACGCGGATGGCAAGCTGAAGGTCTACGCCCAGCGTTAGGGAGCCCTGTTATGCGCAATGGCGCACCGATAATTGCCGCACTGATCGCCGTCTCGCTGAGCGGCTGTGACAATCTGTCCGATAATCTGCCACCACAGGGCTTCGTGCGCGGCTGGCACGCGGTGCCTGATCTGTGGCAAGTCACGATTCAGATCCAGAACTCCGCGGTAGGCGCGCCCGATATTACGCTGGGTACGCTCGAATATGCTGGCGCGACTGGCGCTAATGCCCTGGGGGAGGATAGTTACCCCGTGACCATCAGGGTGCGCGAACCCGGCTCCTCGTCGACTTCGGTGGTACTGGAAACGACGCAGTTTGTGGCCGGGGACCGGCTCTATGAACTGGTTGTGATCGGTGACGCGGCCAATCTGCAGTTACTCACCTGGGATCGGTCATCGAGCGGCGCGAATGGGGCGGCATCCTACGGGCACGCGGCGCCAATGGTCGGCGCGGTGGACGTCTACGTGGAGCCTCCCGGAACCGATCTGATGGCAGCGATGCCGCGTGCGAGTGTTGCCTTTAGCGAATACGTGGCCAACCAGACCCTTGCCGGCGGCCAGTATCAGCTCACGGTCACCGCACAGGGCGATCCGATGGATATCCTGTTCCAGTCGGCCGAATTCGAGGTAACGAGTGGCGCCGCCCCGACGTTCACGCTGCTGGACAGTGCCGGTCTCGGGCCATCGCAAATCGTGGTGCGTTCCGTCGGGCTGTCCTCCGTCTCGTTCCTCGAGGACGTCAGCACGCCGCCGTTATTGCGCGCGGGTCACAGTGCGATCGATACCGGCAACGTCGATATCGTGGTAGACAATCAATTTATGCCGCCGTTGATTGGTGATCTGCCGTTCCAGACGATCTCGACCTACGAAACAACCACCGCGGATGAGGTCGACCTGACCATTGCCGAAGCCGGCAATCCCGGCATGCTGTTCGTCGAGGACACGCTGGACCTCGGGTCCGGCACGTTCAATTCGCTGTTTCTCGTCGGTTCCGTCGCCAACGACGACCTGGCGGTGACGCGCGCGGTCGACAGCCAGCGGTCGATCGCGGGATTTGCCCAGTTCCGGTTTGTGCAGGGCGCATCCAATTTCGGCTTCATCGACGTCTACCTCGTGCCAGCGGGCGAGGTCTTTACGGGATTTGTACCGATCAGCGGTTCCGTCCCGTTCGGTGCCATTTCGACCTATATCGTGCTGAATCCCGACACCTACGATCTGGTACTCGCACAGAGTGGCACGGCGACCGAGCTGGCACGCGTCGACGGCATCACGCTGGACGAGCTGAATCTCTACTCGGTGCTCGCCACGGACAATGTGGACCCGGATATCGTCGACATCGTGCTGTTCGACGATTTCCCGCCCTAATCCGCCCGTTCCCGCGTCAGTCGTCGGCGCGTTTGTAGAAGTGGACCGTCTTCTCGGATTTCTTCGCGGCGGGCTGGTCGCAACAGGATGACCGGGTGTCGGCTGACCGCCGCCAGCGTCTGTAAAGTGCGAAACCGACGATCGCAATCACGATGGCCAGCGCGACGACTTCCTGCAGGCCGACTGGCATCGTTAACTCAATACCCGGTAAGCGAACAGGGCGCCGACGTAACCGACGCCCGTCATATAGAACCACGCAAACGCCGGCCAGCGCCAGCCGTTGGTTTCGCGGGCGATGACGGCGACGGTCGCGGCACACTGCAGGCAGAACGCGTAGAAGACCAGCAGCCCGGCCACCATTGGCAGTGTGAATACCGGCGTGCCGTCCGGGTGTTTCGATGCGCGCAGGCGACCGACCAGGCTGGCCTCATCGGCCTCCGCATCCTCGACAGCGTAGATCGTGCCGAGTACGGCGATCACGACTTCGCGCGCCGGAAAACTTGCAAGGACGGCGGCCGACACTTTCCAGTCCCATCCAAGGGGCGCGAATACCGGCTCAATCGTCTTGCCCATTCGACCGAGCAGGCTTTGCTCCAGGAATGCCGCGGATTCACGCCCATTGATTGCCGTCAACGCGGTGTCGAGGTCATCGCCAGACAGACTCGCTTCTGCCTGTGTCCGGTCTGCGGCAAACCGGTCGCTGATCTCGACCGGTCGGGGGAAATAAGCCAGCGCCCAGATCAACACCGCGACGGTGAAAATCACTGTGCCCGCGCGATACAGAAAGGTGCGTGCTCGATCCAGCAGTCGGAGGAGCAGTGACTGCAGGCTCGGCAGGCGATAGGGCGGCAGCTCGATGAGGAAAGTCGGTGTCGGCCCATGCAGCACCGTGCGTTTTAGCAGCCAGGCCGTCAGAACGCCGCCCAGGATACCCAGCAGGTAGAGCGCGAACAGCACCAGTCCCTGGAGGTTGATCAGGCCGCCGAGATAGCTCTGCTCCGGGACGAATGCCGCGATCAACAGCGCGTAGACGGGCAGCCGCGCCGAACAGGTCATAAACGGTGCCGCGAGAATCGTGGCAAGGCGGTCCCGTTCGTCCGGGATCACGCGCGTTGCGAGGATACCGGGCACGGCACAGGCGAAGCTCGACAGCATCGGAATAAACGACTGTCCAGAAAGCCCGACGCTTCGCATCAGCCGATCCATCATGAAGGCCGCCCGCGGCATATAGCCCGAATCTTCGAGGAAAATAATGAATGTAAACAGGATCACGATCTGTGGGAGGAAGATCACCACGCTGCCGACACCGGCAATGACGCCGTCGACCAGCAGGCTCGCCAGCGCGCCGGGCGGCAGGCTGGCGGTGATCGCTGCGCCAATTGCCGCGGCGCCCGCATCGATGAGGTCCATCAGTGGCCCCGACCAGGAAAAGACGGCCTGGAATACCGTCGCCATGACGAGCAGGAACAATAACGAGCCAATCAGCGGCTGGTTCGTGATCCGGTCCAGGCGATCGGCGAACGTCAGCCTGGGTGGCGCGCGGCGTTCAACCTTCGTGACCAGCGTGCCAATAAAGTCATAGCGCGCCTTGGCCTCCATCGCGGCCAGTGAGCTGCCAGTGGACAATCGGCTGCGCAGGTCCGCCAGTTCCTGGGTGAATTCCGGCGGCGTGCTGAACTCGAAGCGCCGCTCCGCGACGCCGCCAGCATCAATCAGCGCGCGCTCGATTTCGTACTCGGCCAGGTGTGATCCGGTTGCCCGGAGTCGGTGATGCAGGGATTGCACGGCTGCATCGACCGTTGGCAGCAGATTCGGCCGCGCGGGCGGGCTGCCGGAAGCGGCGCGGTACATGACGCTGCGCAGCTCATCGAGGTTTGCGCCGGTCGACGCGACGATTGGCACGACCGCCATGCCGAGTTCGCGGGCAAGCGTTTCGTGGTCAATGCTGATGTCCTGCTGCGCGGCCAGATCGGTCATATTCAGGGCCACGACGACCGGCAATCCGACCTCGGCCAGCTGCGTTACCAGGAACAAATTGCGGCGCAGGTTAGTCGCGTCGACCACCGCGAGAATCGCACTCGGTTGCTCGAGGTCCTCGACGTGGCCAAGCAGGACGTCGACGGCAATCATCTCGTCCGGTGATTGCGCGGCGAGCGAATATGCGCCCGGTAGATCGACCAGGTCGAGTTGGCCCTGGGGGGTCCGCAGCTCGCCGGTGTGACGCTCGACCGTCACCCCCGGATAATTGGCGGTTTTCTGTTTCAGACCAGTGAGCGCGTTAAACAGCGTGCTCTTGCCGGTATTCGGATTGCCGATGACCGCGATAACCGGTGTGTGCGCTACCTGCGATGCCGGCCTAACCATCAGCCGCCTCGACGTGTACCCGGCGGGCCTCGTCGCGACGCAGCGACAGGGCGTAGCCCATGACCTCGATCTCGATCGGATCGCCGCCCAGCGCGCGGCGGACGACCTGGAGCTCGGAACCTTCGATCAGGCCAAGGGCCATCAGCCGCTGACCGAGCGGGCCTTCGCCATCGATATGGGTGACGGTGGCTGACTGACCGGGTTCAAGCTGGTCTAACGTGATCATTGCGCTTCTGGGGTCACCGGGAGCGGACAGGGCCGCGGGCGCAATTGTAAATGAGAATCATTATCATTCAACCCCGCAACCGCCAGGTCAGCGGGTGCTGACCATCGGACGAGGGCGCCAAGATGGGGATCGGGTCAGCTGGCGCGCCGTGACGACGCTGCCGCGTCCTTGATTTCTTCTTCGTAAGCTTTGGCGAAGTCTTCGGCAAATGATTCTGGCAGGTGTCCTGATTCGTGATGGGTCAGAACGTTGAAGCTCTCTGCGTAGAGTTCCCAGTATTTTAGTTTGTTGGCCCCGGACAGCAACGCATTGCGTTTTAGTCCGCGGTCGAATCGCATCTGCAATTCTTCCGGGTCAAAGCGTTCGATCATGTCCTGCAATGCGCGTTGCATCGCATTGAGCAGCGCCTGCTCGTGATTCTTGATGTCCTGGAATGACGCTTCGATCGCATCTTCGGCAGGCAGGTACGCACTGCCGCGGTTACCGAGCAGGTAGGTCAGCGCCTCGGCCACGCCGGGGGCAAACTTGAGCGGGTTGTTCTGTTCGCGCTGAATCAGCGTCTGTGAAATCCGGAAGTCTTCCTTCACCTGGGCACGCTCATGCAGCAGTTCTGTCAGGCCCGCCACCATCAAACGCAACAGATTGCCAGCCGTGCGCATGATCTCTGCGGGTGGCGTGCCGGCAAGGTCCCGCGGATCGAGGCCGGCGGACTCCAGCAACGTATTCAGCGCGCGCTGTTCGCTTTCGGCGGTAGCCAGCGACGGCATCTCGATCACTTCGCTGAGCTGGCTGATGCGTGACGAACCCTCCGGCGACGCCAGGTGCTGTTCCAGCGCATTGTCCTCTACCAGGTAGTTTTCCTGGACCATCTGCAGTTCCATCGACGGGTCCTCCGGAACCTGCTGGGCCCGTGCCACGGAGTCGGGCATCACGGCCGATTTTTCTTCTTCGCTTTCGCTACTGATGGCGCACGCCACGTCGAACGCGCCAAGACGCAGTCGGTCGCCGTCGAAGAGTCGCTGCGGATGGCCCCGGCCAACCGGGGTATCGGAGCCGTTAACGAAGACGCCGTTGCGACTCGTGTCGACCAGGTAGTACGCACCGCCATGAAAATCGATCAGGGCGTGCCGCCCCGAGACATAACGCTTCGGATCGGGCAGGACCCAGTCATTGTCCAGCGCCCGCCCGATGCTGCCGCCACAGGAGTCAAACTCCTTCTCGTGCTCATCGCCGAGGAGCTGGGCATTTTCACTGACTATGCGGAGGCGCAATGGCATCCGGGCTCTCCATCAATCGCGCACGCCCGGCACCCGCAGTCCGGACGGTTTGCTTCCCGCTCGGGATCATGCCCCGTATCCAGCCCAGGTACCCCGCCGCAGTTCACATTTTCCCGGCGCCCGCGCCGTTACCGGAAACCGTGAACTTGGCTATAATTAAGGGCTTGTTGTCGCGGGCTCGGCGCGCCCATTTGACAAAATCCCGGAGAAGGCAAAGTGATGGCGGCCAAACGCCTGTATAAGCTTATGTTCATGAACCAGGGCAAGATCTACGAGATCTATGCCCGTCACGTGTCGCATGGCGGCATGTTCGGTTTTGTCGAGGTCGAGGAACTGGTATTTGGCGAGCGGACGACGGTCGTGGTCGATCCGGCCGAGGAGCGCATCCAGAGCGAGTTCGCGGGCGTCAAACGCAGCTTTATTCCAATGCATGCCATCCTCAGGATCGACGAGGTCGAGAAGCAGGGCGTCAGCAAAGTGACAGACGCCGAAGGCAGCAACGTGACGCAGTTCCCGATGCCGGTTTACACACCTGGCGGGCAGGGCGGCGATCAGGGTCGCTGACGCCGCGCGTGTCACAATCCCGGGCGCGCTCAGACGAAGTACCAACGCCCAGTATGCTGATTCTGCCCGGTCCGACCGCATTGACGCGATATCGGCGCGCCAAACTGTTGCACGCGCTCCAGCGCGAGCGACCGGTGATCGAGGACGTTGCGGCCCGGTTTCTGCATTTCGTCGACCTTGCCGAACCGCGCGATCGGGATATCCGCGAGCGGCTGGACGCGCTGCTGAATTACGGTACACCGGCCGAATGGGCGACGGACAGTGAGTCGCGTGTCGTAACGCCGCGTTTCGGCACGATTTCACCGTGGTCGAGCAAAGCGACAGATATCGCGCATACCTGCGGGCTGGCGGCCGTGCACCGCATCGAGCGCGGTGTCCAATATACGTTGCATTCGGCGGAACCACTCGCAGCCAGTGACTGGGATGCGGTTCTGCCGCTGCTGCACGACCGAATGACCGAGACGGTACTGGCGATGCCGGACGCGGCGCAGGCGCTGTTCGCAACACATGAGCCCGCGCCGCTGGCGGTCGTGCCGTTGCAGCGCGACGGGATCGACGCCCTCGAGCGCGCCAATGTGGAGTTCGGGCTGGCCCTGTCCGCGGACGAAATCGCCTACCTGGGCGACAAGTACCAAAGTCTGGGACGGGATCCGACCGACGCTGAACTGATGATGTTTGCGCAGGTCAATTCCGAGCATTGCCGGCACAAGATCTTCAATGCGCACTGGACGATCGACGGCGAGACGCAGCGCGACAGCCTGTTCGACATGATTCGTTCCACGCACGCGGCAACGCCGGACGGTGTGCTCAGCGCGTACCAGGACAATTCTGCCGTCATCGCTGGCGGCCCCGGGCGCCGCTTTGTTGCTGATACGGAAAGTCACGAGTATCAGTCGCACGCTGAGCCCGTGCATATCCTGATGAAAGTCGAGACCCACAATCATCCGACCGCGATCTCGCCGTTCCCCGGTGCCGCCACCGGCAGTGGCGGCGAGATCCGGGACGAAGGCGCGACCGGGCGCGGCGCGCGGCCGAAAGCCGGACTGACCGGGTTTACGGTCTCCGACCTCGAGCTGCCCGGCGATCGGCAGCCTTGGGAACGCGGTCCCGGACGGCCGGATCGCATCGCATCGCCGCTGCAAATCATGCTGGAGGGCCCGATCGGAGGAGCGTCTTTCAACAACGAATTCGGGCGGCCCAATATCCTCGGTTACTTCCGGACTTTCGCCGCAGCCGGGCGGCGTGGAAAGAGCTGGGGTTACCACAAGCCGATCATGATTGCCGGCGGCATGGGGGCGATTCGGCCGGCCGACGTCGACAAGCAGGACGCCGAGGCGCGCAATTTGCTGGTCGTGCTTGGCGGACCGGCGATGTTGATCGGCCTCGGTGGTGGCGCCGCGTCATCGATGGGCAGCGGCACGAGCTCGGCGGATCTCGATTTCGCGTCGGTACAACGCGGGAATCCGGAAATGCAACGCCGCGCGCAGCAGGTCATCGACAGTTGCTGGTCGGCCGGGTACCGGGAGACCGGCAATCCGATTGGCATTATTCATGATGTGGGCGCCGGCGGATTGTCCAACGCCGTGCCCGAGGTTGTCGATCACAGCAAGCTCGGGGCGCAACTCGAACTGCGCGAAGTGCCGAACGCCGAGCCCGGCATGTCGCCGCTGGAAATCTGGTGCAACGAGGCCCAGGAACGCTACGTCATG
>JASJBD010000002.1 GCA_030066665.1 Gammaproteobacteria bacterium
GCCGAGGTCATGCGTATCCGCACGGGGGAAACCGGCGCCGAGGCGGTCTGAAGACCAGCGCGCCACAGACCAGGAAATATAACGTGTCGAGCGCGTAGCTGACTTCTATCACTTGATTCATTGAAATTCTCCTCGCGACGCAGGTCTTCAGACCGCCTCGGCGCCGGTTTCCCCCGTGCGGATACGCATGACCTCGGCGAGTTCGCTGACGAAAATCTTGCCGTCGCCGATCTTGCCCGTGCGTGCGGTGTTTACGATGGCCTCGACGACCTGCTCGGCAATATCATCGGCTACGGCCATCTCGATCTTGGTCTTCGGCAGAAAGTCCACCACGTACTCGGCGCCTCGATAGAGTTCCGTGTGGCCACGTTGGCGACCGAATCCCTTGACCTCCGTCACAGTGATGCCCTGGATGCCGATGTCGGCAACGGCCTGGCGAACGTCGTCCAGCTTGAACGGCTTGATGATTGCGGTAATGAGTTTCATCGGGATCTCCGCGTAGTGTGATCAGTTACTGAACAGGGCGAAGTTCTTACTGATCTGCGCAACAATGTTGATATCGTCCTTGCCGCCGAGCAGTTTGTCGTCGCTGTAGATGACAGAGAAGTTGTAGTCGAATAGCTCGGTCTCGCCGACCGCAAGCGTGTTGCCATAGCCGGCCTCGTAGTAGGTACCTTCGAAGTCGTCTTCGAAGGTGCCGATCAGGGCATAAGCGCCGTTGTACTCGGCCGATACGGAATAGAACTGGTAGTCCTGGGTCGGCCCGTCGAAGTTGTCGTATTGCCCGATGGCGATGTCGACCGATAGGAACAGCCAGCCGCCGTGCAGATTGAGTTCCTTGTAGTCGTCGTCGAACTTGTCCGTGTACGTATACCAGGTGCCGCCGATCCCCAGGCTGAAATCACCTATTTCAGTGGCGTAGCCGCCGTACAGGTCTACTTCGAGACCGTCGCCGCCGACCGGCGAGGTCGCGACACTGGTGGAAACCGGCGCGCCGGTACCGCCCGGTGATTCGACGACGCCTTCACCCTCACCGGTAGCCACGCCCCCGTCGACGGTCGAGGCCCAGGTGCCGATGTAGAAACCGGACTGCTCCAGGTCGAAACCGCCAAACGCCGCGGCCTTACCGTCGGATTGCGGGATGCCCCGGAAAATGTACTCGGAGTTGAGTCCCGCGTTCGCGCTGAAATCCAGCGCCATCGACGGGGTTGTCGTTATCAGTGCCGACAGCACCACTAGTGATTTCTTCACGATATGTCCTCGAATAGGTTTTGCGACCGAGCGCGGCCAATGTCACCATTTGCCTGCTCCCCACCCGGTTTAAGCAGAAACCGTGCCAAGCCGGCGATATGCGCGAAAAACGGGGCGTTGCCGTTCGAACGGGGCGGTTTTGGCGGCGGCGATGCACCAGCTTGGCGCAACAGACAAGCAGGCATGCTTGCCAAATGAGCAACCGTGGTGGCGCGGGCGAGACGAGAATTGAGCGGAGCGAGCAGACGTGGACAAGAACCTGATCAATGACCTGGCGCAGAAACTGGCAGCGAGCGTGCCTGCCGGTGTTGCCGCAACGCAGGCCGACCTGGAACAGAATTTTTCCGCTCTGCTGCAGAGTGGATTGGATCGGCTCGACCTCGTGACGCGCGAGGAGTTCGATGTGCAGCGCAAGGTGCTGGCGCGCACGCGCGAAAAACTCGCCGCGCTCGAGGAACAGTTGGCGAGTCTCGAAGCGGGCCACGCAACCGCGGCTGACAATAGCGACGATCGCAGCTAGTCCACGGCGCGACGGCCGTGGCGCTGGCGACTGTTTTCACGCGCGCTCAACAGGGCATGCACGCGCGTGAAGTTTCCGCAGAAATCCACGTCGGTCGTGGCCTGCCGGGACTGATGATCGTTGGCCTGGTGGAGACCGCCGTTCGGGAAAGTCGCGAGCGGGTCAAGGCGGCCATCCAGGAGGCGGGCCTGGAATTCCCGGACCGTCGCGTAACGGTGAACCTGGCCCCCGCAGATTTGCCCAAAGCCGGTGGTCGGTTCGATCTCGCAATAGCGATCGGTATCCTCGCGGCCACGCGACAGTTACCCGCCGAGGCATTACCCGGGCTCGAACTTTACGGCGAGCTGGCACTGTCGGGTCGCCTGCGTCGTGTCGATGCCTTGCTGCCCGCATTGCTGGCGGCCCGCGAGGCGGGGCGTCGCTGTGTCGTGCCACGGGCCAGCGCCATGGAATCCGGCCTGCTCAAGGATGCGCGTCCGCTGACCGCAGGGCACCTGTCCCAGGTTGTCCGGTTCATGCGTGGCGAACTGCAGCTGGAAGCGGCGCCGCCTTGTGGCAATGCACAGAATCCGCAGGAAGTGGCGGACCTGGCGGATGTGCGTGGGCAGCAGCGCGGCCGCCGGGCGCTGGAAATTGCCGCGGCGGGCGGCCATCACAGCCTGTTTGTCGGTCCGCCCGGCACAGGCAAGACGATGCTGGCCCGCCGGTTGCCCGGCCTGCTGCCGCCATTGTCCGAAAACGCCGTCGTCGACGTGGCGGTTATTCGGTCACTCGCCGGGCGATCGGTCGACGGTCTCGACCGCCGTTCGCCATGGCGTGCCCCGCATCACACCGCATCGGCCGCCGCGCTCGTGGGCGGGGGACGGAGTGTACGCCCCGGGGAGATTTCCCTCGCTCATCACGGCGTATTGTTTCTCGATGAGCTGCCCGAATTCGCCCGTCCGGCGCTGGAAGCGCTGCGCGAGCCCCTCGAAGCCGGCAGAATTTCCATTGCCCGCGCCGGCGGTTCAACGAGCTACCCGGCAACGTTTCAACTGGTGGCGGCGATGAACCCCTGTCCTTGCGGATTCCGTGGCGATACGCAGATCGAGTGCCGCTGCACGCCGGACCAGATTCGCCGTTACCGCGCGCGCATTTCGGGACCGCTGCTGGATCGAATCGATCTGATAACGACTGTGCAGCGCGAAGCGCCGGGATTCGGCGCGCCGACCGGGAGTCTCGGCGAACCGACAAACGCGGTTCGTGAACGCGTGCTCGCCGCGCGCGCGAGGCAGCGGCGCCGGGCGTGCGTGAATGCGCAGCTCACGGGGCAGGCCTTGCTCGAGGCCTGCCAGCTCGATAACGAGGCGACCGAGCTGCTGGCTGCGGCGGCCGATCGACTGGTGCTCTCACAGCGCGCCTGTGAACGCAGCCTGCGCGTCGCGCGCAGCATCGCAGACCTGGCGTCGGCCGCCCGGGTCAGGGCGGAATCCGTGGCGGAAGCTTTGAGTTTTCGGGCGGACTTTCCGGGCTGAATGCTTACTTCGATTCGTCGAGCAGGTAGTTCATGGCAGCCAGAATCTCTTCGTCTGACAGGTCGATGCGACCACCCTTAGGCGGCATATAGCCGGCGTCCCCGGTGTAGCCATTGAGCACATGATCGGCGAGCACGTCCGGACCCTGGGCAATGCGCGGGGCCCACTCCGCCACGTCGCCGGTTTTCGGTGCGCCGCCCACGCCGGCGCCGTGGCAGGCGAGACAGGCGGTGTTGTAAACCTGCGGCCCCGACATCACTTCGGCAACCGGCGCCGCGGCCACAGCTTCGGCGACCGGACCTTCGTCCTCGGTGGCGTCGCCCGGCAGGGCGACCTGGCCGATCGGCCGAATCCTGTCGAGCACCTGCTGCTGGTAATCGGAGCCTTCCCGGCGCCATTCCTGCTGGGTACTACCGGCCGTGAAACGTGCCAGTAGAAAGATGGCGAAGGTCATTGCCACCAGGATGCCCAGGACGAGCGTGAACAGGTCCATAAAACTCTGGTCTTCGGTACTCACAGCAATTTCAATCCAGGTCGACGACAGAGCGCGTCGGGAGGCGCGGAATTATAAAGACTCCGGCGAGGCGCGGAAAGCAACGCCCGGCGGCCGGTCAGGCGCGTTCGCACCGGGCCGTCGGCATGCGCGCCGGCACGGCGAAATCGAGCACCCCGGCGAGTTCGCGCAATCCCGTCAGGTCCCTGATTTCGAGGTCGCGGCCGCCCGTCCGATGCAGCAGGCCTGCCGCTTCGATCTGGGCGAAACTGCGACTGACAGTCTCTTTTTTCAGGCCGAGAAAATCGGCGATATCGAGCCGGCTCATCGGCAGGTTCAGCGTCAGCAGCGCGTCGTCGGCGGTCGGCGACAGGCCCTGGCTCAGCAGGTAGCGATGGCGCAGATACAGCACGAACACGGCGACTCGCTCCCGTGCCGTCCGTTGGCCGAGGCTGAACGCGAGATCGACCAGGTTCTCGAGCACCCGGTAGGTCATGCGGATGAAGGCGCGTTCGGCGGCTGGGTCGCCCACCAGGCGCCGGTTCAGGACCTCACGCGACTGGCCCGCCACCACGGCTGGAGTGACTGCCTCAACGGTGAAGTTGTAGCGGTCCGCGGCCGTGAGGCCAACGAAATTGTCGGTGAACAGGAAGCTCAGCACCTGGCGGCGGCCGTCGAGTCCCGGGCGACTCACCATCAGCATGCCGTCCAGAATATTGAAGACCTGCTCGGCCGGGTCGCCCGCGTGAATCAAGACCTGACTCGGTTGCAGTTCACGCCGCACCGCGCTTTCGAACACATCCAGAAAAACATCACCGGCATCGTTGGGCATGCGTGAAGAATGGCTTCGTAGCTTGGAGACTGCAACGGCGGGCGGCCTTCCAGCCAGCCCCGCGTTTAGAAAACGGTGTGAAATCCCAATAGACGCGTGACACATTCAGCCGACGATGGATGCCAGATACGGATGGTAGTCACCAGTAAGGCCGATTGGTGTCATGTCCCGAATCTCCGCTGTCATTGTGACGGCGGCGCGGTTTTCTTCAATCGGGAAACCATTGCCTGCAAGAATACGCTCGTAACTCTTTGTATGAAGATCGGTGAAGCCGCCCGAAAACTCGATTTCCCGGCCATCGACGGAAATTCGTCTATAGGTCTGCTGGCCACCTTCCCCACGCAGCTCGGACGGCAGATTGCCCCTATCAATCGATAGAATCCACCGCACGCGAGCGCGTTCCAACTCAACGAACCCGGCTGCCGTTGATGCGGAGCGATAGTGAAGCTTCTGCTCGCTCATCGGGCCGAACACGAAGCCGAGCATGTCGAAAAAGTGGATGCCGATGTTCGTCGCTATGCCTCCCGATTTCTTCGCGTCGCCTTTCCACGAGATGTTATACCACCGGCCTCTCGAGGTGATGTACACCAAGTCGACATCATGTTTAGTCCGCTGGTCAGCTGTCGCAACCTGCTCCTTAAGCGCTAGTATCGCCGGGTGGAGACGTAGCTGCAGGATCGTGAATATGCGCTTCCCAGTTTCGCGCTCCATCTCGATGAGTCCGTCGAGGTTCCATGGATTGAGCACGATCGGCTTCTCGCAGATCACATGTGCGTGCGACCGCAACCCGAACCTGACGTGCGCATCGTGAAGATAGTTGGGCGAGCAAATCGAGACGAAATTGACCGCCCGCTTCTTTCTGCGAAGCAGGTCGATATGCCGATCGAATCGCTCGAACTCCGTGAAGAAATGCGCGTCCGGGAAATAGCTGTCGATCACCCCGACGGAGTCACTGATATCCAATGCAGCAACCAGGCGATTTCCTGTGTCGCGGATGGCCCGCATGTGTCGAGGCGCAACGTAACCGGCCGCACCAATCAAAGAAAAGTCTTTCACCCTTTGATCGACCTTCGTCAACGTCCAAGCGACGCGATTCTGGCAAACGTCTGCAGGATGATCCGGAGATCTCCGATGACGCTGTGTTCGTCAACGTAGCTTCCGTAGAGCTCTACCTTTCGCGGCAGGATTTCCTTGACATACATCGTTTCGGAATCCTCAGCCTCACCGAGCAGCGTCGCTTCGTCCGCAAACTCGATGGCCGCCTGGTCCGTAATCCCGGGGCGTACCGATAGAATCTTGTCTCGCACCTCGGGCGGGTACAGCGCCACGTAGCGAGGGAGTTCCGGTCGCGGCCCGACGAGACTCATGTCCCCCGCGAGCACGTTGAACAACTGAGGAAACTCGTCGAATTTCGTCCGGCGCAATATGGCGCCGCTTCGTGTGATGCGCGGGTCGGCCCCGACTGTGATCGCAGGGCCTTTCTGTGGCGCATCCGTCACCATGGATCTGAACTTCAACAGCATGAAGGGCTTGCCTCGCAGGCCGACTCGTTCCTGTCGAAAAAACACAGGTCCAGGCGAATCGAGCTTGATCCAGACGCTCGCCAGCAGAAACAATGGCGCCAACACGATAATACCGATAGCCGAAAGCACCACATCAAACAACCGCTTAGACATCTCCCACCACGGTGTGCAGCGCCTCAATCACGCGGTCTTGATCCTCATCCGTCATGCGCGTGTAGATTGGCAGACTGATGGCTCGTTGGAATAAACGCTCGGAGTTTGGAAACTGCTCTGCGGAAAGCGAGTAACGTTCTTTCCAATAGGGCTGGCGATGCAGCGGAATGTAGTGAACGCTGCAGCCAACGCCCAGGTCGTGCAGACGCCGGATAACCTCGTCGCGCGTCGACGGCACGTCATCGCCCAATTGAATCACGAACAGATGCCAGGCGTGGGTAGAGTCGCCTTCCGGCCGGGGGGGCATGACCAGTGGCAGCTGCCTGAGGCTGTCGATGTAACGCTCGGCGAGATACTCTCGCCGGGCATGGAACGCATCCGCCTTCTTCAGCTGCTCCAGGCCCATCGCGGAGGCGACGTCGGTAAGATTGTACTTAAAGCCGAGCGTGACCACTTCATAGTACCAGGACGGCCGCTTCGTCGAGTAGCGATCGAACGCGTCCCGGTCTATGCCGTGAAGCCGCATGACCCTGGCGCTCCTGGCCAACTCGGGGTTGCGGGTTACCAACATACCGCCCTCGCCGGTCGCGATCGTCTTTGTCGCGTAGAAGCTAAAAACCGCGCCGTCGCTTTCGAGCGTGCCCACCAGCTCGCCGCGGTAGCGGGTAGGAAAGGCATGAGCAGCGTCCTCGACGAGCTTTAACCCGTGCGCCCCGGCAATCTCCATCAGGGCATTCATGTCGGCCGAGAGGCCGCCGTAGTGAACCGGAAGGATCGCCGCAGTACGCGAGCTGATGGCAGCCGCCACGGCTTCGGGATCGAGGCAATAGGTCTTTGGATCGATATCGACCAGGCGTGGCTCCGCGCCGAGATATCCGACGACTTCCGCCGTAGCGGTGAACGTATGTGTAGGTACGATCACCTCGTCGCCAGGCGAGATGTCGACCGCGGCAAGCGCGAGATGCAGACCCGCCGTGGCAGAGTTGACTGCGACGCATTCGAGACCGCCTCCTAGGTAATCGCCGAACGCCTGCTCGAACTCCCTGGTTTTCGGCCCCGTCGTGATCCAGCCCGCTCTCAGGGTTGCTACTACTGCTTCGATTTCCTCTTCGCCGATGTCAGGAAGAGCGAATGGGACGAATGCACCGTGCGACTCGGCTGCGCGGGACATGATCGTCAAACGAGCGATCGCACGTAGCGATTCATGGCTCTGCCGTCGTAACGCGACAGGACTGCGTCGAGCTCGAAACCGTTTCGCACGTAGAAACGATTGGCAATCGGATTGTCGTCACGATCCGTCGTCAGATACACGTGCGTGGCACCTCGCGCCTTGGCTTCGAGACAAAACGACTCGAGCAGCTGGATGGCTATCCCTGTCCCCATGTGATCCGGACTTACCGCAACGCTGCTGATCAGCAGGGCATGAGGATACCTCACGGGAACCTCGCCACGGTACCTCAATCCCCGCAGAAGACGCGCGGCAACCCTGCTCGGGTTGCGTAGCAACGTTGGGAGCGCATCCCAAAAAAACGCCGCGCCCCGTGACCAAAGTAAACGTCGATAAAAGCGCTTCGGCTTGGTGGTACCGATCACGAAACCAAAGAGGCTGTCCTCGTCTCCGGCAATGAAACAGATGCACTCCGGATCGTCGACATAGGCTCGATAGAGACGCGCGAGGAAACGCGCACCCAGCTCCGACAAGAAGAAATCCGGAAACGCGGTGAGGTGCAGGTTCACGATGGCCTTCACATCGTCTCGAATCGCGGCCCGAATCGCGCTGTTCATCACATGAGTTCTGCGAAGAACTTCTGGTAGAGCGACAGTACCTGCCTCTTGGTATGATGCTCCTCGAGGAACTGACGGCCGTTGCGCCCCGTCGCAACGACCTCGCCGCGCTGACCTTGCAGCCTACTGAGCATTTGAGCCAGTGCCTGCGAGTCCCTGGCCGGGATGACATACCCGGCCTGTGCGGCTTGAACGAACCGCGCGGTTTCGCAATCGGCCTCGACGCTCGCGACGACTGCGCGCCCGGCCGCCATATAGGCCAAGACCTTGCTCGGCACTGACGTTCGCCCGTGACCCGGGAGCAGGGTCACCAGGGAGACATCTCCAAGCGCTAGCACGTCGTTCACCCTGTTCCGCGGCTGGAACGGAAGAAAGTGAACATTCGTTAGATTCTTCTCAGCGGCGATGCGTTCCAGTTGTCCTACCAGCTGCCCCTCTCCAACGAAGACGAACTGAATCGGCTGCTGTTGCAACAGCACCGCAGCGTCCAGCACGACCTCTGCGCCGGAAACCAGGCCGATCGTCCCGGCATAGAGGGCGACGAAATCACGCTCGTCCAGTCCCAGTTCGGAACGCACGGTCGAGACCCGGTCCGACGGTCGTATCTCATCCAGATCCACCCAATTGGGGATAACGCGAACACGGTCGGGAGCTGCGCCGCGTTCCAGGCAATGGTCGCGGAACCGGTCGCAGATGACGGCGAGCCCGTCGGCGCGTCTGTAGGACGTCCGTTCGAGCCAGCGGAGAATGGCGATAACCGCGCGCTGTCGTACCAGCCCAAGCGCCACCAGCGCGTCAGGATGCAGATCCTGCACGTTGAAAGCCAGGCGCGCGCCCTTCAATCGCGATACGGCCATCAGTGGCAACCCGACGGTAAGAGGTTGGAGCACGGAGAAGATCACACGGGGTCTGGTACGGAAGAGTGCAACCGAGGCCGCGGCGAGAGTAAAGACGAGTGAAGCCGCGATTCTTTTCGCCCGACCGGGGGGGTTCCCCGAATGACCGGATCGCCGAGCCAACGTCAGCACTCGGAGGACGCGTATGCCGTCCGCCGGATGTTCGATCTGAAGTAGACGGTTCCGCCAGCCCTCGTGAATCGTGCCACCGGGATGATTCGGAAAGGACGTGATGATGTCGACGTTTTTCCCTTGCGCCGCGAGGCACTCGGCCAACTCGGCCATCATTTGACCGAACGGGGCCGGCTCCGGCGGGTACCATGCCGTGACGATCGCGACATCACTCCTCACGGATGGCCCTGATGAACAGTGAGCGAAACGCGCTGCCCCGCGTCGGCGTCCGCCGGGGCCGGCCCAGGATCGTCTTGGCCGCGTTCTTCACGAATAGCACGAGCCGGCTCTCGGGCATGAACTCGTCATACCGGTTAACGCGTGCGATCCGGAAGCCGAGCTCGGTCAGCAGCCTCTCGAGGTGTGATTCTCCCGCGAACACCAGATGATCCGGCAGATCAAGCGGCCGCGGCAGCTGCTCCGCGGGGATATCCGCGCCGTTCCCCGTGACCAGCATGAGGTTGCCGCCCGGTCTGACGAGCCGGCTCACGGCACCCAGGAATTCTCGCGGGTCGGGCAGATGGGAGAACACATTGATCAACGAGACGACGTCGAAAGGCTCCGTCAGCTCGTCCAGCGCAATGGCGCGCACGTCCAGTCCACGAGCCACGGCGTCGCGCTGCTTCGGTAGACACGGCTCCAGTCCGATCGCCGTGGCACCGGCCGCCTCGACCGCCGCAACCAGCTCGCCGTAACCTGCCCCGATATCGAGCCACCGAGGCTTGGACTCCCGGAGATACTCCTCGCCAAAGAGCTCAAAGAGGCGTTTGCGGTAGAACGCGACCTTGCGCGCGTCGAAGCGCCCTACGACCTTGAGACTCCCTCGCTCGGTGGCATGCATGCCCGTTTTGGCGGCTTCGTCGATCGCCTCGAGCGGTGGGCGTGGGTTCACGTACAGGAATCTGCAAGCGAGACATTGGACGAGGTGATAGCCGTTCTCGCCGGTTGTGCGCGCATGCTCGGAGTGCGCGCAAAGCGGACAAGCTATGGTCTCGAGGCCTTGCACGATGACTTCCTATGTATCTTCCAACCGACCTTCTGCGGGGCTGCCTCGCCTCTCGAGGATCGCGCCGTACAGATCCAGCAGAGCGGGAATCTGTTCTTCCCAGCAATAACGTTGTGCAAAAGCCCTCTTGCCGGATTCACCGAGGGCCTTCGCCGAGCCTCTGTCATCGACCAGATGCTGAATCGCCCGCACAAACGATTCCTTATCCTCCGGGCGCGCGAGCAACCCGCATCTCGCATCATTGATTATATGAGTCTGATTCGGCAGGTCGCTACTGACGATGGGCAGCCCGGCAGCCATATACTCGAACAGCTTTGTGGGAATGGCCTTCTCCTGATTTTTGGTTCGCAGGTTGGGAGAAACGCCAATCGTTCCCCGGTTGAGCACGGTCATGATCCGTTGAGAAGGCACGAACGGAACCAGCTCGAATTGTCTGGCGAGACCGCGTTCGTTGAGTTGTGCCTCGAATCGGGCCCTGTACTCCGGGCTGGTGAAACGATCAGTCGCGATGAAACGCAGATCGGGAAGCAGCTCGCCACAACGTTCGGCAATGTCGAGCAAAAGACCACTGCCATTCGTGTCGTGGTGCCCACCCGTAAATACGACGGTCGGCACGCGGGATTCATAGTCGTCGGCCACGGAATTGAGGAGCCGGCGGCTGGCGTAATTCTTGATGTAAATGAAGTCCACGCCATCGATCGTGAAGTCGGGCTCCTGCGACTCTGCGACCAGCACGCAATGCCCCACGATCCGCGCCAGCGCTCTCTGTCCGATACGCATGACGTGGTACAGGGGACGACGAGCGAGATTGGGAATCCACTCCCGCACGAGCATCTCGTCGGGATAGTTCTCGTGACAGTCGTAGACCACGGGCTTGAAGAAGCTCGCGATCGCCATCCACGGAAGCAGATCGATGTCGTGGAAATGAATAAGGTCGACGTCGCGCCAGCACGATCGCAACCGCCCGAAGACGCGCTTTGGAATCAGGAACGGTCGCATACTTCTGCGCGTCACACGGCGGAATGGATGCACGCTGACCGATTCGGGCGTCACTACATCCTGGAAGTCCCAGGGAGAGATGAAATGAACCTTGATGCCAGCCTCGGAAAGAGAGACAACGTGCTTCCATATGCGCGCATCGAAGTCCGGGTGTATGGAGGTCACGACTGCGATGGTGATGGACATCCCGTGACGCCTCTACGACGGAGTCGTGACTTGGGGGGGCGAGCGGTACCACTTCTCCTCGAAGAACGCCCGGTGCCAGGTCGCGAGATTCAGGAGTCTGAGCAGGCCGCGCACGGAAGCGCGCGGACTAACGAGACGGTGCGCGCGAGCGGAACCGAGTAATTCGCGAACAAAGCTGGATTTTTCGATCTCACCGCTCGCCCAGGGGTATAGCCCGCCGAGAAACCAGTGTCGCTCGGGGATCGGCCACCCCATCTTATCCCGCCGCCAGACGATGTCGGCTGGAAGCTTATCCGTCATCGCTAACCTTGCGATGTACTTAGTGTAGCCGTCGTGAAGCTTGTAGGCGGCCGGTAGCGCAGCGCAGAACTCCGCCAGGCGGTAGTCCAGGAACGGCATACGGGACTCGATCGAATACGCCATCGACGTACGATCCGCGTAGTGGAGCAGGTTTGTCAATCGGTTGAGACTGTCATAGACCAGCGTTTGATTTAGCGTGCGGCCATCGAACACCTGTTTTCGTAAGAGACGGAGCAACGCCGGCAGTAGATCGATGAGCCCAAAGCGCCGCAACCCTGCTGCCGTCAGACCTAGCCACCGAAACGATCGAGTCGCTTCGAAGTGAGCCAGCGCTGCGTTCTCACTGAAGGGGTGATTCGCGTAGGCGAGGTAGTTGGCCAGATACTTCGTATAGCCCGCCAGTTGCTCGTCGGCTCCCTGTCCATCCAGAGTGACTTTCACGTCGGTGGCCGAAACCCGCCGAAATGTATGCCACGACGACATCAACGAGCTCTCCGGAGGCGTATCGAGGAAATAGACCATTTTCTCGTACTCCTCGCGGATCTCTTCCTCGCGGGGCTCGATCTGGTTGGACCGCACGTTGAGATAGGAAACGAGCGAGTCGATATAGCCACTCTCGTCGCAGTCTTCCGTCCCCGGAGACCTGTAAACGCAGGAGAAGGTCTCCTGTAGATCGACCGCGCCCAGCCGTCGCAACGACTCGTTGGCCAGAAGCACGACCGAGGAGCTGTCCAGGCCACCAGAGAGAGCCGACCCGACCTTGACGTCCGCTCGCAGTCGCACATCGACTGCACTGCTCAGCAGCTCAACGTACTCCCCGACGCATGCCTTCGCCTTCGATGGGTCGAAAGCCTCCGTCGAATCGTTGGGTACGAGCGTCCAGTAGCTCTCTACGGTGGGGCGATGCTTCAGCAACTCGTCGATGCGGGCCTCGACGAAAGCGGCGTTCCGGAGTCGCTGGACACCCGAGAAAGCGGTCTCGTCCAGGTATTCACCGGGCCCGAGACTCAGATAGCGACGACAGTACTCTATATCCGGTTCCCCTCTCATTCGTGGATGCAGCAGAAGCGCCTTGATCTCGGAAGCGAACAGCAGCAGCCCCGGCGCCCAATAGAAGTAGAGCGGTTTGACGCCGAATCGATCTCGGGACAGGAATAAACGCTGTTTTGCTCGATCCAGAATTGCGAACGCCCACATGCCATTGAACCGGCTCAGACAGTCGACCCCCCATCGATCGTAAGCGGCCATGATGACCTCGGTATCGGTCCCTGTTTGGAACGAATACCCGAGCGGTTCTAGCTCCCTGCGCAGCTCGATGTGGTTATAGACCTCCCCGTTGTAGGTGATCACGTACCGGTCGAGATAGGTCATCGGTTGGCGCCCGCGTCGCGACAGATCGACGATGGACAGCCGCGTGTGACCGAAACCGATGGCGCCTTCGACGAGCAAGCCGTTATCGTCCGGACCACGATGATGCAGGGCCTGTGTCATGGTGGACAGGGCGTGGTGTGCGGCTGGCTCTCGCGACACGATTCCGACGATCCCACACACGACTCTCGATTCCTCTAGTAAGCGCTCAAGATGTCGATCGCGTCCCGGTACAGCTCGAGTTCGGCGGAGGTCGTCAGGCGAGAGTTATGCCAGAGAATCGTAAACTCCCCACCGAACAGGCGTACTCGTTTCGCGAGACTGTCAATTATCTCCCTCGGCTCGTCGCCGAAGCCGAGGTCCATCGCGTACCCATCCAGCAGGGTCGCGTCCATGACCAGAAGTGGCTGTTGCCACAGAGAGAGCTTCTCCCGGGTCAACAGATTGAATGCCGGAAAACGATGTGATGTGCCACGCCTGAATCCGCAGTGGGTCTCGAACGTCATCGTGCAATCGAGATCGATCCCCGCGTCTGCGAGCGCCTGCAGCGTGTTCGGGTTGTGCCAGCGCAGCCAGTGTTGCCGGGAATGCCAGGTTTCCTGATCGATCCCCAGCTCCTCACTCACGCGCTTCAGGATCTCGATCTCGCGAGCGATCTGTTGCGAATCCTCGAAGCTATTGTAGCTGCAGTGCAAGCCCACACGATGGCCGCGTTGGTGCACGCGGCGGATGATTTCGAGGATCCACGGATGCCGTATATCGTAGTTGCCGTCCATGGCGGGGCTGGAGTGGTCAACGATGAAATTGAATTCACTGCGTAGCCCGGCCTCCTCACTGAGATCCATGAGCAGATCGAAAGTGTTGGCTGGATCGGCGCTTGGATCGCCGCGCTTCGTAAGCCACCACGAGCGGGCACGCCTGAAAGGGCCTGTGAGGTCACGCCGCCGGACCCAGTCAGCGCCGCAGGAGAGAAGCATGCGCGGCAGCGCGGTAAAAGCATGGGTAAACGGCACGTCGACATCGTGGCTGGGCACAACCGTGTAGGTACGCGTCGCTCGGGGCAGACTGGGCCAGGTTTGCCGCATCACGGTAAACAGCAACTCCGCGTATTCGTCCACCAACGGTCGCTCGATCAGCTTCTGATGACGCAGCACCGACGCGGAGTACGGATATCGATCCAGCCGGTCGACCGCGGGATCCGCAAGTTCCTCGTAGCCTGTGAGCAGGAAGAAGGCCGTGCCGAAGACATCCAGGTTCAAGTCCGTGCGGGGCCCGGATCTCTGGACAAGAGTCTTCACCGAATCGTCAAACCGGAACAGTATCGGCAGTCCGTCGGTGACCAGACGCGTGTCCAGACCCGCTTCCGACGGGTCCCACTCCGGATAAGGTGGTTGGGGGATAGAAGCGGAACGGAGCCAGTCGCGCTCGTGCGCGAAAAACCGATCGGCGACGCAGACCTCTCCCTCAAGCCCACGAATACGAATGGTGGTTGCCTCGGCAACTTCCTCATCGAAAATGACGGTTAGACCCAGCAGCACCTCCAGGACGACCTCGGCGGCGTACCGACGCTCCTCCCGGAACCCCCCCGGCAGGCGGACGATCAACTCCGGCGATGAGGGGGATAACCCGGCGCTCACACCGCGGGATCGGCCAGGGTGACTCGATCGTGCCCATGGCCGTAGTAATCCCGGTCGGCTTGGAAGCTCTTTCCTGGCCGGTCGTAGGCCATGATGACACTGACACGAGCCCGATTGCCGAGGACCGGCGCGACGGCATGCACAGCCTGCTTGGAGAAGATGACGATGGTCCCCACTCGAGGCGTGATGCTGACGCCTTTCTGGTATTGAGACAGGCGGACGGCTGCGGACTTACCCTTCTCGCCAAAGATGCGGAGGATCGGAGACAGGATCTTCGGCCACACGACCAGCTCCCCGCCCTCCACCTCGTTGAAATAGAGCGACACGGTCATCTCGTTACGATCGAAGTGGCGAACGAACTCCCCGCCCGGCGGCGTGTAATTCAGGGAGAGGCCGATCTCATAGGTATCGAGAGGGGCGAACTCGTCCCCGGACACCGCGTTGACGATCTCTCCGAAGCGCTCGTAGAGCGGTGCAAGCACACTGATACGATCCACGAGCTCCTGCCCGTTCAGGGTCAGGAAGTAGGTGTCGCCCCGGTTGTTCTGGGTCGGCACCTCGATCATGCTCGCGCCGCGCAATCCCTCGATGACCTGCCGGCAAAAACGGCTATCCATCCCGTGCTCTATGACCAGATAGCCGTTTCGCCGAAAGCGGCGCACCGTGTCCGCGCTCGACAGCACCGCTTGCGCCTCGTCGGTGAATACGGCTTGGGTCGGGGAATTTGGCTGCGGCGTCCGAGCGTCCGCTAGTGTTTCAGTCTTCGTATCCGTCGTCCTGTCTCCTGAAGAACAATGCGTATGGCAGTTGTCGCGGGCGGATCGATGACGACCGCGTGCCCGCCCTTTCGCGCGGCCCGCATAGCGCGCCACAACTTCCAGTTCTCCGGGCGCCAAGGCGTAGCGAGCGCAATGATCAGTCCCACCCCGCTTACCCAGATGGCCTGCTGCCCGAGGTCTGGAAACGACAGCGAGGTCCTGTCCAGATATCGCTCGAGCAGTGCGTTATCGTAAACGTGAACGAACAGGGAATGCTGCAGCCAGAAGCGCGGATTCAGCTCCAGCTCGTGGAGGTGGTCGGCCTGCACGTCGCGGAGGAACTCCAGCTCGAAGGGCCCCACGTATTCGAGCGCGCTAAGTACCCGTGAGGCCCTATCCCTGAGAGCTTCGTGATCGGGCAACACTCGCACCGCTAGTGCGTGCCCGAGCGCATGGTGCGCGCTCGCAACTTTGTTGGTCACGAGCATCAGCGTTCGCTCTGGGTCCCGGCTATCGAAGAAACCGGAAACCGAGAGCGAATTCTCGATACCGTCCGGCAGATATTTCTGCAAAAAGAAGACATCCGGCTCCAGGCCCGCTATGACAAACTCCTCCAACGCTCGCGTGATGTCGCTTATCGAGTGACAAATTGCCCCTCGGGGGAGTGCCCGGCCGGCCCGCCAGGAGTGGCGGCATTTCAGAACCAGCGGGAATCCGAGCTCAGCTGCGTCCTCATCGAGCGATCGAAACGGCACCGGGTCGGCGCCGATCGTCTCCAGGCGCCTCGCCAATGCAAGCTTGTCGTCGGGAGCGAAGCTGAGCTTGCTCGGGTAGAACCGAAATTCCTCCCGGCCGAGATGGCGAGCCAGAGAATCCTCGTCGGTAAAGAGTAGCCGGTCGCCTGCCTGAGGCTCCCGATCGCGGGTGGGCACCATGAAGCCGGGGCTGCAATAGGCCTCGAGGGACTCGCCGAGCCGCTCCAGCCCGATCCGCAGGGATCGCGCGCTCACGAAATTTGAGAACACCACGTTATCCACGCCCTGCAACGTCGACCGCGCCTATAATTCCACGACGCAGGCGATACGCTCCGTCATAGACCAGGGCTGGAGAGGGTAGGCTCGCGGGACGACGGCGGGTGCAATCGAGGTGAACGGATTCGGCACGCCTCTCGGGCGCTCGGCAAAGCCGGCGTCGAGCACACCGCCGAATTTCTCGAACCGATACTGCCCCGGCCCAATACCGGCACGCTCTAAAAGCCCTGCCAGCTCATCGCGAGAAAAGAACCGGATCCGAAATACCGCGTCCGACACACCCAGATCGCCGAACTGAGCTACGAGCCGCCGGTTCATCGTATTGTGTGCCAGGATGAGCATGAATTTGCGAGCAACGCGATGCTGTTCCTGAAGTATTTTCACGATGCTCTCATCGGAATCGAAACACACAATGAGCCCGTTGTGGAAAACGAGATCGAATGATGCATCCGGATAGTCGAGATTCATCGCGTCTTGAACGGAGAAGCTGAGTCGCTCGCCACCGAAACGCTGTTGCAATGTCTCGATGGTATCGGCAGAAACGTCGGATGCCGCGCAACGATAACCCTGTCTTGAGAGATAAAGAGTGTCGCGGGCGCTGCCAGCACCGAGCTCAAGAATGTCTGTGATGTTGCTACCGAAGAGGCGCTCGATAAACAAGCCTGCTCTCGGTGGCGCGCTCAGATACTCCCCTAAAGTTTCTTCCCACTGGCTGTCCCAGAAGTGGCGCTCGCTGAGTTGCGAGCTCACGACGCGACTCGAGCAGCGATGACGCGACGAAAACCGATCTCGTTGAAAACCGCCATCGTCCCATACCAAACCGCAGACGCCGCCGAGTATACAGCAACAATCGTCAGCTGATCGGCGCCTACCGCCGCCGGCGCGAGGATAGATACAACGACGACAAACAAGCGACCGACATTCCACAGCAGGTTCAATTCCTGCATTCCCAGATACTCGAGCGCGGAGAGACTCGCAAAACTAATCTGTCCGAAGACCAGCAGCGCCATGAGTGCCGCGATTCGTCCCGCGCCCGTCCACTCTTCTCCGAGCAGGATCGGAAACACCCACGGACTGGTCGCAACGACAAACGCAACCAAGAGCCCGAGCAGGGCGAGTTGTTTTAGTTTCTCTCTATAGATCCGATGCAGTTTCTCCGGATCATCCCGAACGAGATTGGCGGCCTCGGCCCAGAACGGCTGCGCGAGAGACATCGTGATCAACACCGCCGGGAGCGCTACGAGCCGCTGAGCGATGGCGAATTCGCCCGCGGCTACGACACCGGCCACCATGCCGAATAACAGCAACGGGGCCTCGGTGCCCGCGGAGTTCAGTAGCGACGAAGGTGCCGAAAACGTGGGGAAACGTTTGAAGTCGGTGGCCACGCGCATGACGTTTGCCCTGCCGTCTGTTTCGAGCGCGGCCGTGATGGCCCGGCCGCAATGGGCCCCCAGCGGAGCGTAGGCCAGTGCCTGGCCCACGACGAAGCCCAGAATCAGAGCGAACGGCCCACCCACCGCGAGCACGAGCGCCACTTGCAGCGCGCCGACGAAGACACTCTGGGCGATGCGGGCTCGCGCGAGATATTCGAAGTGTCTCGCGCGTACCACCCATCCGGTGAGGAGAATCTGCACGAGTCCCATCACGACGACGGCCAGCCACAACGCCCACCAGTACTCCATTGCTTCGTGAAACGCCGACCCCTCCGGAGAGAGCTGCATGGCCACCCAGCCGAACGCCGCGACGAAAACGGCTGAACCGAAGAGAAGATACAGGCTGAGCTGCACGAGGCGCGCGGCACGGGAGTCCGATTTCGGTAGGGGGATCGCCCATTCGTAGCGCAGCGAAACGATGGGCATGAATATCCCGGCAATGCTCAGGAAGGTGCCGAAAACGCCGAACTCTGCCGGTGTGACGAATCTCGTCAGGAGCGGCAGGATGGCCAGCGTGATCAGATGAGCGGTAATGCTCGCGCCGGCCAGTCGAAGGCCGGTGCGAAGGATGGCATCTTCGGACAGCAGGCGGCGTAACCGCCCGGTAAGCCGCATCATGGTCGGTCGAGTATTGGTAGGGCCCGGGTCAACTGAGGCCTGTTGGCGACCGTGACGACGGCCACGCAAAAAACCCAGAACGAATCGCTCAGGTACAACGATCCGGAGAACATGGCGGCGACGATGTATTGCAACGCGACCAACGCCAGCCACGCCGCCTGGGGCTGAAACATAAGGACGTTCACCGCGGCCCGCAGCGCACCGAAAACCACGCCGCTCACGACGATGAACCCGGGCAGCCCGAGCGCCATCAGAGACTCCACGAGCGGGTTATGCGGATAATCGCGTTCGGTTCGCACGACCAGGGCGTCGCCGAGAAACGGATTCTTAGCGAATTGGCTGATTGCGCCCGTCAGCAATCTGATGCGGTGCAGGCTGCTCGCGTCGTCGAACTCCGCGAGTCGGGCCAGAGACGGCAGTGCTTCCACGCTTTCGAAGACGAGAAACGCGGCGACGCCGATCGGGACGAGCACCACCATCATCGCGATACTACGGAGTATCGCCGGGACCAGACTGTGGTCCCCGGGCCGAACCACTATGAGTGTCCCGACCGCGAGCGCCAGCGCGACCATCGAGCCGCGCGATCCGGTACCGAGCAGAACCGCCATCCCCATCACGACGAGCAGCACACGAAGACCGATCTGGAGCGAACGCCGCAACAGGGTCCGGGCCCTGAGCTCGACCGGCATGGCCAGGCTCAGCAGGCACAACGTGGCGCCGACGTGGCCGAGCGAGATCGGATTCAGCACGTCGGTGGACAATCGCTGCGTCCAGACGCCGATGAGGCCCTCCCGCATCACGAGAGCGACCACACCGGCCAACCCAATGGCGCAGCCGATGGTCGCCAGAGTCCAGGCGATCCTCAACGTGACATCGCTGGGTCTCTCGAACACGGCGATCATCGGCGCAATACACACACCGGCGGCGATGACGAGGTACTCCGCCGGGCCCAGGGTCAATGGCATCGGCTGGAAATTGAAGTCGTAGAGCATGCGCAGCAGGATGAGCAGCCACGCGAATGCGATCCAGACGAAGAACGAGTTGAGAACCGGCGGACGGCGCATCAAGACCCAGCGCGCGATGATCAGCCCCGCGAGCGACAATACGAACGCCCTGTACGGGACGGTGATGGCGCGAGAGTCCAGTCCGAACCAAGTAGGCAGGAGCCCGGCGAGGGTGAATCCCGCGATGGTCAGCGCGTAGAGGGTGGCTAGCGGAATGTCTCTAGCCCGAACCTCCGAGAGTTGTTGGCCAGCGGCGGGCAGGCCGGTGAAAAAGGCGCTATACGACGTTGCGGACATGCCGGTCCCGCCACAGCGCGAGGCCCCAGCCGAGCGCCGCTCCGAGCACGATGCCCAGGGCAAACAACAACACTCGCTGCGGACTCACGGGCCGATCTGGTGGCCTCGCGTCGTCTACGACTCGGAACGCATAATGGTCACGTACGCTGGCTACCATCGCAATCTTCGTCTGATTCTCTATGAGTCCGTAAATCGATTGCTGGACATCGACGATGTTGGTCTTGTCCAGCTCCGTTTGCAGGTAGTTGATGCTCTTGCGGGCTTCCGTTATCGCCTGCCTGCGCATCTCATTGTTCAACTGCTTGATCAAGGCGTTTGCCCACTCAGCCGCAAGATCCGGGTCCTTCCACTGAACCATGAGGCGAATGATGCCGGTGCGATTGTCTACGCCGACGAAGAGCACGTTGCGCTGGAATTCGCGGACCGCATCATCGATGGTCGGCTCGGTGTAGCCAAGCAGCCGACCTATTGGCCCCGGTCCCTCGTCGAACAGGATGGGTATCAGGTTGCTCTGTTCGATGTATCTTCTTGCGAACCCTTGGGAACGTAACGTCGCGAGGCCAACGATGGTGCGGTCCGAGTTGGTGGGGAGATCCACGCCGGCTAGCGTCGCCAGCCCGCCCAGCTGACTGGTGATTGCGGGAAGACCGGCCGTCCGATCGTCTGCTGCTGGCGCGAGAATCACTTCGGCGCGGTACTGAGGCGTTGCAAGCGCGCCGAACAGCAACGCCGCGGCGACGCACGCGACGACGGCGCCGGCAACCCATGGCCACTCCCGGCGCAGCGCGCCGAAGACGTCCCACGACCCGAAGCGGGCGGAATCTCTCGCCACCGACTCGCGAACGAAGTACCCCGGAACGCCCGCCATCTCCGCGTCTCGTCCGCCCTCAGGGCCTTCCGGCTCTTCCATCTAAGCCTCCCCAGCCGGTTCCAGGTCGCACCGCCCTTCAACCACTCTGCAGAAAACGGATGCAAACGGTCACCGTCGTCAGGCCCTCGCGGCGCCGCATTGCGGATAACCGCTATTGCCTGTAGCGCGGTCTGAAACTGCTCTACGCTCTACCCGTTCACCTGCAGTATCTCACGATAGAACTGGGTGTCCAGATCCTCGAGGCCGGCCGAGAACTCGAGTTCCTTGGATTTTTTGCTTTCCGAGCGTAGCTCTGGTGGGGCAAAATCGTGGCAAAGCACTGCCCTTGAGAAGGCACATAGAAGACAGGTAGTTGACAAAAGAACATTGCGCCCGTAGCTCAGCTGGATAGAGCGCTGCCCTCCGGAGGCAGAGGTCAGGGGTTCGAATCCCTTCGGGCGCGCCATCTCCCCTGACCGCTGCCGGGAGGGTCGGATCGGTCAGATCGTCGAACGTCCACTTTCGGCCATAAGCGGACATTCGTTCGGGGCGCAACCACTAGTAATTAGCAACAGGCCAATCCACTCTCGGGTGGGTTATCGTCGGTGATTCGATACCACTCCCACGCCAAGCCATCCGGCTCAGACATCCAGACCTTATTCTGGGTTGCGTGACAACAGGTCGTATTCTCCTCGAGTTTCTGGGCTAGCCCTTCAGCCGACAACCGGGAGATAGCAGCATCAAGTTCTTCTTGTGTCGAAGTCTCCACACCAAGGTGATTGATGCGCTCATCAGCATCCCCATTCTCGATCAACACGAGCTTGAGGGCCGGATCGTCAATGGCAAAGTTGGCATATCCAGCTCGGATCTTGTGAGGACTGGTGGCGAAAAGGCGGCTGTAGTAATTCACGGCCTGATTGAGGTCGGAAACATTGAGCGCTAATTGGAGTCTCACGTCGTTCTCCATATACATTGATGATGGTCGATATTGTATAATTTATTATATCGAAGTTTGTCAATACTTTTGGTAGTATTAATTTATGGCTAGGAGAACCAAGCCTGAGGGATGCTGCACCCCAAAAGCACTAAAGCCTTTGCCGAAGAAGAAAGCCGATCGGGTGGCAAAGATTGCGAAGGCGCTCTCGGACCCGACGCGCGTCGAAGTCCTGCGACTGTTAGTACGGCAAAAGGGACCCGTATGCGCTTGCGACATCGTTGACCATTTCGATTTGAGCCAACCAACCGTGTCTCATCACCTGAAGACACTGACAGAGGCCGGGCTACTTCGGGGGAGTCGAGACGGCCTATGGGCAATTTACGAAGTAGACGCCCGCGGCATAGATTTGCTGGAAGATTTCAGGCGACTACTGGATTAGGTGGTCATGTCCGCTTTGGGTCGAAAGCAGACATTGGCGAGACGGGGAGAACGGTGAGCGTGCGGAGCACGCGAGCCCTATCCCTTCGGGGCCGCTCTCGCACATCCCTGTGCTCCGCGGCACTTGTGCTTCCTGCACATCGCGCGCCATTCCCCCTGACCGGCTGCCGGAGGGCTTGCTCTCGGCCAACTCCCCGAACGGCCGCTTTCGGCCAGAAGCGGCCCCTCAATCCCGTACCGTGGGCGTCTGCTTTCAAGCCACGTGCTCTAGAAAGCCGTCGATCGCTATCAGCATCATTGGGATGCCTGCGCTTCGATAATCGCTTTCAGGCCCACGTCATACTGGGGCGGAAACGACCAGCTCAATGCATCGGTTTTTCGAACGAGGCCGCGTTCCGCCGGCGTCAGTCCGTACAGCAATGTCGCCAGGATATCGCTGCTGATCCAGGGGCTGGTCTGGAAATACGCATGGCCGTTTCTCGTTTCGGACCCGACGACGCCCGTTACGTCCACAAAATAGAGGCGCTCATTCGAGATCAGCCAGTCCCGGACCGTCTCGGAGACCGGATCGGTTTCCAATTTGCCAAGACGCGCTCCACCAAAAACCAGCTCGGACAGTCCCAGCGCGTCATCATAGGGTGATACGTAGATCGTAAGAGTCTCCGGTACCTGCAGTAGTCCGTCAGCAACGGCGGCAACCCAGCGCTGCCTATCGTAGTCGCTGCCCACGATCGCAACCTGGCCGATCCGGCCTTTTGTAGTGCTCTCGGATTGGCCGGTTTGCATCAGAGCAAGTTGATTCAGAGCCCCGATTACGACTCGCGTGCCCGCGCTGTAGCCGATGATATGAATCCGCTCTACATCCGTGTTCTCCATGAGAAACTGCAGTAACAGACGGAGGTTGCGAGCGCTGATCTCCGCGGTCTGCGTATCTTTGATGTAGGCGAAGCGCTTGGGCGTAGCCGTCCATGCAAATGGCAGGAATACGCCTTCGTTATTCATGAAGTACCACAACTGTGCCGAGACGATGACCGGATTCTCGAAAATGACCTTGTATCCGTGAACGTACAGGTAGATGTCGCCTGACCGCGAAGCGGCAAGCTTCATATTTATTAGCGAGACAAACTCCTCGTCTGCTGGAGCTGAACTCCCGAGCTCCTCTTGGCTCGTGAGGAACGGCGTGGGCATGGCGCTCTCGAGGTAGCCGAACTCGTTTACGTCAGTAACCGATAGCGGAAAGTCTGATTTCTTGCCGGGCTCTACGCTAGCCAGCTCGTCCAGTTCTTCTTCGGTTCTTGGTTTCCCTGAGTAGTCAACCTTCGCTATCCCGACACGCAACGCACTTGCGCGTTCGTACTGATAGTAGAGCACCCTGTCCTCTGGGTCGGCCGGCTCACGATCCGTGACATACAGGATGCCGTCAGGCGATGCATCTTCGGCAGCTTGCTCACTGAAAGTGACGGGAATCGGTATCAGGTCATACTGGTAGGTACTGCTCGTCGCACAGCCAGCGAGCAGAACCAGTAGCGCCCACAGCACAACAATGCGGACCCCGAGTCCGCCTGCTCGCTCCGCGATAGATCCTGGCATTCGCTCATTCACAGCTCAGTCCTGCCAGCTGCCGCCCAGCGCCAGGTTGAGGTTGACGCGCTGTTCGAGCAGCAGCCGCTGGGCAGTCGATAGTGAACTCTGCGTACCGATGACGCGCTGCTGAATCGTCAAGACGTTCAGAAGCTCCTCCTCGCCCCCGCAAGCGGAGACCAGGAGGAGGTTGGCGGACAGGGTGAGCGCCAGGACAGCCTGGCGTGCCGGATCACGCATGGAGGGTACCTATGAGATAGTGATTAGTTTGAGTCTAAAGCGCTCTAATCCAGCCCACAATTCAGTGTCTTGTAACCCGGGAGAGCATTGTGTTGAGCAGCCAATTATTGATTGGGACCGTGTTGATCGTCGTGAACGCGGTTTTCCATGTGTCCTGCCTGGTATGGCTGGCTGGCGTAATCAACTACGTCGGCACGTCCTGGAATCTAGCTCCGAATCGGCGGAGATTGATCTTGCTGCTTGGAATCGCCGTACTCGGATTGATCGCGATCCACACGACGTCTGCGTGGGCATGGGCACTGGTCTACGTGGCTGTCGGAGAATTCTCGGAGCTGCGCCACGCGCTTTACTTCTCCGTCGTGACCTCGACGACACTTGGCTATGGCGACATTACGCTCTCTGAACGTTGGCGGCTGCTCGCGAGCTTTGAGGCTATGGGCGGGCTTGTGCTATTCGGTGCCAGCACGGCGTTCTTGATGGCTGCAATCAAGAGCTGGTTCAGCCATCTGGAAAAGCCCACAGGTTAGGGTAAGAAATACTTGACCTATGTCTCTGGCCTTGTCCGGGCTTCAGGTAAACGAAAAGTGGACATACGAAGGGTGTCCGTCGAATGTCGCCTTTGGGTCAGAACCAGACACCCTGTGCGGCGCGCTAACTACACAAAACTTCATTCGTCTAGGACTATAGCGCCACGTTTGAGGCGATTGTCGCTTAAGCCTTATTGCCAGGGATTTGCCGGGATTGCTGCGTAAATTGGTATCGAGTTAGAGTCGAGGCGCTGCGGTCGCACTCGATGTTTTTCATGCTTCCCTGATCCACGATGTGCAGCACCTGTCCGTCGGGTGAAGGTCCGGTCCAGCTGGCTGTCGCCCGCATTGTTTGAAAGTCGAGTACGACACTGGTCAACCACGGACCGTCTATCTGCGACGTGTTGGCATTTGCCACGGTTGAAGCTTCCATCCAAGTGATGAGATAGATTCCCTCTGCGACCTTGAACGCATGATAGTTTTCGGTCTGTTCGTAGCCGGCAAGCTCACCATCTACGGCCTTCCACAATATTTTATTTGCAGTTTGCCAATGTTGTTCCAACGTGTGCCCAGAATGATAGGTAATGCGCACGGCTCTCCCGGACAGGTCGCTCGTTAACTCGTGGCCGGCGGGATCAAGACTCAACTCCTGTAGGAAGGGTACCGGATCTTGGTTACTCGACTGATCTGTGCTCATTTGCCCTTTGACCTCGTTGAGTGGACAAGCTGTTGTCAAAATGAGTCCCCCAACCAGAATAACCTTCATTCCTGGGTTTCTTTCTGACGTTAGGACGCAGACTCTATAGTGAGTCATGATTGGCATGATTTGCAGCCCGACCGGCCCGATGGCATCCTTTCCTGCTGCTTTGCAGCCGACCAAACAGAGTGTGGAGAATGTCCGAGCGCACCTTCGAGCCCATGACCAAAGCTGAAGTCATCGCCGCGCAGCGCGAATGGGCCAAGTGCGTCACCGAGCAAGACGTCGATCGGCTGTTGGAGCTCTACGACTTCGGGACGCCGGACGAGCCCCTGCTATTCAAGCCCACTTTGGCGGACGTCATTCGGCTCGACCGCGCCGGCGCACGGTCGTACTTCGTGGGCGGTGATCCAAACTACCCCAACGACCAGGGCTTTCTCAATCGAGGTTGGAAAAAGGTGGAATTCCAAAGCGCCGCGGGTCCGATCTTGAAGGCAGGGGGGCTCGGCTACAAGGACATGGGGCATTACACCTTCGTCGACGGCGACGGTAACGCCACGCGTGCCGACTACACCTTCGCTTACCACAAACTGGATGGCCGCGTTCTTATCTCGTTGCACCACTCCTCACTGACGTGGCTGCCTCCCGCGGAGTCCTGAGTTTGTTGCGCAACGCCTGGCACCCCGGCGGGGCTGAACGGCTTTACCCAGCCCCGCAGTTACGCCGACGGGCGTAACATCTCCAGGCGGCGGCCGTAGCTGTCCTCTACTCGGACTTCTCGTCGTCGTCCTCGTTCATCAGCTGTGATCGACGGCGCGATGCCGGCTTGTCGCGATCTTCCTGGCGCCGCTCCTCGCGGAAGCCTTTGGCCGGGTCCGTCAGCAGGTCCGAGATATAGGGATCCCAGCCCGCCGTGGCCTCTTCGAGTCCCTTGTAGTCGTCATTGGCCGCCTTGTCCGCGGCCCGCTTGCGATCGTCCATGTTCGCCGGTCCAGGCTGAATTCAGACCCGAAAATATACCTCAGCTTCGCCCCGGCGCGTGACCCCGTTCACATAAGCGGGGCCTGCCCGGAGTCGGATCGGATCGCCAGGTAGCGACATTCATGGCTGAAATTTCGCCCGGCCCGATGCATCATGCCGCCATGACTGATGGCGATTCTCTACGCGAAAGGGTCGAGGCCCTGCTGCCGGGCTGGGAGTCCTGGTATCCGAGCATTTTCGATGCAGCGGTCGACCTGGGCCTGATTCGCGCCCGGGTCTGCTCGCCGTCGAGCTTGCTGCTGAGCAACCGGCACTCATCGGTTCAGAGCCAGGCTGCGCAGGCGCACCGGGAGAAGTGGGGTGGTGAGGATCTCGAACCGAAACCCGCGGCCCGGTCTTCCCGGCGCCGCCGACGTCGCAAGAAAAAATAACGATCAGAAAGGACCAGCTTATGTCGACAGAGAAGGTTGCGGTGGCGAAATCCGACGAAGTGGTCGATGGCGAGCTCCATGCCGTTATCGCAGACGGGCGCCGGGCGCTGCTGACGCGCTACCAGGGCCGCGTCGTCGCCTTCGCGAATAGCTGTCCACATCTGGGTTTGTCGATGGCGCGTGGAAAGCTGATCGGTCAGGTGCTGCGTTGTCCCTGGCATGGTTCGCGCTTCGACATCTGCAGTGGCGAAAACCTGGATTGGGTCAACGCCTTCATGGGTGTGCCGATGCCTCGATGGACCCACAAAGTGTTTTACATGGGTAAGTCACCAGCGCCGCTGGAAACTCTCGAAGCCGAGGAGCGCGACGGCGAGGTGTTCATTACCCCGCCGACGACCGGCAAAAAGCGGTCGTGAAGCGCCTGGCGTGGCGCGCCAGTCTGCTGGCCGGCCTGCTGGCAGCGTGCGGCGGGCAGGCCAATGAAACTTCAGCGCCGCCGAACGCTGAACTGCGCCGGGGCGCCGAGATACTGCAACCGTTCAAGCGCGATTTGCAGGCGGCGCTGCAGGCCGGCCTGGCAGACGGTATCGCCGGGGCTATCGATGTCTGCCGCGTTCAGGCGCCCGCCATAGCCGCAAGTCATGCCGCGGAGTCGATACGCGTAGGCAGGACCAGCCATCGGTTGCGGAATCCGGCCAATGCGCCGGCGGACTGGATGAAACCCGTGCTCGCGGACTATTTGGAAGGCGGTGGTCGTGATCCCAGGCTGGTCCCCCTGGCCGACGGTACAGTCGGCTATGTCGAGCCGATCGTCACGCAGCCGCTTTGTCTGACCTGTCACGGTGCGTCCCTCGCTCCCGAGGTGGCAAAAGAACTGGCCGAGCTCTATCCGGATGATCAGGCCACCGGATTCCGGGCCGGTGACCTGCGGGGAATCTTCTGGGCGCGTTTTCCGGCGAATACCCCAACATCCCGCTGATAAGATAACAGCATGCCGTGTCGCCTCGTCATGTTCGTTCTGATTGCGGTCGTCAGTGTCACCGGGGCGCATGCCGGTGACTGCCGGACCGTGCTGCGGTCACTGTTGCTGAGCGCGCAGCCGGACGCGGCAGAAATCGAGGCGGTGCGTGAGCTGTGCGCGACCGAGCACGCGGGTGGCGATGCCGACTCAGGTTATCACCTCGCCTTGACCTATCTCGGCATGGGCGCGTGGGATCCCGATCGCGCCGTGCCGATGATCCGCGAAGCCGCGGTTGCCGGTGTGCCGGAGGCGCAGTACTGGCTCGCGTGGCAACTGGAAGCCGGACCGCTGCTGCCGGACGATCCGGCTGCCGCATTGGGATGGTACGAGGCCGCGGCGGAGCGGGAGCACGTTCTGGCGTTGCGCCGGTTGGCCGATGCCTACGCGCTCGGCGAACTCGGGCTAAGCGTTGACGAGCGGCGTGCAGTGGAGCTGAAGGCGCTCGCCGATCGCTGCGCTCGTGATGCGGCCGGGACCTGAAGGTGCGGCATGTGATCGTTTGCGGTCATCATGGCTGCGGTGGCCTGATCGAGGACCTCGGCGTTAGCCTGAGCCACGAGCGCCGGGAACCAGCCCCGATCAAATGAAGCCGTGACGGCGTTGGGCATCACACTGTTGCTGCTCGGCGTCGGCCTGGTGCTCGCCGGGCTGGCGGGGTTGTTGCTGCCAGCGATACCCGGCGCGCCCTTGATGTTCGTGGGCCTCGTCCTCGTGGCCTGGGCCGAGGACTTCCAGTACGTCGGCGTGACAACGCTGGCTGTGCTGGCCGGGCTGGCCCTGCTGACGTATCTGGTCGATCTGGCCGCCGGCATCCTCGGCGCGCGGCATTTTGGCGCCTCGGGCCGCGCGATGATCGGCGCCGGTATCGGCGCGCTGCTCGGCCTGTTTTTCGGCCTGCCGGGCATCATTCTTGGTCCTTTCATCGGCGCCTGCGTTGGCGAACTGACGGCGGTTGCCGACCTGAAAGCGGCCAGCCGGGCGGGGGTCGGCGCGACAGTGGGGCTGGTACTGGGTGCAGCGCTGAAGATTGCGATTGCGTTCACGATGCTCGGCATTTTTGTATTCATGCGCCTGGCATGACCCAATGAGCGACGATGCAGTCGAGACTTACGCGGCGGCGCTGATTCGAAGCATTGCGGCGCAGATGGTGGATCCGCACCGGTATTTCGAACAGCGACTGCTCGGTGAGTTGGCGCAACTGGAGACGACTGCCGATCGCGTCAAGTTCCTCGAGCAGATGTTGTGCTGGCTCGAATCCGGGCTGCTGGATGAGCGGCAGCGTGCCGGGGTCGATGCACGGCTGGCCGCGCTGGACCTGCCCGGTACCGCGGGTCTCAGGGAACAGTCAGATCTGTCGGGATTCCTGGAGCGCCGCAACACGGCGCGCTGATCGGCCGCTGCTATCATGGCCGGTCAGGCATGAACCAACAGCGGGGAAAATGTCATGGCATCGAAAGGAAACCTGCCAGTCATCGCGTTGATGGCGCTGCTTCTGGTCGCATGCGGCTCACCGGAGCCGCAGAACACCGCCGTCAACGGTGTCGAACTCGCCGCGCTTCTCGCAAAAGACAGCGCGCCCGTGATTCTGGATGTGCGCACGCCGGAGGAGTTCGACGCCGGCCATATACCCGGGGCGCTGAATATCCCGCACACGGAGTTAGAGGCGCGGCTGGAAGAACTGGGCCCGGGCAAGGAACGCGAAATAGTCGTGCATTGCAAATCGGGCAAGCGGGCGGCGATGGCGTCCGAGCTTCTCGTCGCGAACGGCTTCACGACCATTCGCGAACTGGACGGTCACATGGACGCGTGGGAAGCAGCCGGCTTTCCTCTCGAGCGCTAGAACCGGAGTGGTGTGCCGATGAATGATCCAGCCCAGTTGCCATCTGTAGAGATCGAATATTGCACCGGTTGCCGCTGGCTGCTGCGAGCGGGCTGGCTCGCGCAAGAGCTATTGCAGACTTTCGAAACGGAGTTGGCGGGGGTCACCATCCGCCCGGGTCAGGAAGGTGGCGTTTTCGAGATCAGGCTCGGCGGTGAGACTATCTGGTCGCGCAAGGCTGCGGGGCGTTTCCCCGAGGTCAAGGAGCTCAAACAGCTGGTGCGCGACCGGGTTGCCCCGGGTCGTGATCTCGGGCACATCGACCAGTAGCGCCAGCCAACGCGGTGCCAGGTTATCGCGAAGCGACGTTGTGTCTTCGTTCAGGACGCCTGGAGTTGGCGCTGTCCGCATGGGCTCGCGATACCGACAGCCCGGATCTGTGGTTGCTCGTGCACGGGCTTGGCTGCAGCAAGAAGAGTTTCAGCGGTGCGTGGGAACATCCCGGTCTGCGTGATCAATCCCTGCTCGCGCTCGACTTGCCGGGGTTTGGCCGCTCGCCGCGCCCGGCTGAATACAGTTACGTACTGGAACAACACGCCGGTTTCCTGGCCTCGTTGATCGATGCCCATGCGTCCCGCCGCGTGCACCTCGTTGCTCACAGTATGGGCGGCACCGCATCGCTATTGCTGCCGGCTCGCTCTCTCGCCCGGCTCGACAACCTGATTCTGGTCGAGGCGCGCCTGCTGCTCGACAGCTGTGGTGTTGCCACTGAGGCCGCGTCGTACGATTTCGACGGCTTCATCCGCGACTATCTGCCGAAATTCAGGCGCCGCGTCAGACAGGACCCGCGAGTCAGTTTCGACGCCGATCATGCGGACCCGACGGGCTTCTATCGCAGCGCACAGTCGCTCGTGCGCTGGGCCGGCAGCGGTGAGATGGTCGAGCGCTTTCTCGCGGCCCCGTGCCCGACCTGGTTCGTGTATGGCGTGGACAATTCCCATCTGGGCGAACTCGATCTACTGCCGCGCGAATCGCAAATCGGCATTCGGGATGCCGCCCATTTCCCGATGCATGACAATCCCGGCGAGTTCTACAGCTCGATTGCTAAACTGGCTCTACCCGCGGCCCATACCTAGACTGCAAGAACACCGGGCGATAGAGGAAGACAAATGCGAGTGTCTGTGACGGGTGAAATCCCGGACTCCCCAGAATTCACGAGTCTCGAGCGTGCGGTGCTGGACTGCGCCGTGGCAGCGGCGGGCTCGGACAGCAGCGCTTTGCAAGAGCAGCTGGAACGCGCGCAAGTTGCCGCACGGACGCCAAGCGGCGTCGGATTCGTCAGCCGGCTGCGTGTGCCTGATGACTGTCCGGTTGCCGGCGCGGCCGCGGCTTTGCCCGTGGTTTACGGCGAGCATCCGCAACTGCGCAGCGGCGCGGAGTTTATGCTGCAGCTCAAGGATGGCCGCCTGCATACTATCGAGGCCTTTTGCTTTGCCGGAATGTGGCCGGCGGACGAGAATTTGTTCCAGCTCGCGGTCCGGCCGTAATCGGCACTTGTGCCCTCCTGCCGCATGCGTTATCAGTACCGCGGGATCGGGCCAGACCAAAACAACAGCGCGTAACAACAATTGGGGGCGGCAATGACGGCATACGGCAAAGTGAATCTCGTCGGCATGTTCATGCTGCCGGCGGCGGCAGTGCTGGCCGCGATGATCGTGTTTCCGATCCGCGGTGACACGCTGCTTGCGGTGGCGGCGATGAATGCCCTGCCGATGCTCATCGCCGGGTTGATCTCGGGGCTGCTGTTGCGCGGCGCTAACCGTGCCGGGGTCGGTCACCTGATTGCGCTCTGGCCCACGCTGATTCCGGCCGCGACGGGCGTCGTCTGGTATCTGTGGCGAGCCGTGCTGCCGGAGGCAGTTGCACCCGGCCGCGAGTACCTGGCAATCCCGCAGTACATGCTGCTGGCCGTCCTCGGCCTTGGCTGCGTGGCCTGGATCGGCTGTCGCGTTGCCAGGGCTCGTCTGGCCGCGGCCTGATCGGGGAGTACTAATTTGCCTAATGCCGCAGTTCATCGGGACGGTGTGCCTGCTCCGCTGCCGGAGCCGCCGCGCTTCGCGCCATACGGTGAAATCGGTCCGCGCCCGAATATCATCGTCGACGGCGCGCCGCTGAAGTCCACTGTGCTGACACTGTCGCACTGGCCCAACAACAGCACGCCGGCGGAGCTGAAGCGCGATACGTCAACTGAAACAGTCTTCGCCTATCTGGACGCACCGCACCAGCATCGGGCCGCTGGCATCGTATCGAACAATCATTTCGACGAAGATGGATTATTCAGTATGTATGCGCTCTGTGCGCCGGCGCATGCCCTCGACCATCGTGACCTGCTGATCGATGCGTCGCGCGCCGGCGATTTCGGCGTATATGAATCCCGGGATGCCGCCAGGCTCTGTTTTGCGATTGAGAGTTGCGCGTCGCCGGATACGTCGCCGCTGGATGCCGACATCTTCACCGGGTGCGAGCGGCAACAAGTGGCCGCGCTGTACCCGGCGATGCTCGACTACCTGCCGGACCTGCTGGATCGGCTGCGCGAGCGCGCAACGCTGTGGGCCGACCAGGACGCCCAGCTGGCAGCGAGCCTGCGGCTGATTCAATCCGGCGTCGTTACCATCGAGGAACACGCGGGAGTCGATCTCGCGGTCGTCCGGATTCCCGCCGATTTGCCGGCGCAAGTCGCGCGTCGCTATCTGCGTGCGGAAGCCGCACCCGTGCACCCGTTTGCGATCCACCAGTACACGGATTGCAACCGGATCGTGCGCGTGCAGGGACGTCGTTATGAGTTGCAATACCGCTATGAGAGCTGGGTGCAGCTGGCCAGCCGGCGCCCCGCGCTGCGTGCGGACCTGGCGGCACTGGCTGCCCGGCTCAATGAGATAGAGTCCGCGCCGGGTACCTGGATTGGCGAGGATGTGAACGAGGTTGCACCGCGGCTCTTCCTGGACGGCGCGCCACAATCCGCACTGGAATTGACGTGCTTCCTCGACCTGGTCACGGAGTATCTAGAGCAGGCTCCGGTTGCTTGGGATCCCTACGACTGGCAGGGCTAGCTCGACCACCGTGACCTGATTCCTAGCGCGAGTGCTCCTCGGCGCAGTCCAGGCACTCGGCAGATGCTGGCCGCGCGGCCAGTCTCGCGGCACCAATATCCTCGCCGCAGGAGATGCAGATTCCGTAACGCCCGTCCTCGAGCCGTTGCAGCGCTGCATCGATTTCAGCGATTTCTTCAACGGCCTCGGCCTCGAGCGCGGCGACGACAGCGACGTTACCCAGTTGCGCCGCCTGCTCGGCGGAATCGGCTTCCAGCGGATCCCGGGCATGTTCGTGAATGCGGTCTACCCGCCTGGACATCTCTGCCTTAACTTCCATCAGTTTCTTTCTGACTGCGGCAGCGTCGAAAGGTGTGTCGCTCATGGAGTTAACCCCCCAGCTAATCCGGCTCCTCGATCAACAGAGCCATGCGCACCAAGTCTGCAAGAGAGCGGGCGCCCATCTTTTCCATCACACGTGCACGATGAATCTCAACGGTTCGCTGGCTGAGTTCCAGGTCCATTGCGATGACTTTGTTGGCCAGACCCCGCACGACGCATTCCATCACTTCGCATTCACGCGGCGTCAGCGTGTCGTAGCGCTGCTGCAGTGCTCGCTTCCGGTTTTCTTCGGAGCGATGACTCTCATCCCAACTCAGCGCCTGGTTGATGCGGTCGAGCAATTCCTGGTCACGATACGGTTTCTGAATGAAATCGAAAGCGCCGTTGCGCAACGCTTCTACCGCCATCGGTACATCACCATGCCCGGTGACAAAAATTACGGGCATGCTCGCATGCATGTCGACCAATTGGCGATGCAGCTCCATACCGCTCATTCCCGGCATGCGGATGTCCAGCAGCACACAGCCGTGCCAGTTCTCGTCGTAAGCGTCGAGAAAAGCCTGAGCGGAGTCAAACAAGCGGCTCGGAATGCCCATCGAGCGTAGCAACATGCCGAGCGAATCACGCACGGCCTGATCGTCATCGATTACGTAGACAGTTGAATCCGACATCAGTACAGCTAACTAAGGCTCGCTTACCGGCAGGGCCACGAAGAATGTGGCCCCAGCCACCGGGTTATTGAAGAAATCAAGTGTACCGCCGTGGGCCGCAATAATGGAACGACAGATGGCGAGGCCCATGCCCATGCCGGACTCCTTGGTCGTGAAAAACGGCGTAAACAGATGCGCTGCTGCCGCCGCGCTGACGCCGCAACCACGGTCGGTGATGCTGATGCGGACCTGTTTTTCGTCGAGCCAGGCGCGCAGGTCGAGGCGTCTGCCGGTCTCGGCCAGATCCTGCATGGAGTCCACGCCGTTGCGTATCAGGTTCAGCAGGACCTGCTGAATCTGGATCCGATCCGCCATGATCGACGGTAAATCGTCTTCTACCAGTATCCGGAAGTCGACGTGATTTGCCTTGGTGTCCATTCTTGCCAATGGCAGGATTTCTGTGATCATCTCGTCGACGGCGACCAGTTCGTGTTCACCCGTGCGACTGCGCGCGAAATCGCGGATTCTCTGGATGATCTCGCCGGCCCGATGTGCCTGCATGCCGATTTCCTGCAACGCCTTGCGCAGATCGTCCTGCGCCACCGCGCTATCCTGATCGAGGAGGCGCTTTCCGGCGGAGGTGTAGTTGGAAATGGCTGCCAGCGGCTGATTGAGCTCGTGCGCCAGGGCGGCTGCCATTTCACCCATCGTTGTCAGGCGGCTGGCGTGGTTCATGAGGGCGCGCTGCCGCAGCGCCTCTTCTTCCGCGCGCTTTTGTACCGTCAGGTCGCGAATCAAGCCGACGAAATGCAGGCGATCGTGGACACGCGCTTCGCCAATCGATAATGAAACGGGGAACACCGTGCCATCCTTGCGTTTGGCATCCACCTCCCGTCCGATACCGATGATTCTGCGCTTGCCGGTGTTGAGATAATTTCTGATGTAGCGGCCATGTGCGCGCGCGTCCGGCCTGGTCATGATCATATCGATACGCTGGCCGACCAATTCCGCCTCGGTGTAACCAAACAGGTCCTCGGTGGCCTGGTTCACGCGCAAGATCGTGCCACGTGCGTCAGAAATCACGATGCCGTCCACGGCCGCATCCAGCAGCGCGTCGAACTCAGCCGCATCAAATGCTGACACATCGGCCGCTGATTCGATCTCCGGCGCGGCCGTGTTCACGCCCGGTTTGGGTATGGAACTCATCGCCACATAACGATACAAGTCCCGGACGTGGGCTGCCAGCGATGAGGAAATGGGGTACAGGCGCCGGAAAAGTGAACGGACGGGGGAGCTCCGACGCCTGACCCCTGCAAAATCTGCCTAGGCGGTCAGCTCCATGAAGTCTCCTGCCTGGGCGTGATAGGTCACCGGACTCTCGAAGGCCGGCGGCTTGATGATCAGGACGTCGCATGGCAAATGATCCAGCACACGCTCCGCGGTGCTGCCAACGGCCGCATGCTTCAGGCGACTGCGCGCAACCGATCCCATCACGACGAGTCCTGCGCCGAGTTTGCGTGCCAGCGCCGGCAGGAGTTCTGCGGGGCTGCCGGACAGGACGTGAATCTGCGCTTGCTCGTACCCGCGGTCCTTGACCAGGTTCGCAAACGCTTCTTCGTGCGCGCGGCGCACGCGGTTGTCGATGTCTTCTACCGGCAACGGTGACGGTGCCATCGCAAATGCGCCAGCACGCGCGATATCGGGCGTTGTGTCATAACCGTGATAAACGTGCAGTCGACCATGCAGGCTCTCCTTCAACTGGCCAGCGAGATCGAGGATGGCGTCATCGAGTGAGGCCGGTTTCTCGAACTCGTGCATCGGGTCGACCGCCGCGAGAATCGTCGGGAATGAAATCTCTTCCGGTTTCACCAGCCACAACGGCACCGGGCAATCCCGAATCAGATGCCAGTCGGTGTTCGTGAACAGGCTTCGCGACAGCGCTGAATGATGATGGGTGTCTTTGAGCAGGAAGCGGGGCTCACTCCGCAGTACCTCGCGAACGATTGCCTCCTGCAAGGGTGCGTCCCAGACGACCTTGATGCTGACTGTGATCTGCTCACTGTCGAGGTCGCGGGCCAGGGATTTCAGGTAGCCCAATTGATGATTCAGCTGTGCTCGCCGCACTGCCTCGCGTTCTTCGCCGCCGAATAGCCGGCTGCCGGCAAAGCGCGGATCGTGCTGACAGATCAGTAGCTCGAGATCGCAGCCGAAGGCGTCAGCAAGCGAGGCACCACGCGCCACTGCCGGCTGTTCCGCCGCGGTGGGATCCACCACCACGAGAATCTTGTCACGTCCGCTCATTGCCCTTGGAATAAAAAGACCCCTCAATCTGTTTTTGTAAACCTGGCCCGGGGACCTCGCTATTCGCTGATTCTCGTACCCGACTGCGGAAAATCCGGATTGACGGTTTTTCGGGTGCCGCAGTGGACGGCAGTGTTCATTGTTCTTAGTCTCAGCCGATGACTGGTTCTTCGCGGCTGCGGAACTCACGTGTCGCCGCCCTGCTGCTGGCCGCCGGTGAGGGCAGCCGGTTCGGGGCGCTGAAGCAGTTGGCTGTGCTCGACGGCGAGTCGCTGGTGCTGCGAGCTGCAAGGGCCGCGGCCGCGGCCGTCGATGCCGGCGTCTGGGTGGTGACCGGCGCGGGCCATGACGACGTGGCCCAGGCCTTGCGTGATGAGGCGGCAACCTTGGTGCGCAATGCCGATTGGCGCGCGGGTATGGGCAGTTCTATACGTTGTGGTATCCGGGCGCTCAACGGCAAAGTCGATGCGGTTTTGATTACGTTGGCGGATCAGCCCGGCGTGGGCGCGGCCGACCTGGCGCGACTGGTGGCCTGCTGGCGCGAGGCACCTGACCGGCCAGCCGCCGCGCTGATTGCTGGTCTCCCCGGCGCGCCGGCAGTTGTCCCGGCGCGCTGGTTTCCCGCGCTGCTGGATCTCGCCGATGATGCCGGTGCGCGCGAATTGCTGCGTAGCGGAATCGACTACACTGCCGTCGATCTGCCGGCGGCTGCGGACGACATCGATACGCCGTCTGATTTGCACAGCTTTGCGCAGCGTTTGCGCTTGTCTCCGGGCGAACCCGGCACGTAACCTAGCCTGCATGAATGAGATCAAGGTGGAGTATTTTGCCGCGCTGCGGGAGCACACGGGCTTGGGCGCGGAACAGGTGCGGACCGCGGCGCGGACCGCGGCGGAGCTGTTTGCAGAGCTCGACGCTCGCTACGGATTCCCGGAAATGGGCCGCCTCAAAGTTGCGGTCAACGATGAATTCGGTGACTGGGACAGCAATCTCGCGGACGGGGACTCGGTGGTCTTCATTCCTCCGGTGGCCGGCGGATGAGCCGTTTCAGGTTTAGCCGCGAACCGCTGCGGCTGGAGGAGTGCCGCGGCGAGTTGCAGGATCCGCTTTGCGGGGGCTACGCCAGTTTCGAAGGCTGGGTCCGGAACCACAATGAAGGCCGCGAGGTTATGCGGCTGGAATACGAAGCCTACGAAACGCTCGGCTGCAAGGAAGGCGAACGCATTATCGCGGAGGCCATGGAAAAATTCGGTGTTGCGCGCGCAAGCTGCGTGCATCGAATCGGTTCACTGGAACTCGGCGATCTCGCTGTGTGGGTTGGCGCCAGCGCGCCGCATCGCGATGAAGCTTTCGCTGCGTGCCGTTACATCATCGACGAAGTCAAGCATCGTGTCCCGATCTGGAAAAAGGAACACTATGTCGACGGTGATTCCGGCTGGGTCAACTGCGAGCGGTGTGCCGAGCATGCGGACACGCCGCCGGTGCGGCGCACGGGCTGACTGAATGGTCGGCCGATCAGAGTTCGGCGCGCTCTTTCTCGACGAGTTCGTCCGCGACGGACAACATATCTTCGAATGATTTCACGTCGGGGCCGTCGGTGACGTATTTCCCGTTGATGACGAGCACTGGCACGCTGCGAATCCGGTAACGTTCCGTCAGGCTCTTCGCGCGCTTCAGTTTGCTTTCAACCGCAAAGGACCGAAAAGTCTTGTCGAACTCGGCGTTGGTCACGCCGTAGGCTGCAAAAAAGTCGCGAATGTCGTCCTCGCGCACCAGCGGATTGCCGTCCTGGTGTAGCGCGTTGAAGACCGGCTCGTGCATTTCGCCCAGCTTGCCCAAAGCCTCGGCCGTGTAGAACAGTCGCGCATGGATTTCATTCGTGGGATTCCACATCACCGGTAGACGGACGAACCGCACGTCATCGGCCAGCGTATCTTCCCAACGGGCGAGGTAGGGATCGAAGCTGTAGCAGTGAGGGCAGCCGTACCAGAACACTTCGGTGACCTCGACACCCCCGGCGCCGCTGGCGCTGCCCTGGGCGGCGGTCAGTTGCGAATAATGCTTGCCGGCCGAGTAGCGCCACTCGGGCGTCGCGGCCTCGACCGTGTTGTCGCCACTCGCCAGCGATGGGGTGACGTCCGGACTGGTCGTTGTGTCGTCATCAGCTGGTTCGTCGCCCGGTTCGTCGATTGATTCGCCGACCGGCTCGCCGGCTTGCGGTGCATCGACCGGATCGGGGGTCGCCGGCTCGGGCGCGACTGCCGTTTGCGGCGCCGGGCCAGCGGTGTCGGCGGCCGGTGGTGTCGCATTCTCCTGGCCACCGCAGGCAACCAGCAGAAAAACCACGGACAAGGACAGGAACTTGTGCAGCGTACTCATGATGGTTCGGCCTCGATAGTCGCGGGGCGGGGCAGTCGCAGTCTGGGTATCAGCGCAATCCCTGGATATAGGAAGACACGGCCTTGATATCGTCTTCCGACAGCGCGACTGCAATGTTTCGCATCATCTGATTGGCGTCTGACTTCCGCTCACCGCTGGCGTAGAGCCGCAGCTGCGCGGCAGTGTAAGTGGCGTGCTGGCCGGAAATCACGGGATAACCGGCGGCCGGATTGCCGCGGCCCCTGGGGCCGTGACAGGCAATGCAGGCACTGACGCCGCGGTCGATATTGCCACCGCGATAGAGACGTTCACCGTCGGTAACCAGATTCGGGTCGGCCGTGCGTGGCGTCGCGGTCTGCGACGCGTAGTAAGCCGACAAATCGGCAATGTCCTCATCGGACAGGCCCAGCGCCTGACCTGTCATCAGCACATTCGATCGTTTGCCACTTTTGTAGGCTTCGAGTGTCTTGGTCAGGTACTTGCTGTGCTGTCCGGCAATACTGGGCCACTCGGGATTCACGCTGTTGCCGTCGATGCCGTGGCAGGCAGCACAGGTGACTGATTTCTGTTTGCCGGCATCGACGGAACCGGCCGCGAGAGCGGCCCCGCTCAGCAAAAAACAAAGCCCGGTCAATAATGGGAAGCGCAGTTTCGTGGTAAGCATCGTCATACAATTTGCGTCGGCGAGGGGTGGCCCGGCAAGGCGCAGCACCCGTGCTAAACTCAAACGAGCGGCGGATTCTACACCAATCGGCCAGGTTCTCGGCCACCGTAGCGGAGCGTCAGCATGTCTCTCTATCCCGATGCCCGCTTCCTGATCAGTGCATTTACCGTGGACCAGTTTGTGCCGGATACCGGCGCTGAGGTCGCGTTCGCCGGGCGCTCGAATGCCGGGAAGTCCAGCGCGATCAACGCCATCGTCAACCGGCGGGGTTTTGCCCGGACCAGCAAGAGCCCTGGGCGGACACAGTTGATCAATTTCTTCGCGCTGGCGCCGGATCAGCGCCTCGTGGACCTCCCCGGCTATGGCTACGCGCGGGTCTCCCGGGCGCTACAGGACCACTGGCGCGGCTTGCTGGTCGACTACTTCGAGCATCGCCAGTCGCTGGCCGGTTTGCTGCTGGTGGTTGACTCGCGCCGCCTGTTGGGCGACTTCGACTGGCAGATGCTCGATTGGTGCCGCGATATCGACTGTCCGGTGCACGTCCTGCTAACAAAGGCTGACAAGCTGAAACGCGAAGCGGCCGCAAAAGCGCTGACCCAGGTGCGGCGGGAACTGGAAGGTATCGCCACGGTGCAGCTGTTTTCGGCGCTGAAATCCCAGGGCATCGATACGGCCCGCAGCCGGCTGCAGGAGTTCCTCGAGGGCGGACAAAAAGAGGCCTCGGACGCGGAGTACAGGGGAACGTCCGAGGCCAACTCAACCGGCTTGGGGTGACCGGTTGTTATTGCCCGCTCAGGGAGGATAGCGGGGGACGCCATATGCGTCCGTACCCTTAGATTGGGTCTAATTCCGAAAGTTCAACCCGGCTGAATGCCGCGTTGCACCCTATGGCTCGGGGGCTTCAATGCGCCTCGTCCCAGTTCAGCCCGCTGCTGACGTCGACTTTGAGTGGCACCTTAAGATCGGCTGCGCCCGCCATCAGTTCGACCAGCCGGCCCTGGACCTCGTCGACAATGCTCTGCCTCGCCTCGAGCACCAGCTCGTCATGAACCTGCATGATCAGGCGGGCATCGACACCGCTGTCTTCGAGCCACGCGGCCACTTCGAGCATGGCCCGCTTGATGATGTCGGCGGCGGTGCCCTGCATTGGGGCATTAATCGCGCTGCGCTCCGCATACTGGCGGCGTTGCGCCTGCCGGGCGTTGATATCGGGCAGATATAGCCGCCGGCCGAACACGGTCTCGACAAATCCCTGCTCGTGCGCCAGTTTGCGGGTCGACTCCATGTAGTCCTGGACACCCGGGTAGCGCGAGAAATACAGGTCTACGTAGCCCTGCGCCTCGTGCCGGCTAATGCCCAGCTGGCGGGCGAGGCCAAAGGCCGACATGCCGTAGATCAGACCGAAGTTGATTGCCTTCGCCGAACGGCGCTGATCGGCAGTCACGGCGTCGAGTGCAATACCGAAAACCTCCGCGGCGGTTGCCCGGTGGATGTCCTGGTCGTCCGCAAAGGCGTCGAGCAGGCCGGCATCGCCGGACAGGTGCGCCATGATCCGCAACTCGATCTGCGAGTAATCGGCTGCGACGAGCCGGTAGCCTTTCGGTGCAACAAAGGCCTGCCTGATCCGGCGGCCCTCGGCGGTGCGAATCGGGATGTTCTGCAGGTTCGGATCCGACGATGACAGGCGACCGGTATTCGCGACGGCCTGGTGATACGAAGTGTGAATCCGGCCAGTCGCGTCGTTGACCTGGGCCGGGAGTTTGTCCGTGTAAGTGGATTTGAGCTTGCTGAGGCTGCGGTAAGCGAGGATCAGTCGCGGCAGTTCGTGGTCATCTGCCAGATCCGCGAGGACATCCTCGGCGGTGGACGGCTGACCCTTTGGTGTCTTGCGCAATACGGGCAGCTCCAGTTCGTCGTACAGGATTTCTTGCAGCTGCTTCGGCGAGCCGAGGTTGAACGGCCGGCCGGCCTCATCGTGGGCCGCCTGTTCCAGGTCTGCAATCTCGTTGGCAAATTCTTTGCTGAGCCTGGCCAGCAACCTGGTATCGACCTTCACGCCCTGGTGCTCCATATCGAGCAACACCCTGACCAGTGGTTGCTCGATCTCCTGATAGACGTTGGCCACCGCGCCGGTGTTTTCGATTTGCGGCCACAGCGTTTCGTGCAGACGCAGGGCGATATCTGCATCCTCGGCGGCGTATGGAGCTGCCTGGTCCAGCGGTACCTGGTCAAAACTAATTTGCTTTGCGCCTTTGCCGGCCACGTCCTCGAAATGGATGGTTTCGACGCCGAGATACTTCTTCGCGACCGAATCCAGGTCGTGACGCGTGGTCGCACTGTTCAATACATAGGACTCCAGCATCGTGTCCCAGGCCATGCCCGCCAGCTCGATGCCATGGTTTCGCAGGACATGCGCGTCGTATTTCAGGTGGTGACCAATCTTTTCGACCGCTGGATCTTCCAGCCACGGCTGCAGGATCTGCAGGACCTCGTCACGGTCGAGTTGCTTTGGCGCATCCGGCCCGCTGTGAGCAACCGGCAGATAGGCTGCTTCGCCGGGCGCGACGGCGAACGACAGGCCTACCACCTGCGCGCGCATGTAATTGAGGCTGTCGGTCTCGGTGTCGAACGCAACCCGCTGGGCCTTCTTCAGCCGTTTCATCCAGGCGGTCAGGGCCTTCTTTGTCTGGATGACGTCGTAGTCACCGGACCGGGACGTGCCGGCAACGGGCGTGTGGGCGGCATCCGGCAAACCCTCCAGCAACCGGCGCAGCTCGAGTCGACCGTAGAGTTCGCGCAGGCGCGGCAGGTCGGGCTCCGCAGGCTGCAGTGCCGCGGGCCGACTTGCCAGTTGGATGTCGCAGCGAATCGTCGCGAGGTCGCGGGACATCAGCAAGGTGTCGCGATGCTCTTCGAGTCGCTGCGCAAGACTCTTGGCACCGCGAATCTCCAGCGTCGCAACCTGGTCCAGGCCTCCCAGGATGTCGTCGACATGTTCGAAATGCTGCAGCAACGCAACCGCTGTCTTGGCACCGACCTTTGGCACGCCAGGAATATTGTCCGAGCTGTCGCCGACCAGCGCGAGGTAGTCGATGATCTGGTCGGGCCGCACGCCGAACCGCTCGACCACTCCGTCTGCATCGGTTGCGCGCGCCGTCTGTCCCGGCCCGCGCGGCATGGTGTCGAGCAAGGTGATTCGCTCGGTGACGAGCTGCGCCATGTCCTTGTCGCCCGTGACGATGACGACGGCCATTTTTTCCCCGGCGGCGGCTGTCGCCAGCGTCCCTATCACGTCGTCGGCTTCAACACCGTCAATGCGTAACAGTGGCAGGCCACTCGCGGCAACGGCATCGAGCAAGGGCTGCACCTGGGCGCGCAACACGTCGGGCATCGGCGGCCGGTTGGCTTTGTACTCGGCGAAGATCTCATCACGGAACGTCTTTCCCGGCGCATCGAAGACCACTGCGATATGGCTGGGCTCCAGATCGCGCTGCAGCTTGTTCAGCATGTTCAGTACGCCGTGGATTGCACCGGTCGGTTCGCCCGACGAAGTCTCGAGCTCCGGCAACGCGTGGAACGCCCTGTACAGGTACGAAGACCCATCCACGAGCACGAGTGTCTTGGCGGCAGCCATGGTTCAGCGTTGTTCGTCGGCGTCGTTGTTTTCGTCGTCGGGCGGCTCGTCAGCCGGCGTTGCGTCAGCCGGTGGCTGCTCCGGTGGCAAATAGAGATCGCCCTTCAGACCGCATCCTGCCAGGGGCAGCAAGCTGCACAACAGGACGAGACGCCGATCAATCATCGGTGTCGTCGCGCAGATCGCTGGCCACGCGTCGATAGGCCTCGCGGAAGCTGATGCCTTCCTCCAGTACCAGGCGATTGGCATGACCCGCCGCGAATATGCCCTCATCGAGCATGACATTGTCGGGTAGAAACTCAATCTCGCGAATGAGCTGCGCCATGATGATGCAGGAATCGAGGCTCAGGTCGATGGCGCGGAACAACGGCGCCTTCATGCGTTGCAGGTCGCGTTGGTAGCCGGATGGAAGCTTGCCGGGGAGGGTCATAACCTCCAGCAGACTACCCTGCAGGGTGGCAGTTGCACCGCGCACGAGTTCGAGCACGTCCGGGTTCCGTTTCTGCGGCATGATCGATGAGCCGGTGGTCATGCTGTCGGGCAAGTCCACGTAGGCGAATTCCTGCGTGTAAAACAGCAACAGGTCCGCGGACAGCCGGCCGAGGTCCTGCATCAGCAAACAGAGTTCAAAGATCAGGCCCGCTTCAGCCTTGCCGCGCGACAATTGCACCGCAGTAACCGGGTCGTGAACGGTGTCGAAACCCAGTTCATCCCCGGTCTGGTCACGGTCGATGGGCAGGCCGGGAACACCGTAGCCGGCGGCGCTGCCGAGCGGGTTCTTCGAAATCCGCCTGCGGCTCGCTGCGATGCCTTCGGCATCGTCACGCAACTCGGCCGCAAAGCCCTCTGCCCAGAGATGAACCGAGCTCGGCATCGCCTGCTGCATATGGGTGTAACCCGGCAGCTCCGTATCGGCCTCGCGCTGGCCCAGCTCCGTGAGCGCATCGGCGACCTCGTCTGCCGCGTTCTCGAGATTGTCGGCAGCGTCGAGCAGATACAGGCGTAACGCGGCCAGCACCTGGTCATTGCGTGACCGGCCGAGGTGAATGCGCTTCCCCGCATCCCCAACCGCTGCCGTCAGGCGTTTTTCCAGCGCGGTGTGCACGTCCTCGTCATCGAGGCCGATGGACCAGTCGCCCCGGGCGTGCTGTTCCGCGAGCTCACGCAGGGCCGCAGTGATCCGGTCGCAATCGTCCGTCGAAAGCAACTGCTGCTGGCAAAGCATGTTGGCGTGTGCAATCGACGCGCGCACGTCGTACTCGACCAGCCGGCCATCGAGCAAATGATCTTCGCCGGCCGTGTATCGCAACACGCGTTCGTCCAGCGGCAGGCCTTTGTCCCAGAGTCTCATGATTCGGTTCGCTCTCAGCCGACGGGTGCCTGCTCCGCTTCCGACAGGGTGCCGACATTATCGACCACCAGCGTGCCCGTGCCTTCATTCGTGAAGACCTCGAGCAACAGGCTGTCCGGCAGCTTGTAAGAGATCACGTGGACGCGGGCCACACCGCCGTTGATCGCAGCCTCGATAGCGGCCGCTTTTGGCAACATGCCCTCGGCGAGGGAGCCGGCATCACGCAGCCGTTGTAGACCCTCGAGGTCGATATAGGACACGATCGAAGCCGCGTCGTTACGGTCTTCAAGAATGCCCGGTGCGCCGGTCGTCAGGATCAGCTTCTCAGCATCGAGTTCGGCAGCCAGCGCGGCCGCGACCGTATCCGCATTGATGTTCAGCAAGGTGCCGGCGCGGTCGGCCGATAGCGGGCTGATCACGGGCATCAGGCCATTGGCCAGTTGTGCCCGCAGCACGTCGGCGTCCACGGACTCGATGTCACCGACAAAACCGAAATCGACCGGTCCCGCATCGTGCCCATCCAGGTTTACCGGCGGTCGACGATGGGCGCGTATCAGGCCGGCGTCGACGCCGCTGATGCCAACCGCGGGCAGGTCCAGGTCCCGGCACGCTGCCAGGATCCGGGTGTTGATCTGCCCGTTCAGGACCATCGCCGCGACCTCGAGCGCATGCTCATCCGTAACACGCCGGCCCTGAATGAACTGCGTCGGGATCCCCAGGGCTTCGGCCAACTGTGTCGACTGGGGTCCCCCGCCGTGTACCAGAACTATCCTGATACCAACCTGGTGCAGGATCGCGATTTGCTCGACCAGGGCGCGCGTGCCTTCGGTTGTCGCGAAGATCTCTCCCCCGACTTTCAGCACGAAGGTCTTGCCGCGATACATGCGCACGTAGGGCGCGGCATGTTTCAACGCCGCAACGACGATATCCCTGTTGCTCTGCGTTTCCATTGCCATTGTCCGCATCAGGCAAGCATCGCGTGCAGGACCGCCATTTGCGCGAACATGCGATTTTGCGCTTCCTGGATAACGACACTGCGCGGGCCATCGAGAATGCGATCGGCTACCACGATTCCGCGTCGCACCGGCAGGCAATGCATGAAGCGACAGTCGTCCGCTGCATTGGCAAACCACGGCTCGTCCACGCACCAGTCCTCGTGTTGACGTCGCAGATCACCATCCGCTTTCTTATCGCCGTAATGTCGCGTCGATGACCAGGACTTGGCGTAGATCACCTGCGCCCCGTTCATGGCGTCATCACGGTCCGTGGTTTCACGCACCGAGCCGCCGGACGCGGCGGCCAGGTCGCGCGCCTGCTGCATGATGGCATCCGGCAGTTCGAACCCTTCGGGCCGCAACACGGTGACATCCATGCCGCGCATTGCCGCCATTTTTACTGTCGTAGCCGGCACCGCCAGTGGCAACGGGTTCGGGTGCGAGGCCCAGCTCAGCACGAAGCGGCCGCCGTTCTTGGGCATGCCGATGTCGTCCAGCGTCTTCCAGTCGGCCAGGCTCTGGCAGGGGTGCTGGATCGCGGATTCCATGTTGATCAGTGGAATTTCGACCAGGTCGCGCATCGCGTTGTATTCGAGGTCGGCAAGATCGTCGTCGAGGTTCCGGCGCTCGGCGAATGCGCGGATGCCGATCGCATCGGCGTAGGAGGCAATGACGGGGACCGCCTCGCGAATGTGTTCGGCGGCCATGCCATCCATCACGATACCGGGTCGGGTCTCGATCCCGTGAATGGACATGTTGGGTGAGATCACGAATGCGCCGCCACCCAGACGTGACATCGCGGCCTGGAACGAGGCCAGCGTGCGCAACGATGGACTCATGAACAGCAGCGCGAGAATTTTGCCCTCCAGCGCCCGCGGTTCCGGGTTGTGTTGCAGCCGGGCTGCCAGGTCCAGCAGCGCCTGAATTTCGGCGACGGAATAATCGGCGAGATCGTGAAAGTCCTTCATATCGTTACCTTAGTTCAGTTCGCGGGCAGCGCCGCGAGTATTTCCAACAGTTGATCGATGTGTTCTGTACCCAGGGTCAGTGGCGGCAACAGGCGGATGACGGCCGGGTCTGCGCTCGAGCCCGTCAGGATATCCTGCTCCAGCAATTCCCTTTGCACCTCCGCCGCTGGCCGCGTGCAGCGCAGCCCGGCCAGGAAGCCAATTCCCTGCAGCCTCTCGACTGGTCCCAGCGGCAACGCCGCTGCCAGTCGGGCGTGCAGTTCGCGCACGTTTTTCATCAGGTCGTCGCGCCGGATGACCTCGATGACCTTTTCGATCAGCGCGCACGCGAGCGGGCCGCCCCCGAAAGTCGTGCCCAGGTCGCCCTTGCCGGTGGCGCTCGCCACATCCGCGGTCGTCAGTACTGCGCCGCAGGGAAAACCGGCGCCGAGCGATTTCGCTGCGGTAATCATGTCGGGCTGCACGCCGTAGATATCGGCGGCAAAGGCCTGGCCGCATCGCCCGATGCCGGATTGCACTTCATCGACGATCAGCAATGCACCATGGGCCTCGCAGGCGGCCGCGATCGCTTGCACGAAATCCGTGTCCAGGTCGACGGCGCCCGCGACGCCCTGCACCAGTTCCACGATGACCGCGGCAGTATCGCCCGACACGAGGTCGCCCACAGCGGCAACGTTGTCGCGCGGAATGAAGTCGACGTCGAACGGTTTGCGCGGAAACCCGTACCAGCGGGACGCGCCCCAGGTGGCGGCGCCGGCCGCCGCGGTCCGGCCGTGAAAGCCATGTTCAATTGCGGCGATGTGTTGCCGGCCGGTGAGCCGGCACGCCAGTCGCAGCGCGTTCTCGTTGGCTTCCGCCCCGCTGTTGACGAAGAAAACCCGCTCGAGATTACGCGGCGCGAATTCGGCCAGTGCGTCCGCAGCCCTGGCTCGCACCTGCATGGCTACGGCATTACTCTGAAAGAAGAGCCTGCCGGCTTGAGACTGCAGCACGTCCAGCAATTCCGGATGCCCGTAACCGAGCGCCGCAACCGCGTGCCCACCGTACAGGTCGAGAATACGCCGGTCACCGTCGAGCAGGTACACGCCGTCGCCCGCGTCGGGTTCGATCGCCAGCTGGCCGTAAACCTGCAACAAGTGTCGGGCTTCCATGTCTTTCGCATGCATGACCGGTCGGCTCCGTTACGCCCAGGCCATCGCGGGCGCGTCGAGCCCGCTGGATTCAGGCAGGTCTAGCTGGCGGTTCATCCATTGGATTGCGCCGCCAGCCGCGCCCTTGACCAGGTTGTCGATCGCGACGAACACGGCTACAGCATCGCCATCGGTGGCAATCCCGAGATGCGCAAAATTGCTGCCAACCACATCCTTGATCCGTGGTGTGCCATCGCGAACCTGCACGAACTGGCTGCTGGCATAGAAATCCGCCAGCAATCCGCGCAGCTCGTCGCCTGATTTCGCAGTTTCCAGCTGCGCCTGCAGCGTCAGGTGAATGCCGCGCGCAAACGGCCCGGAGTGCGGCACGAAATGCAATGCCGCGTGTTTGCCCGTGAGCTGCGCGCAGATGCCGGTGACCTCCGGTGCATGCCGGTGGGCCAGCGGTTTGTAGGCGAACAGGTTCGAATGACGTTCGGGATGATGCGTGGTTGCGAGCGGCGAACGACCGGAACCCGTACTCCCGGTCACGCCGCTCGCGTGCAGGCCGCCGCGGGTCAGGCCGAGCTCGAGTAATGGCACAGTCGCCAGCAGCAGCGCGGTTGCAAAGCAGCCCGGATGGCCGATGTGCGGCCGCTCACTAACGGCAAGGTGCTCTGGCAACGCGGCCGTGAACTGCGTCAGCAGTGTCGGCGCGCCATGGGGTTGCCCGTACACGGCCGCGTAGTCTTCAGGATTCTCATAGCGGAAATCCGCGGACACATCGACGACCGTCAGCTCGGTCGCGGCGGCTCCGGCAGCCTGTACGAATTCGGCGATCAGTGCGGCGCTGGCACCGTGAGGCGCGGCCGAGAACAAACCGAGCCGCCCGGCCGGCAGTTGTGCCAGCAGACTTCGGCGATCGCCGAAGCGCAGGTCGCCGTACCTGGTCTGTAACTGCGGGAACACGTCGCTGACCCGGTCGCCGGCGCGACTCTCGGACAGCACCGCGGCCACCTCCAGCCGTGGATGCGTGGCCAGCAGCCGCAGTAATTCCCCGGCTACGTAGCCGCTGCCGCCGAGCACCATGACGGGTATGCGGGCCATGCTCATTTCTCCGCGGGACCGAGTTCGACACTGGCAGCGACCGCGTCACCCAGGGCACTGCCATCCGTCACCGCATTGATTGCCTGCAGGCTCAGGCGATCATTGATGATGTCGCGGCCGACGACATTGTCGGTCGCCGGGCCCGTAACAATATCGGGTTCCAGGTCGAATTCCTCGCGCAGCAGCCTGGCGCCGCCCCAGGCCGCGACCGGATCATTCGCGCACAACACCAGGCAGCTCAGCGACTTGCGCACGCCCGGATCCCGCAGGATTGCCTCGACGCCGTAAGCGCCCAGGATGCCGTCACCCAGTTCATACACAATGACGTCCGGGCGATTCGCCGCGAGCTGCGTCAGCATCATTCGGGTTACTGACGGTCCGTTATCGGCAGTGGTGCTGACAACGCCGAAGTCCGTAAAGATTGCGGTGTTCCGCGCGCCGGCATCCTCCATCGCCAGAATATCCCGGCGCAATGACACGCCCGTGGCCTTGAAGGCATCGACGGTCAGGCCGTGATGTCGCAGGCGACTGATGATCGCGCAGGCGGCGGCGGTCTTGCCTGAATTCATACACGTGCCGGCGATGGCGACAACCGGCACGCCCGCCGTGTTGGCCGGCGCATCCTGATCGAGCTGGCTCGCGCCAACCCGCGCCGGCACGCCGATGCGCTCGCCCAGGTACGGGAAATGCAGCACGCTGCCAAGCACCCGGGCATCGAATGGCGCGCCGAAATTCGCGTTCACGGAATCGCAGACGCCCAGCACGCCGCCGATGTTCAGGACCTGCAAGACATCGCCGACGGCGACGGCCGAGGGCAGATGGCCGGAATAACCGAACAACGCTTTGCGATGTCCGAGTGCGCCAACAATGATATCGCCGGGCCGAACCTTGGCCATGCGTCCGCTGCTCAGCTCGAGCATGTTGTAACTGGTCTTGCTATTCAGGATCTCGGCTGCCACGAGCACGCCTTCCTCGCAGGGAATGTCGGTCGCCACCCGCAATTCCCGCTTCAGGTCGAGATGTTGTGCGACCGAAGCGATCTTGTCCGCAATGATGGTTTTCACGACTCCGCCCCGGCAGCCCTGGTCTGCAACATGCCGGTCAGCGCCAGGATCTTCGAATAGCCGAGCGCGTCCTGCGCGGTCCACTCGCCGGCCGCTTCGCCGTATACGCCCCTGGTCGCCGCCATCAGGGAATGCGGTGATTGCACGCCTTCGACGAACACGCTGCCGGTGCGGAATTCCAGCGTCACGCTGCCGGTGACTCGCGCCTGCGAGGACTCAAGCAGCGCCTCGATATCACGACACACGGGATCGAGCTGCTTGCCCTCGTGAACAAAGTCACCATAGGTTGCCGCGACGCTGTCCTTGACGCGTTGCTGCAGACCAGTCAGGACGAGCTTTTCCAGCTCGCGGTGTGCGGTCAGCAAGATTTCCGCGGCCGGCGCCTCAAATGCGACCCGGCCCTTGGTGCCAAGAACGGTATCCCCAAGATGAATGCCGCGACCGATACCGAACGGCCCCGCCAGCTGCTCGATCGTTTCGATCAGCGCTACCGGATCGAGGCTTTCGCCGTCGAGGCTGACCGGCACGCCCTGTTCGAAGCCAATCACATGCCGCTCCGGCGCGCGCGTGGTGGCCAGCGCTCCGGGTGACAACACCCAGGCGTCCTCGGGAATGCTCGCTTTCGAATCCAGCGTCTCGGTACCGCCGATGGTCACACCCCACAGGCCCCGATTGATCGAGTAGGCCGAGCCCTTCGCCGGGACCGGCATTTGCCGCTCCTCGAGAAACCTGACTTGTGCGTCGCGCACGAACGCGTTGTCCCGCACGGGAGCGAGCACCGTCAGGGATGGATTGACGGTTCGAAGTGCGACCTCGAAGCGAACCTGGTCGTTACCGGCTGCAGTGCAACCATGAGCCACTGTGTCACTGCCGCGTGTGCCCGCTACTTCCGCCATCAGCGTCGCCTGGATACCACGCTCGGCCCCGACGCATAGCGGGTAAAAGTGACCGCGCCGGACATTGCCCGCGATCAGGAAACGCAGCACCTGGTCGAAGAATCTCGGCCGCGCTTCCACGAGCACGTGTTCCTGTGCACCCAGCGCCAAGGCGTGCGCTTCGAGGTCCCGGGCCGCGGTCGCATCGAGACCGCCGGTATTGATGGTGATCGTTATCACCGGACGGTCATGGGTTTCTTTCAGCCAGGGCACGCAAAAAGATGTGTCGAGTCCTCCGGAGAAGGCCAGGACGATGGGTGAGTTGTTGCTGGTCATGACGCGTATTCCTGAGTTTCTACTGAACGTTCAGCAGGGAAAATAGGTCCGGAGCCGGGCGGTCAGCCGTTGCTGTGCGGCGCCCGATTCGGTCGCGATAAACACGGTATCGTCGCCTGAAATGGTGCCGACGATTTCGGGCCAGCCGGATCGGTCCAGGTAAACCGCGACGCGCGACGCCGCGCCGATCGCGGTGCGTATGACCATCAGGTTGGCACCTGCGTTGCGGACGCTGCGCACAAAGTCCGCGGGCGGCGGCGGATTGTCAGCCGGTTGGGTTGTCAGCGCCGGCGCATAGGCCTCGCCGAGCTTGGCGATACCGAGTTCGCGCAGGTCGCGACTGACGCTGGATTGGGTCGCAGGAATACCCTGCTGCTCCAGCAGTGCCACGAGCTCGGACTGCCTGCCAACTGGCTGATCCTGGAGGATTTCCCGAATGGCCCGCTGCCGCCGCTCCCGATTTTCCCGGGTGATAGGCATGAATGTATGCGCATAAAATAATAAGGATGTGCATATTATCAGGTTCCGAGGGAAAGTCAATCCGTCCCGGTCGCAACCGGACCACCGCGTCAATTCGCTACCATGCGCGTCTTTCGGCAATAGGCGCGCCATGACCGACCTGGAAACCATCGAACACCTGACCGGACCCGACCCTGTGGCCGCGGTTATCTGGCTGCATGGCCTTGGCGCCGATGCACATGATTTCGAACCGGTCGTGCCGATCCTTGACCTGGGTCCGGAACGCCCGGTTCGTTACGTGTTCCCGAATGCCCCGATGCGTCCCGTGACGATCAATGCCGGCATGGTCATGCGCGCGTGGTACGACATCG
>JASJBD010000059.1 GCA_030066665.1 Gammaproteobacteria bacterium
CTGGAACAGCAACCTGGCTTTCAGCGTCAGTTCGCCGTCGACGCTCTCGAATTTCTCGTAACCCGCGCTGCCGATGAATTCCCATGCCGTGAAATTGACCATGCGCACGCCGACATCGAGACCCCAGCCATCGGCATCCGAACCCGTGTCAGGATCCAGGCCGAGGTACTGCGCATTGAAAAACGCGCTCATGCGATCGCTGTACAGACGATCGTTTCTGGGCTTGGTAACCGGCGTATGAAAACCAAAGCCAAACTCGTACTGCCCAATGTCACCGGGATCGACGCCAAACAGGTTGTCCAGCGCGCTGTTCTGGAAAGACGCAAAGGCATGCATGTAATCACCCAGCGCCAGCGAACCCGCGAATAATGGGCCGTCGCCATCGAGATCGGCTACGCCGAGATCAAATTCGGTGGTCTGATAGGCCGCCTCGACGTAGGTCCAGGAAATGCCCGTGCTCTGCGCTTGCGCCAGCCCGGAAACAGCCAGAAAAGCTGACAAGGTCAGCCAACGGAAAACGTGACTCTGCATTGGTGCTCCCTCCTCACCGAAGCTGCCGCAGCTAGCTACGGGTCCCTACAGGCTGGATACCCCGACTGAAAACGCCGGATTAGTGCCGGAAACCCTCAAAAAAACCCATTGCTCACCCCCATTGCGCACAACGGCGAGCACGGTAAATCTGGCACACGGGCCAGACATAATCAAGCACTTATCCGGGTTTCCTGATAATCAATCTGCAAAGTGGGTCACAAATTACGGAGATATTATGTCCGCAACCTGCTCATGGATGATCACATTCTCGACCCAGCGGGCATTTCGGAGCGTTTTGGCCGTGTCCCAGCCCCCATCGAGAACCGAAACCGGGAAACCACGCTGCCCCCCGGCGATCACGGTAATCCGCTCGGCATCCAGCTCCGGGACCTGTTCGGGCGCGGCCTCCAGGCTATCGACCAGGCTGGCCCGGGCCCGCGGTTCCAGGCTACCCAGCCAGTCGCGCTCATCTTCGACGAGCGGCGGATGAGCTTCCAGCAGCAGATCGCCCGCCTGCCAGCCAAGCAGGAAGGGCTGGTTCACGATGCGGACCTCGGTGCCAATCGGGATCTGCTCGAACAGGTGCTCGATGTCCTCTGGAAACAGTCGGACGCAGCCATGACTGACGCGCATACCGACTCCGGCAGGCTTGTTGGTGCCGTGGATCAGGTATCCGGGCAAACCCAGGACGATCACGTGGCTGCCCAGGGGATTATCGGGGCCAGGTGGCACCTGCGGCGGCAAGGGATCACCAGCTTCAGCGTGTTCCCTGCGGATTGAAGCCGGCACATACCAGACGGGATCGCGGCCCTTGGAAGTTACCGTGGTCTCCCCGGTGGGCGTGGCCCAGCCATCACGACCGATACCGATCGGGTAGGTCTCGACGGTTTGCGGCTCACCGTCGATTCGCGGCGGATAGTAGAACAGGCGCTTCGTGGCCACATTCAGCACGATCCCCTGGCGTGGCGCCTCCGGCAACACGTAACGGGTTGGCAGCACGATCGGCGTACCCTCGCCTGGCAACCACGGATCGACGTCCGGATTCGCATCCTTGATTTCATCGAATCCCAGACCGTAGTTACGCGCGATTTCGACAAAGGTGTCATGGTGCGTGGCATTGACGATCTGGATCGCGCCGACCACGTCATCGCCGTTCGCCAGCACGAACTGATTCGTCGGGAGCGGCGGCAAAGGCTCGGATTGCCGTGCCGGTTCGGCCTGCTGGCGCGCCCAGTCGGGTGTCTGAAAGACGGAGTCGACGAGACCGCAGCCCGGCAGGGTCAGCACGGCCGCGGCTGTGAACAAACTACGCTGATCTAGAAACGCCCGGAGGCTTTGCATACCAACCCTGTCGACCCGGAAGACTGATTGAGGTTCAGTCGCAGCGCGGATCCTTGCCGGCTGCCTTCGCCGCATTGTAACGGCTCAGCGCTTCCGGTAGCGCCTCGATCAAGTCCTGGATCCGGTTGTCGGACGACGGGTGGGTGGAAAGCCATTGCGGCGGCGCGAGATCCTGCTCACGTTCCATGTTCTTCCAGAGCTGCACGCTGGCCCGCGGATCGAAGCCGGCATCAGCCATGTAATAGATACCCACGATGTCGGCTTCGCTTTCCTGACCACGACCATAAGGCAGACTCAGACCGATCTGCGCGGCCGTCTGGACCGCGCCGGCCGCCGCGCCGCCTATGCCGGCCGCCGCCGTGCCAATGGAGATCACGCCCTGCTGGGTCAACTCGCGGTTGACCCGTTCCAGCGAGTGCCGCTGGGTGACGTGCGCAACCTCGTGACCAATGACCGCGCCGAGCTGATCCTGGTTTTCGGCCGCTTTGAAAATGCCGGTGAAGATGCCGATCTTGCCACCCGGCATGGCGAATGCATTGATGGCTTCGTTGTCGAAAACCTCCACCTCCCACAGTCTGCTCGCGTAGGGCTCCTCGAGTTCATCGACGATCGCCTGCGCCACGCAATTGATGTAGCTGCGCGTCTTGGCATCGGTTGAAATTGGCGTGGTATTGCGCATCTGCCGGAACTGGGCTTCCGACTCGCTCTCGAGTTCGGTTTCACTCACCAGCGGCAAGCCGGCGCAGCCCGCGAGGGCCGCAACGACGCCACAGATCTTTAGCAGCTTGTTCATTCGCATCGCAACATCGCACTATTACGATATTTTAACGGCCCTGCACCAAAATGGTTGACCCGGCCGATCGGCTAGAGGCCGCGGCCGTCGAAACCCAGTCGTTCGGCCGCTGTTTCCATCATGGACAGTATTTTCTCCTGCAGGTTCGGCTTGCCCTTCCACGTGACCTTGAACAGATCGCCATCCTCGGCGGCATGCAGCAGATAATCGTCACTGGAACCCAGCTCGTCCACCAGGCCCAGCTCCAGCGCACGTGTGCCGTACCAGTGCTCACCTGTCGCGACGCGCCCCAGATCCAGGGCCGGGCGATGTTCGGTCACCATGGCCTTGAAGAGCTCGTGCACCTCCTCCAGCTCCTCACGGAGCTTGGCGCGATCCTCGTCGGTGTTCTCACCAAACATCGTCACCGTGCGTTTGTATTTTCCAGCTGTGATCTGCTCGAAATCCACGCCTTTGTCTTTCAGCGCGCGGTTGAAATTAGGCAGCTGGGCAATAACGCCGATCGAACCCAGCACCGCGAACGGCGCCGCAACAATACGATCGGCAATGCAGGCCATGAGATAACCACCACTTGCCGCAACCTTGTCGACGATCACGGTCAGCGGAATACCGCGGTTCTTCAAGCGCAGCAACTGCGACGCGGCCAGGCCGTGTTCATGCACGGCGCCACCGGGATTTTCCAGGCGCAGGACCACCTCGTCCTGGTCACCCGCGACGCCGACCACCGCGCTGATTTCCTCGCGCAGGTGCGCCACTGCAGTCGCGCGAATGTCACCCTTGAAGTCGAGCACGAAGTAACGTTTGCGTGCCGTGCTTGTCTTGTCGGCAGCTTTTTGCGCCTTCTTGTCGACCTTGGCCTGTTTCTTGAATTCGTCCTTGTTCATCACGGCGCGCTGCACGACGCGCGTGTTGTTGCGGATGCTGTCGTTCAGCTTGTCGACCTTGAGTCCGGCAGGCTGAACCCCGCGACGCGACGCGCTGGCGATGATGACGACTGCTACACCCAGCGCGACCAGCAGGGTCAGCGTTTTGGCCAGAAACAGGCCGTAATCGGCAAAAAATTCAGCCATGACGATCTATCCCGCAACTACTCGCCAAGACCGGCGTTGTTTTTCTCGAGCGCGCGCTCCGCCCGGTAACTGGAACGGACCAGCGGACCGGCGACGACTTCCACAAAGCCGTGCTCGAGGCCGAGCTCACGATAACGGGCGAATTCCGACGGCTGCACGAAACGCTCGACCGGCAGATGATTCACGGTCGGGCGCAGGTACTGGCCCAACGTCAGCAGATCGACACCGCGGGCGCGCAAGTCCTGCATCGCCACGACGATCTCTTCGTCAGTCTCACCAAGCCCGAGCATCAGGCTGCTTTTGGTCAGCAGTTCCGGCCGAAATTCCTTGGCAGCTTCGAGCACCTGCAGGGATTGCGCATAGCCGGCACGGGGATCGCGCACCCGCGCTGTCAGTCTTTCAACCGTCTCCACGTTGTGAGCGAACACCGACAGCGGCGTCGACACGACCGTGCGCACCGCAGTCGTATCTCCCTGGAAGTCCGGTGTCAGGGCCTCGACCGCAGTTGCCGGGTTACGGCGCTTGATGGCCTCGATGCAGGCGGCATAGTGACCGGCACCCCCATCGTCCAGATCATCCCGGTCTACCGACGTCAGCACGATGTACTTCAGGCCCATCAGTTCGACCGAACGGGCCGCCTGCTCCGGCTCATCCCCGGCCAGCAGCCCCCCGGGATTGCCGGTATCGACCGCGCAGAAGCGGCAGGCCCGTGTGCAAACGCTACCCATGAGCATGATCGTCGCGGTGCCCGCATTCCAGCACTCGCCGATATTCGGGCAGATGGATTCCTCGCACACCGTGCTCAGTCGATGCTCCCGCACATTCTCCCGCATTGCCGCGTATCCGCTGCCGGTCGGCAGCTTCGCCCGCAACCAGGTCGGCTTGCGCTCGATTGGCGTGTCGGCGAATCCCCGGGTCCGATTAACGCCGTTCTTGACGGCCGTAAATCCCGACTCGGTCGAGTATTTCTCGCCGCTGCGCGTAATTGGAATGCCTTTGAATTCGCTCACAGGTAGTACCGCCATTGACTGACCGGTAATTTTCGCACGGCCCGACCCCTACCGAAAACCGGGGTCCGGCAGCCGGCCAAAAAAAGCCCGGCACTAAGGCCGGGCAATACAGGGGGAAGTCTTCAGCCTTGCTCGATAGTCAATGAGCAAGCGACATCTGCGTAATCGTCAATGAAGCCGGGACCAGTTCAATAACTCCACGTCTTCGGCTTCCATTTCGAAATTGACTGCCAGCAGTTCTTCGATCTCGTCAGGATCGAGTACGCGGTTGGCCGCGGTGTTCAATTCCACGACACCGCTGTACTCGTCGGCGAAGCCCTGCTCGGCCGAGCGCAACAAAAACCTCGTGTAGTATTTCGCGCGCATGGGCCAAGACTATGGTCATAAGACGGGGATTTCTGTGAGACGGTCCACAGATTGGGTACACCGCCAAGACCTTGCTGCGACAAGGATTTCAGCCCCGATCCTGGCGCCCCGGCCGCCTCGATGAGGGCGCTGCGCGACATAATCGGCGTGCTGTGGCTGACCGCCGGCGTTGCCGCAGCCCAGTCGAATGCCACCGTACTCGAAGAATTGCAGGCCCTCCGCGCGGAGGCGGAAAATCGCGATGCTGCGCTGCTGGCACCAGACAGCTACCTGCGCGGCGTGCGGGCCCTTGAGAAGGCCGCTGCACAGCTCGAAGCCGGCCAGGATCCACAAAAACTGGCACCGAGGTTTGAAAAGGCGCGACAGGAGTTCACGACCGCCATCGAGCACCTGGAGCTCGCGCAACTCAGCTTCCGCGATACCTTGCTGGCCCGCACGGCGGCGAATGCTGCCGAAGCCTTTCGGCTGGCGCCGGCCGACTGGGAAAACGCGGAGCGGAGCCTGTTCAACGCTGCGCGGGTGCTCGAGGACGGCAATCTCAATGAAGCCATCGAGCGCGGTGCGATGGCGGCGGCTGAATACGATCGCGCCGAGCTTGTCGCCATCAAGGCGCGCTATCTGACGACGTCGCGGAGCCTGATGGCGCAAGCCGGCGAAGCAAAGGCCGACAAGTTCGCGCCGCGGAGTATCGGCCTGGCTCGAGACGCTCTGCAACTCGCCGAGAACACACTGGATGCCGACCGGACGCAAACGGCCCGGGCCAGGGAACTGGCGGCCACCGCCGCCTACGAGGCACGACACGCACTGCATATTGCCGGGATTGCCGCGCGGGTGAAGGACCGTGAATTGAGCGTGGAGGACATCGTGCTCGATTGGGAAGAGCCGCTGCGACGGCTCGCGGAAACCGCGGATCGACCCGCAGATCTGTCCCGCGGCTACGCGGAAGTCGAAGCGAGCCTGCGCGAGGAACTGCAAAAGGTTCCAACCCTGGAGGCCGAGCTCGAAGAACGGCGCATCCAGGTCGCGGGGCTGGAGGAGGAAATTCGCGAACTCGATGACCGGCTCGGTGGTGCAACCGCGGAACGCAGCGCGCTGATGCGCGAATTGCAGGCCCGGGATCGCCTGCGCGAGCAGTTCACCAGTGTCGAGGAGTTATTCGCGGCGGATGAGGCCATTGTCCTGCGGGACGGCAATCAGCTCATTTTGCGCATGGTGGGCCTGCAGTTCGGCAGCGGTTCGGCGCGGCTGGACGACGCTGCGATGGCCTTGCTGGACCGCCTGCGCGATGCGGTCAACATTTTTCCGGGCAGCAGTCTGCGTGTCGAAGGTCATACGGATGCATCGGGCGACCCGGAGCGGAACCTGCAATTGTCCGAGGAGCGGGCCCGGGCGGTAGCGAACTACCTCGCCGAAAATCTCGGCATCCAGAGCTTCAGGCTGAGTGCAGTCGGTTACGGAGATACGCGACCGATAGCGGGTAACCGCACGCGCGAGGGACGGGCCAGGAACAGGCGCATCGATATTGTGCTGGATACCCGGACGGGGGCCTAGACGCCTCGCCACCAGCGCGAGACCGTCGCTGCCGTGCGCGGGTTGATCATGTAGCCGTAGCACTTGTGAACATTCAGTCCTTCCGGGCCACGGAAATAGTTCAACAGATCAGTCTCATCGGTAATGCTGTCCACGAGGCCCCGACGCAACATGCCGCGATAGTCGTTCGCGAACCTGCGATCCAGCGCCGTCAATTCACCGATTGCGGACAGGTTCCACCAGTGCCGGATATTGTCGGGGTAACGTTCCGCACCATGCGCATGCGCACCGTGCAGGCGATGCCGCATGAAATTCAGGCCGAGCGGACTGCCCAGGGTCAGAAAGTCAACGCGCAGATCGGTGCGATGCTGACGACTTAGAATCCACAAGACATCCCATGCAATCACCGAGCCCAGGCTGTGCGCCACCAACAGAATTTTGCGCTGTTCGCGCGCAGCCCGATCCAGCTCCGTGGCGACCATCTCCTGGATCCGTGAGCCAATGCCGTTCGCGTTGTCGAGGTATCGCAGGCTGTCCTTCAGTGTCGCCTTGATGTTCGGATTGGCAACCCAGTCCACCAGGAATGGAAAGGTGTCGCAGAGCAAATACATAATCCGCGCGACCTGTTTGTGCCAGTGGCCCGCTTCTTCGATGTCGCGAGGCTCCGGTCCAGGCAGCTGACACACCCGGTCCACACCCGGCTGATCGGGCGCCGGGTCTTTTTCCTCCGTATAGAAAATCCCGGGCCACGGCACGAGCCGGAAAGACTCGGCGTCGTCGGCCGCGAGCTCTTGCGCCGTCTCCGGGTCCTGTCGCTGCAGCCCTGCCAGCAGACAGCGCAGCAGATTGGCGCGGTGAATCGCTGCCGGCGGCTTGGGCTTCATGCCCGGCACATAGATAATGGCTTTACCCGATTCGCTCATGCACGTTTGCCTCGACACGGAGGTTAGTCGTAAGGGAAAACCAATGAAATACCTGCATACGATGGTTCGAGTTTCAGATCTGGACGAGTCACTCGATTTCTATTGCAACAAACTGGGCTTGCGGGAAATCAGACGCTGGGACAATGAGCAGGGCCGCTTCACGCTCGTGTTCATTGCGGCGCCCGGTGACGAAGAAGCCTGCCTGGAGCTCACATACAACTGGGACCCGGAAGACTACGGCGAGGGCCGTAATTTTGGGCATGTCGCGTATCAGGTCGACAACATCTACGACGTCTGCCAGCGATTGCTCGATGCCGGAGTCACCATCAATCGGCCGCCGCGCGACGGTCGCATGGCTTTCGTCCGGTCTCCGGACAATATTTCCGTTGAGCTGCTGCAGGCCGGTCGGGCGCTACCGTCGCAGGAACCCTGGGCATCGATGCCGAATACGGGTCACTGGTAACTCAGGCACTGACAACTTTGCTGCGATCGACGCGGAACCGCCCGGTCTGCAGCGTTGCATTGGATTCTTTCACAACGACACGATTGCGACCGGCTTCCTTGGCCTCGTACAAAGCCTCGTCGGCCATCTGGAAGGCGCCCGCCATGCTGCGCTCGGCACCCGGTAAGACCTGAGCCACGCCGACGCTGACCGTCAGGTAAGGCCCGGTATCGGAGTCCTTGTGCTGGATTTTAAGCGCCAGCACGTCTTCGCGGATCTGGTCAGGTAGCTCGCGACCGTACTCACTCGCTGGCCCGTACAGCAGGAGCGCAAACTCCTCGCCGCCGTAGCGGGCGGCCATATCCAGTGGCCGTTGCGCGCCGAAACCAATCACATCGGCGACCTGCTTCAACGCGTCGTCACCTGCCTGGTGACCGTACATATCGTTATAGGCCTTGAAATGATCGATATCGATCAGCAACAGGGTCAGCGGTGTATGTTCGCGACGCGACTGCCGCCACAACCGCTCCAGCTGCTGGTCGAAACTGCGCCGGTTGTACAAACCGGTGAGACCATCCTGTTCCGCGAGCTGGGACAATACCTTCGATTCCAGGAACGAGCGGCGCAGCGCATGCTCGAGCTGGTAACAGCAGATCGCACCGATCAGGTTCACCACCCCGAGCATCAATATCTCGAAATAGGCCTCGGCGATCGGAAGATTCCATTGGACCACGCCCCAGCCATATGTCACGGAGATCGTGAGACTGGTCGCGGCAGCATAGCGGAATGGCAGACCGAGGATCAGCCAGACCACGAACACCCAGGAAATAGTCGCCGCAAAGTAGTACGGCATGCCGGCCAGCGTCGCCCGCGTCACGACGGAGTTGATCACCAGGCCAATCAGCAGCGCACTGGCGGCGAGCAGCACCTGGTAAAGCCGCTGGCGATCCGGCATTGCGGAGGCATACAACGTCGCGCCCATGACCGGCAGCATGACGAAGGCCTCGAACGCCAGCATGAAATACGACGCGCTCGGATTCGTGATCGCGATGCCGATCATGACCAGGATGGTAGCGATCGCACCCCCGATCACCAGCCGGGCCCGGCCGGCGTTCGCTTCGATGTGAGCCTGGCGGAATTCCTCTTCGACGAACTCGGCAAAACGCAGCCAGCGAAAACCCCGCTGACGCTCGTCGGCGTAAGGCGATTTGAGGTTGTGAGTTATACCAAGCGACACCAGCAAACCCCGTCCTCTCCGTCCTCCGGGCAGAGATTCTGTTAACTCTATGGAGCGTGCCGGAATGCGGCAATCGAGCCGGTCACAAATCTCGAAGCCGGCCTGGAGTCGGCTACATCTGGGTCAGATCGACCACTTTCGGTCTAGGAGGCGTCTAGTTCGCTTCCCAGCTCAGCAGGGCAGCCTTGCGATTGGTGCCCCACCGGTAGCCCCCACTGGCACCATCGGCCCGGATCACGCGATGGCACGGAACCAGCACGCCGATCGTGTTGCTGCCGACCGCGGCCCCGACGGCGCGCGCCGCACTGGGCTGGCCGATCTGTGCGGCGATCTCGCCGTAGGAGGAAGTCCGGCCCCACGGAATGCGACGCAGGGCGCGCCATACCCGGGTCTGGAACTCCGTGCCGCGCAGGTCTAGCGTCGGCTCGGCCGCCCGTTCGTCGAATATGCCATCCACGGTTGCCTGCAGGTCGGCCGGTTTCGGCTCCGCGTCGGACCAGCGTGCGAGAAGCGACGCGAGCGCGCCATCGGGATCGCCGTCGACGAATTCCAGGTGACAGATGCCGCGCGACGTCCTGGCGATGAGACATTCACCGAACGGTGTGTCACAGAAATCGTACTCCAGTTGTTCACGGGCCCCGCTCATGGTTCGCTCCTCTTTTCCGACATGTTGCTTGCGACGCAGATCATCCGCCCTCTTTGCGACGGCTGCAAGCCCGGCTGCGGGCGCCCGAATGCTGGGGTATGCTGCCGCGCGTGTGCCCGACCCGACCATGATCGCAAGTAACCAAAACACCGCTGAAGTCCACACGAGTCCTGTGATTCTGACCATCGTCGCCGGACTGGCGTCGGTACTGACCGTCGGCGCGCTGGCGTTCCTGCTCGTGCGGTACGAGCCGCCAACACAGACTGTCACCGGCGACAGCCTGGAACCGCCGGTGCTTGGCAGCTGTGATGGTGAACGGCCGGGCCACCTGCGCGGGCGGATTTACGGCGACATGATTCTCGATATCGACTGGACGGGAAACGAGCTGAAATGCGACGGCATGCTGCGACCCGGCGCCGCCGGTACCCGGCTGCTGTTTTCGCCGGCGGCTGGCGGCCTGCTGATCGTCATCGGCATCGATGCACCGCCCGATTCGCTGTCGCGCCGTGAAATCCCGATCACGCTAACCATTGCCGATGAAACCAGTGGCCGTTTCTTCAGTTCGGCCGGCACGGATCGCTGCTGGGCCAGCTTCGACGAGGTGCTCGACTCACAACCGGAGCCCGGTACGCTGGCGCTCTCGGGGCTCGCGTACTGCTCGGGTTCGTTGCCCGCCGTCAACAGTTCCGGTTCCGTGACGCCGGGCGAATTGAGCTTTGCAGGTCGCCTGACTCTATCCGCGGAATAATGAATCTCGCGCTGCGAACATCGCTGCTGGCCGTCATGTTGCTGGCGACGTCAATTGCCGCTGCGGCGCGACCGGAGCGCCTTCTGGCAGATTTCCAGACCGGCACGGTGATTCTCGCGTCGTCGCGGCATCACTGCCTGCGCATCAACGCATGGTTCGCGGATTCGCGTAAACAGCAGGCGCAGGGTCTGATGTTCATTGAAAAGCTCGAAGCGTTCGAGGGCATGCTGTTCCGTTATCGGCAGCGTGCGACCATCAACATGTGGATGAAGAACACGTACATACCACTGGACATGCTGTTCATCCGTGCCAACGGCGAGGTTGCGCGGGTGGAGGCAAATACTGAGCCGTTGTCTGAGCGCCGTATCAGCAGTGGTGAGCCAGTCACCCGGGTGCTGGAACTGCCCGCGGGCTTCGCTGCGAGTTGGGGTCTTGATACAAGGAGCCGGCTGTTGCTGGCGGAACGCTGATCACGTTTTTCGCGGTGATATCCACATGGTAATCAACGCGCGGAACACGACCTGATCGTTCGTATCGGTGACGTCGACCGAAACCGGCAGTTCCATCGCGGCATCGAACTCCGGCATGGGATCGATCACTGCGACGGCCTTGAGATCGGTCGCGGCCTTGCCCAGGTACTCGACCGACATGCGTTTCGGAATCCAGCGGTGAGTCACCGGGGTCGTGATCTCGGTCATCGTGCCAGCTGCAAGCTCGGCCATGTTGCAAACCGCGATCGCGTGCACGGTGCCAATGTGATTCTGCACCGCCCGCCGCTTCCGGATGCGCACCTCGCAATAGCCAGGGCGCAGCTCAATGAACCGCGGCCGGATCGTGCCGAAATACGGCGCTTTCCAGCAGATTACCCGCCCGAAGAGCCACTTGCCGGCGGGCTTGCCGGACAGGTTTTGCCAGATTGATAACGAACGATTAGCCTGACTCATGGTCGCCTCACTTCCGGCCGAACAATGACAACGCAGCAGCTTCCGGACAGATTCAGATGGCCAGTCGCCGTCGCGCACGAATTCTCGGTGCCCGCGGCGCGCGTCTGGGACGTCATCTCGATGCCGGGAAACCTCGAGCCCTGTCACCCATTTTGCGTCAAAAACCCGGTCGAGGTCTGGCCCGGCCCGGATTCCCGCGACGAGATCTTCTATCTCAGTGGCTGGGTATTTCAGCGCCGCTTCTTCAATTGGATCGACGGCGTTGGCTATGACCTGGAGATCGGTCGGCGCGGCGGTCGACAGTCCTGCGTGTCATGGCGAATTCGGCCGGTAGACGAACAGACATCAGCGCTGAAAATTACAGCCTTCCCGTTCGTTCTGCAGGGCGTGCCGGTGGCCATCCGCTGGCTGCCGCACCTGCTGCGGATTCGGCCGGTGCTGCGAAGTTATCTCGATGCCGTGCTACGCGGCTTTGACTGGTACATCACGCGAAACGAACCGGTGCCGAGGGATCAGTTCGGCAAGCATCCGTGGTTCTCCGCCAGCAACTAGCTAATGATCGCCGAAAAAACCGTTGTCATTACCGGCAGTACGCGGGGGCTCGGCCGCGCAACCGCGGAACATTGTTTGCGGATTGGCGCAAATGTCGTGATTTCATCCGAGCGCGAGACTGACGTTCATCACGCGCTGCAGGAACTCGGCGACCACCCGAATGTTGCCGGCTGCGTTTGCGATGTATCACGGCTGGGCAACATGCAGGATTTGGTGCAATTCGCGCTGCGTCGATTCGGGCAAATCGACGTGTGGATCAACAACGCCGGCACGAGTTCGCCGATCGGCGCGGTCGTCGACGTGCCCCTGCGATCGGGGACGCGGGTAATCACGACCAACATCCTCGGCGTCTATCACGGCTCGGTGCTCGCGATACGGCAGTTCCAAAAGCAGGGTAGTGGCCGGCTGATCAACATTGTCGGTCGCGGCGAAAAACGCCCGGTACCCACGGCGAATCTCTATGCGTCCAGCAAGGCCTGGATCCGAAATTTCACCATCGCGATGAGCAAGGAAAACCAGCATCCGGGCGTTAGTTTCTGCGCCTACAATCCGGGATTTATCGTCACGCAAATGTCGACAAATCTGCGAGCGATCCGGGGCCATGAAGATCTTGCCGGCCGGATTCGGCAGGTCGTTCCGGTGCTCGGTGGCCATGTCGAAGTTGCAGCGCGGGAACTGACCGCGCTGGCATTGGCCGAGGGACCCATTCCGGTCACGCGCAGCCGGCAGCGCCTCGGGGTGCTGCTCCCGCTAATCTTCAAACGATTGATTTTAAAAGAGAAACCGCCAATAGATCCCGAGCGTATCGAAGTCGGCTCAATCGACCCGGAGACCTGAACCGGATCTAACCGCTGGCCGGTGGCCAACCTTGCAGCGCACTTCGTAGCGGATGTCGTAGCGGCCCGGGTTGCTCTCTTCGAACCTGAACGCGCGACGGTTCACGACCTCGTGGCCGGACGGACACATCTTGCGGGCTTCCATCCAGCTTGCCAGCCATTCCATGCGGCGGGCCTCGGCGGCCGGGTCGTTATCGGGATACCCCGGCGAAAATACTGCATCGAAATAGAAGATGTCCTTGGCGTCAGGCGGGATCACGATCTGGCTGGCGCGGTGCCGCTCAAAATCTTTCGACTCATGAATGTTGGCGCAACCCACGGCGCCAATGAGCCCCGCACACAGGAACACAAGGCTGACAGGCACCGACTTCACCACTGTCTCCCACGCAACAACAACGACCGCATTCTTTCACCTCGGTCGGCAGATGGCCAGTGCTAGCGAGATGCGCGACGGCCAACCCGACTGGCAACCCACCAGGCGAAGAACGTGCCCGCCGCGACCAGCACGATCAGAATCGATGCCAGCGCGTTGATCTTGGGGCTCACCCCCAGGCGCACGCTCGAGAACACTACGATTGGAAGCGTGGACGCGCCGGGCCCCGTGACAAAGCTCGCGATCACCAGGTCGTCGAGCGACAGCGTAAAGGACAGCAGCCAGCCGGCCAGCAGCGCCGGCGAAATGATCGGCAGCGTTACGAACAGGAACGCGCGCCATGGCGTGGCGCCGAGATCCAGGGCCGCCTCCTCGATGGATTCGTCGAGCTCGGCCAGGCGTGCGGCGACCACGACCGTGACATAGGCAGTGCAAAACGTGACATGGGCGATCCAGATTGTCAGCGCGCCGCGCTGCCCGGGCCAACCGATGAGCTGGCTGAGCGCGACGAACAGTAACAGCAGGGACAATCCGGTAATCACCTCCGGCATGACGAGCGGCGCCGTCACCATTGCACCGAACAGGCTGCGACCGCGGAACAACCCGAGTCGCGACAATGCAAGGCCCGCGAGCGTGCCGAGGAGCATGGCACCCGACGCGGCCAGGGCGGCGACGCGCAGACTCAGCAGCACGCCATCGATGATCTGGCGATCGCGGAACAGTTCGCCGTACCACTTGACCGAAAAGCCGGCCCATACCGTGACCAGTCGGGATTCGTTGAACGAATACAGGATCAATATGCCCATTGGCACATAGAGGAACGCAAAACCACACCACAGCCAGAAGCGGGTCAGACGGCTCGGTCCGTTTGCCGTGGTCATGCGCGCGCCTCCGGCGCTTGCTGTTTCACGTCCACGGCAGCGGCGGCGGTGCCGGGCGCATGCTGACGGTAGTAGATGGCGATCGGCACCAGCAGAATCAGCAACAACAGGATTGCTACCGCCGACGCGACGGGCCAGTCGCGATTATTAAAGAACTCCTGCCACAGCACCTTGCCGATCATCAGCGTGTCGGCGCCACCCAGTAATTCGGGGATAATGAATTCACCCGTGGCGGGGATAAAGACGAGCATGCAGCCAGCGATGATTCCACCGCTACTCAACGGCAGCACAATTTGCAACATGCAGCGCCACGGCGGCGCGCCCAAATCGCGGGCCGCTTCTACCAGACTGTAGTCGAGTCGCACCAGGTTTGTGTAGATCGGCAGCACCATGAACGGCAGGTAGGTGTAGACGATGCCGATGTATACAGCGAGGTCTGTCCGCAACATCTGCACCGGCGAATCCACAAGGCCGAGCCCGGTGAACAGCGAGTTCAGATAACCGGTATTGCTGAGTATGCCCATCCACGCGTAGACGCGAATCAGGAAAGACGTCCAGGACGGCAGCACGACCAGCAGCAACAGTACGTTGCGTGTCGACGGTGACGATCGGGCAATGGCCCACGCCATCGGATAACCGATCAGCAGGCAGACCAGCGTCGAGACCGCAGCGATCTTCAGCGAGTTCAGATAGGCCAGGACATACAACTTGTCCGTGAACAGAAACAGGTAGTTTTCAATTGTCGCGCCAAGCTGCAGGCGACCGTCGATCCAGCGCAGCAATTCGGTATAGGGCGGAACCGCGATCAGGGCTTCGGCGAAACTGATCTTGACGACGATGGCGAACGGCAGCAAAAAGAACAGCAATAGCCAGGCGTAGGGCAAACCGATGATGGCGCGCCGCGCCCAGCGACCGAATCCGGAGACGCTAGCCATCAGCGCGTCAGCAACACCCCGTCGCGGGTGTCCCAGGCCACGAATACCGGGGTGCCATGCTCGCGCTGCTCACTGCTGCCGGTGGCCGCGGTCAAGGCTGTCAGTTGCCGTCCACTCGGCAAGCGCAGGTGATAGGTCACCTGGCTGCCGAGAAACCCGACATCCTCGACAATGGCCTCGGTGGCATGATGACGATCCCCGGACGGCGTATCGGCAAGCTGCAATTTTTCCGGCCGCACGGCGATGCAGGCGTCCGAGCCAGCTTCGACGGCTTGCGCGGTGAAAACTTTCACGCTGTCCTCCAAATCGGGCACGTCGAGTACCACAAAGCCCTCGGCGGCCGTGGTTACTGTACCTTCGAACAGGTTCACGTCACCCAGGAAATCCGCTGAAAACCGGCAGTTCGGATACTCGTAAACCTCGGCGGGTCTGCCAATCTGGATAACTTTCCCAGCATCCATGAGTGCCAGCCGATCCGCCATGACCATGGCCTCCTCCTGGTCGTGCGTCACCATCACGCAGGTGACGCGGACCCGTCGAATGATCTCCGCCAGCTCGAATTGCATTTCGGCGCGCAGGCGCCGGTCCAGGGCCGCCATGGGCTCGTCCAGCAGGAGCAGCTTCGGTTCCTTGGCGAGGCTTCTCGCGAGCGCGACGCGCTGCTGCTGCCCGCCCGACAATTGCGCCGGCCGACGATCCCGGAACGTTCCCATTTGCACCAGCTCCAGAACGCGATCGGTCCGCTCGGCGATCTCACGCGACGGCAGCCTGTCCTGCTTCAATCCGAAAGCAACGTTCTGCGCCACGGTCATGTGCGGAAACAAGGCGTAGGACTGGAACATCATATTGACCGGTCGCTGATGTGGCGGCAGGTCGGTGATGTCCTGCCCCTCGAGGAACACGCGTCCGGCGGGCGGTGTTTCCAGTCCGGCCATCACGCGCAACAACGTCGACTTGCCGCAACCGGAGGATCCCAGTAACGCGAAAATCTCGCCGCGCCGAATATTCAGGCTCAGATCATCGACCGCCGCGACATCGCCGAAACGTTGGGTAATACCACGCAACTCCACGAAAGCGCGCGCTTCGGTCATGTGCCGGTCTTGATTTCCGTCCATACCCGATTCATGACGCGATCGACTTTTGGCGGCGTCACTTTGTCCGTCCAGAGGTTGCGTCGGATGTCCGGAGGCGGATATACGCCAGGGTTTCGCCCGATATCGGGCGGCAGGAGATCGGTTGCCGCAGAGTTGGCATTGGCGTACTTGACGTAGCTCGACACCTCCGCAATGACATCGGGTCGCAACAGGAAATCGATAAAGCGATGCGCGTTTTCCGGGTGCCGCGCATCCGCCGGGATAGCAAGCATGTCAAACCACATCAAGGCACCTTCGCGGGGAATGGTGTAGCGAATTTGCACGCCGTTGTTTGCTTCTACCGCACGCTGAGCCGCCTGCAAAACATCCCCCGACCAGCCAAAGGCAATGCAGATATCACCATTGGCCAGATCGTTGATGTATTGCGAACTGTGGAAGTAGGTCACAAAGGGACGAATCTTCAGCAGCAAAGAGCGCGCGTCGCGACGATAAAGGTCGACGTCGTTACTGTTCGGATCCTCTCCCAGGTAATTCAGTACCGATGCAAATACTTCCTGGGGCGCATCGAGGAAGGCGACTCCGCACGCTGCCAGCTTTTCCATATTCTCTGGCTTGAACAGGATGTCGAGACTGTCGATTTGGGCGTCCTGGCCCAGTGCCGCCTTGACCTTGTCGACGTTGTAGCCGACCCCGGTCGTGCCCCACAGGTAAGGCACACCATAGCGATTCCCGGGGTCGAAGCTTTCGATGAAGCTCAACAATTCCGCGTCGAGATTCCGGCGATTCGGCAACTGTTCGAAGTCGAGAGGCTGGAATACTCCAGCGACAATTTGCCGGCCCATGAAGTCAGAGCTGGGTACAACCAGGTCATATCCCGCCGCACCCGACAGCAATTTGGCTTCGAGCACTTCATTACTATCGAACACGTCATAAATGACCCGGATGCCGGTTTCCTGTTCGAACCGGGCGACGGTCCCGGGTGCGATGTAGTCGGTCCAGTTGTAGACGCGCAGTTCGGAAGCGCTGTCATCACCGCTGTCACCGCCGCAAGCCGCAAGCAGCACGATCAGCATCGACAACCACAAAATCCTCACACTGCAGCTCTTATCGGTCAATACAGCCTTCCGGGAATGGCCTGCGCCCGGCGAGACTAACACCCTCACGTTTAAACGCTGAGCAGAAGATGCTCCCGCTCCCAGGGGCTGATCACTTCGAAATAGCGTTCGAATTCCGCCGCTTTGATGCCCGCGTAGACCTGCACGAAACGTTCACCAAACGCTTTTGCGGCCGCTTCACTGCCGATGAAGGTCGCCAGTGCGTTGTCGAGGTTGCGCGGCAGCACCAATGGCATCTCGTAAGCGTTGCCGGTTGCGGGTTCGCTCGGGCGCAGGCTTTCCTGCATGCCCAGATAGCCGGCGGCCAGTGTCGCGGCGATCGCCAGGTATGGATTGGAATCGGCACCGGCCAAGCGGTTCTCGATACGCCGGTTGGCCGGACCAGCATGCGGCACGCGTAAACCCACCGTGCGATTGTCGTAACCCCATTGCAGGTTAATCGGGGCTGCCATGTGCCGTGTGATGCGCCGATACGAATTCACATACGGCGCACAGAGGATGTAGAACTCGGGCAGATAACGCTGCAGGCCACCCACGAAGGCGAGAAACGCCGGCGAATCCTCGTCGTCGCGGGTCACGAAGACGTTCTGGCCATCTTTGCCTTGCAGGCTGACGTGCCAGTGCATGGAACTGCCGGGCTCATTCGCCATCGGCTTCGCCATGAAGGTCGCGTAGACCTGGTGGCGCATCGCCGTCTCACGCACCGTCCGCTTGAGAACGAATACCTGGTCCGCCAGCTCCAGTGCCTGGCCATGTTCGAAGTTGATTTCGAGTTGCGCAGTGCCCGCCTCGTGCACCAGGTTGTCGACCATCAACTGCTGTTCTTCACAATAGTCGTAGATGTCGTCCACGAGCGGCTCGAACTCGTCGATTGCATCCATGCTGAACGGCTGGCGCACGGACTCCTGGCGCCCGGATCGGCCAACCGGAGGTTCCAGTGGATAGTCCGGATCGGTATTTCGCTTCACCAGGTAGAACTCGATCTCCGGCGCGACAATCGGCTCGATGCCGTCGTTCGCGAAGAGCTCGAGGACGTTTCGAAGTATCTGTCGCGGCGACACATCCACCGGGGACCCATCGCGAAAAAAACAGTCGTGCAGGACGCAAGCCGTCGGCTCCTTGGCCCAGGGCACCCGGCGCAGGGTATTCAGGTCAGGCTCGGCGTGCAGGTCCTCGTCGATGCCACCGATTACCTCTTCTTCCGCGTACTCACCGGTGACGGTCTGAATGAACAGCGACGACGGCAGCTTCATACCGCCTTGCTCGGCAAATTTGCGCGCCGGGATGAACTTGCCGCGTGCCACGCCGGCCATGTCGGGCACGATGGCTTCAACTTCATCGATGTCATTGTCCGCCAGCCACTGGCGCAGGCGGTTATCCACTGTCATGTTCGATACCTGCGGCAGGCGTCGCCAAACGCCTGGAATAGTGCGGTCGAGACCTCGTCTTCGAGCACCCGCCATTCCGGATGCCACTGTACTGCGAGAGCAAAGCCCGGCGCATCCTGCACAGCCACAGCCTCGATCAGCCCATCGGGCGCCGTGGCTTCTATAGTCAAACCATCGGCAAGCCGGTCGACACCTTGAGCGTGGACCGAATTCACGGTGGCCCGATCGCGACCCGTCAGCCGCGCCAACTGGCCGCCAGTGGTAAAGATCACCTCATGGGACGGACCGTACTGGACATCCAGCGGATCTGCCGGATTCTCCTGGTGATCGTCGAAGCCGGGCAAATTGTGAACCGCTTGATGCAGCGTGCCGCCGAGGGCGACATTTAACTCCTGGAACCCGCGGCAGATTCCGAGCATCGGCAGCCCCGCCCGGATTGCCGCCGGGATAAGTGCGAGCGCCGCATCATCCCTGGCCGGATCGTGCCAGGTGCCGGGCGAGCTCGGCGGGCCCTGGTAGCGCTGCGGCTCCACGTTGGAGTAGCTGCCGGTCATGAGCAATCCATCGAGCCTCTCGAGGATCTCGAGGATATCGAAATCGCCGGTCAGCACGGGTAGCGCGACCGGATAGCCGCCAGCCGGGTTCACCACGGCGCTGAGGTACTTCTCGCCGATGACGTGATAATGGTGAGGGTCCAGCAGGCGCCGGTCCGACACGACGCCGATCAATGGTCGATTTCGAGACATGGCAATATATGTTGCCAGATGTTTCGGCAAACTTTGAGGACAGAATTCGCATGACCTATTCCGGTTCAGATTTCAATCTCGAGACTCGGGAAGGTCGGCTGCTGTCATACGTCAAGCTGCGCGCCAGCCTCGAGGGTCACAGCTCGGCGTGGTGGTACCGGGGCATTCAATACGGCGTGGTGGATCTCGTGCCGCAGCGGCTGTGGGGCGTGCAGGGCGTACAGGTCTTCAACTTCGCGCGTCGCGATGACGGTACTTTCGAGAACCGATTTCGCGACCTGATGTTCTACCAGGACCTGGCAACGGGCAAACAACTCGAGCAGTTCCTTAACCCGTATACGGGCGAGACTATTGAACCGCCGGTGCTGCGGGTTGGCCCCATGTTCTTGCTGTACTCGTCTGCGGGCGCATCGATCAAGGATGCAGAGAATATTCCGCCCGGCCTGGAAACCAGCTGGAGCGTCGACCCGGCCATCGTGAATGGTGACGATGTGATCCTTCACGAGGAGGGCCATTCCAAAGTCGAGCAGGGTCCGATGCGTGTGGTGCTGAACGACTTCATTACCTTCCAGGGCAGCCTTGCCGACCTGCAGAATCCGGCGCTCATGAACGCGCCCGGTCGTTACAGCTACTGCAGCGTGATGACCTGGAGTCCGTTCATGAAAATGGATGGCCAGCCCGGCCACCTGATGGGGCGCGGCAACGGTCGCAAACTGAGATCCCGTCAGGAACTGGAACCGGGTTTCGCGGAACTCGTGCTGGAAGCCGAGCCCGGTTGGCTCGACGATGTGAGCTTCCCGAACGACTGACGCAGATCCCGGCCGATGCCGAGCATTGACGGGACGAAGAAGAGCACCAGGAACGGCGAAAACATCAGGCCGAAAATCATGCTCACCGCCAGCGGCTGAATAAGCTGCGCCTGCACGCTACCCTCGAACAGTAGCGGCGTCAGCCCACCAATGGTGGTCAACGTGGTCAATATGACCGGACGCAAACGTTCCTGGGCTGCCCCGATTACGGCTGCGTCAAACGCGCGGCCATCGGCGTGCAGACGACGGACCGTTGAAATCATGATGATCGAATCGTTCACCATCACCCCGGCCAGGCCCAGCAGGGCCATGAGGCTGAGCATGTTCAGGTTGAAGCCCATGACCCAGTGGCCAAAAAACGCGCCGACCAGCCCGAACGGGATGACTGACATCACGACCAGCGGGGTCGTGTAACTGGCAAACAGCCACGCCAGAATAATGTAAATGGTCGCCAGCGCGATCCCCAAGGCAACCGCGGTATCGCCGAGCGCCTCGGTTTGTTCCTCCGCCTTGCCCTTGAATGCGATATCAACGCCGTACTCGCGCGACACACGAGGTACGAGGTCTCGCTCGATTTCCGCGAGCACCACGTTGCTGGTGGTCACCGATGTGTCAATGTCCGCGGTTACGGACACCTCGCGGCGCCCGTCGTCGCGGCGGATCTGCGAGAACCCGACGCGCGGGCTCAACGTCGCCACTTCGGTCAATGGCACCTCAGTGCCATCCGGAGCCTGCAAATAGAGATCGCGGATCGTATCCGGCGCGTTCGCCGACTCGGCCAGCTTGACCCGGACGATGACTTCTTCCTGGTCCTCGGCAAAGCGTCGCGCAATGGCACCCTCGAAGGCGTCGCGCACCTGCCGTGCCACAGACTGCGTACTGAATCCCATTGCGCGACCAGCTGAGGTGACATCTAGTACGATTTCTTCCTTGCCGTACGGCAGATTGTCCTCGACTGCGAGTGTGCCGGGGAATTGACGCAATCCGGCCGCAATTTCCTCGGCCGCAGCCTTCAGCACCGGCAGCTCCGCACCGTACAACCGAATATCCAGGTCGCGTCCGGGCGGGCCGCCAGCACTTTGTTCAAACAGAGTCAGTCGCTCAACGCCTGCCAAAGACTGAATCTCGGCCTCCCAGGCCTCCATCAGCACGGTATTGCGAACCTCGCGAATATCCCCCGAGACCAATTCGGCCGTGTAGTAGCCGACATGGTCGCCACTGAGCGTGCCCTCACCGAGACGACCACCGGTGGTGCCGATCGTGCCGACGCCATACAGGACGAGTTCGCCCTCGCCCGCCAGGTCTTTTTCAACGACCCGTAGAGCACGCGCAATCTCGTTCAGCATTTCATCGGCGCGATTGCGCGGCGTGCCTGGCGTCATGGCGAAGTTTGCGAAGACGATGTCAGTTTGCGGTGACGCGAAGAATTCGAATCCGACTCGCCCCGACATCAACAAGCTGAAAGCGAGTGCAAACGCGCACAGCGTTGCAACCAGGGTGCTGTATCGATTCTCGAAGCTCGTGCTGACCATCCGGGTGAAGCGACCCGCCCGGAACCGGACCAACCATTTGTTCAGTACGCCGGGATTTGGCGACGATTTATCCAGGCGCCGCAACGCGTGGCGCAGGTGCGTCGGCAGTATCAGGAAACACTCGACCAGGCTCGTAGCAATGACAAGGATGATGACCAGCGGCAGTTCACGAACGACACGGCCCACGATGGCGCCTACGGTCAAGATCGGGAATACGGCGGCGATTGTGGTAAGCGAGGCGGCAACGACCGGCGCGAACATCAGCCCGGCCGCCTGGAGGGCTGCCTTCTGGGGCTCCACGCCCCGACGGTGCAGCATCTCGGTGTGCTCGGCAACGACGATCGCGTCGTCAACGATAATGCCGAGCCCCATGATAATTGCGAACATGCTGATCATGTTCAGCGTTATGCCGAGCAGCGCCATGCCACCGAATGCAGCCATCACCGCGATGGGAATACCCATCGCCACCCAGAACGCGACGCGCACGTTCAGGAACAGGAACAGCACCAGCAGCACCAGCACCAGGCCACCAAAGCAATTCCGCAATAGCATACGTACCCGTTGCGTCACCTGGTCCGCGAACACATCGAACATATCCACCTGCAGCGTCGCCGGCAGCTCTTTGCGAAGTTCTTCGAGGTATTCAACGATCCGGCGTTGTGTTTCGATGGAATCGTCCCCCGGCGAACGTAGTACCTGGAGGCCGATCGAGGTTGTGCCGTCGAGCCTGTTGCTGACGGAGGATTCCTCAAAGGTCTCGTAGATCCGGCCAATATCGCGCAGCCTCAAGCGTTCGCCGGTGACACGTGAGACCACTTCAATTTCGCCGACATCAGCCGCCGTACGCGCCAGCGATTCGCTGCGGATCTGGCGCGACATGCCGCCGCCTTCGATGCTGCCTGATGGCAGATCGAGGCTGGATTCCTGCAACCGCCGTGCAATATCGGCAACCGTCAGATCCAGCCGCCGCAACACTTCCGGCTGCAACTCCACCCAGATTTCTGTGTCGCGCATTCCGAGCGGCGTGACCCGATCCATGCCGAGATTCAGCAGGTCGTCGCGAATGCGCCGCGCATAGGCTTTGAGAGCACGTTCCGGAAACGGCCCACTGATCTCGATACGGCAGACTGGATCCGTGGGATCGAACTGGTTCACGATGGGCCGTTCGATGTCTGCCGGAAACGTCCTGATCCGCGCGACCGCCGACTGCACGTCGGCCAGTGCGCGCCCGATATTCACGCCACTTTCAAACTCGATCGTGACTTCGGCGCGACCCTCGAAAGCGATTGCTTCGACCCGGTCGACACCATTGATGAACCGGACCTCAGACTCGATCGCCGTGATGATGTTCGATTCGACATCCTCGGGGCTCGCGCCCGGCCACTGCACCAGCACACTGATGATTTCGATGTTGATATCGGGCATGACCTGACGGTTCAGCTGGGTCAGCCCCCAGATGCCGAACAGGATCATCAGGATCATCAGAAGATTGCCGGCCACGCGGTGCCGACCGAATACGGCAATCAGGCCACCCGCAGCGACGTCATTCACCGCAGCACGACCCGCACGCCGGCGCCGCCTTCGCGCAGTTGCGTGATGACAATATTGTCACCGTCGACAATGGCCGGTTCACCATCGCTGGCCAGAAATATATCGCTGCCGGCGTAGCCCAGCACGCGCACGGTCCGCGGGCTCATGCGTCCGTCTTCGACGACATAAACCGTGTTCTCACCGTATAAAGCAGTGTCGGGCGCCGTGAGTACGGCCGGATAGCGTTTGTCCGCGACGTTGACGGATACGAACGCGCCCGGACGAAGTTCCGTTTGTTTGCCGGCGGAGTCGATCACGGCGAAAAGCTCGACGCCACCGGTCGTCGCGGTGATCTCCGCGCCGACACGTTCGATCGTCGCCGGGTATCGCAGCGCATCGCCACCTACCTCCCAGACAACTTCGACCGCCCGGCCGATAACCGGCTCGCCGCTGTCGAGCAATCGGCCGTACTGTGCATTGGACAAATTGAATCGCACTTCCAGGCGGCTGGTATCGATGATTTCGGCAATCATTTCAGCGCCGAAATCGCTGATCTGCTTGCCGAGGTCGGCATTCACATTCGCGAGCACGCCATCGAAAGGCGCCAGCAGGCGCGTGTCGCGAAGGTCACGTTCCGCCCGGCGCACGCCGATACTGCGCTGCTCGACGAGCGCCTCCTGCTCGGCAACTGCAAGCTCCGCATCATCGAGAAATTGTTCCGAGACGTTTTTCTCGGCGAACAGATCCCGAGCACGCTTGAGATCGCGCCGGAGTTTTTCGAGTCTTGCTTCGGCCTCACGCAGCAACGAACGCTGCTCGGCCAGCCCGGTTTCATAGTCGAATGGATCTATCCGCAACAGCAGTTCACCGCGCTCGACGAAACTACCCTCGTGCAGGTTCTTCCCCATCTCCACGATCACACCGGCCACCTGAGGCCGCAATTCGCTGCGGCGCCCGGCGACAACCTCGCCAAACAAATCCAGCGTGGGTTGCATGTCCTGGTGCTTGGCGGCAATGGCCTGCACCGGCCAGACGCGCTCGGGCGATTCCTCTGGTGTCAGCTCCGGGCGGGTCGCGATCATCAGGGAAATCACGACCGCCGTCATGCCGACGATCACGAGCGGCAAGCCTATTTGTTTGAATTTCACGGACATGAACTCATCAATGTACACCGCGTGCCCATATATCGGGCAAGTCAGGAATGTCCGCAATAGATGCGCCGCGTCGGGCTGGAAGTCAGCCCCGGCGGCGCTTTGGCTGTTCAGGCAAGCCGGTGTGCTGGGTCCGGAACTTGCCGGCGCGACGCCGGCGGCCCTCGGGTGTCTGGCCCGTTCCGCGCGGTTGCCAGGCCGGTACCAGGTGTCTCTCGCCATCCCCGATCAAGTCCGCCCGACCCATCCGGCGCAGTGCTGCTCGCAGCGTCGGCCAGTTCTCCGGATCGTGGTAGCGCAGAAACGCCTTGTGAAGTCGGCGCACTTTCAGACCGCGCGGCACCCGGACCCGCTCACTCCGCCGCGACACCCGGCGCAGCGGATTGCGCCGACTGTGATACATCGCCGTTGCCGTGGCCATGGGCGACGGCAGAAATGCCTGCACCTGGTCGGCCCGGAAGCCGTAGCGCTTCAGCCAAACCGCGAGTTCCAGCATGTCCTCGTCAGAGGTGCCCGGATGCGCCGCGATGAAGTACGGAATCAAATACTGCTCTTTACCGGCTTCCTCGGAATATCGATCGAATAATTCCTTGAAGCGGTAATAGGACCCAATGCCCGGTTTCATCATTTTCGACAGTGGGCCTTCGCTGATCGCTTCAGGTGCGATCTTCAGGTAACCGCCCGTGTGATGCTGCGCCAGTTCCTTGACGTATTCCGGCGACTCCACAGCCAGGTCGTAACGCACACCGGACGCAATCAATACCTTTTTTACGCCGTCGATTTCGCGCGCCTTCCGATACAGCCGAATGAGCGGTTTGTGGCTCGTGTCCAGGTTGGGGCAAATGCCGGGATATACGCAGGACGGCCGGCGGCAGGCCGCCTCGATCTTGCGGCTCTTGCACGCCAGCCGATACATGTTCGCCGTGGGCCCGCCCAGATCCGAAATGACGCCGGTAAAACCCGGGACTTTATCGCGCACCGTTTCGATTTCGCGCAACACGGATTTCTCCGAGCGACTTTGAATAATGCGCCCCTCGTGTTCGGTAATCGAACAGAACGTGCAGCCGCCGAAACAGCCGCGCTGAATCGCAATCGAAAAACGAATCATCTCGTAAGCAGGAATTTTCGCGGCGCCATACGCGGGATGCGGCACCCGCTGATACGGCAGCTCATGAATCGCGTCGAGTTCGGCTGTCTGCAACGGGATCGGCGGCGGGTTCAGCCAGATCTCGCGATCACCATGGCGTTGCACGAGCGGTCGGGCATTGCCGGGGTTCGATTCGAGATGGAGAATTCGCGACGCATGCGCGTACAACACCGGGTCGTCACGCACCTGCTCGAAAGCGGGTAAACGGATGAAGCTCTGGTCCCGTCGGTCGGGGGGCACGTCCCGTGGGAAACGCACCGTGTGACCGCCACGCCCCGAATCCTGCATGGCATAGGGATCGGGATGCGGATCGACCCGGCCAGGTGTATCCAGGTGTGTCGAATCGACCTCATACCAGTCATCCGGTAGCGTCCCGCGCACGAACGCCGTGCCGCGAATATCCGCGAGCCCGGCAATGGTCTCGCCGGCCGCGAGACGATGGGCGATCTCGGCAAGCTGGCGCTCCCCATTCCCGTAGACAAGGAGATCGGCCCGCGCGTCGAGTAACACGGAGCGGCGCACCTTGTCGGACCAGTAGTCGTAGTGCGCAATGCGCCGCAGGCTCGCCTCGATGCCACCAACGATCAGCGGCACACCCGAATAGGCTTCCCGCAGTCTCTGTGCATAGACAATCACGGCGCGATCCGGCCGCCTGCCAGCAGCACCGCCCGCGGTATACGCATCGTCGCGACGAACCCGACGGTCCGCCGTGTAGCGATTCACCATCGAGTCCATGTTGCCGCCGGTAATACCGAAGAAGAGCCGCGGCCGGCCGAGTCCGCGGAATGCATCGGCAGAGCAGTAGTCGGGCTGCGCCAGGATACCAACCCGGAACCCCTGGGCTTCGAGGAATCGCCCGACAATTGCCATGCCGAAGCTCGGGTGATCGACATAGGCATCGCCGGTCACGATGATGATGTCGCAGGTGTCCCAGCCCAGGGCCGCCATTTCCTGCCGGGTCGTCGGCAGAAACGGCGCCGCGCCGGCCGGCGCGTCCGGTGGTGGCGGGTACGAAAACAGGTTCCGCGCGGCTTTCATAACCGTATTGTCGCACCAGGCCGCGGCGCCGCCAAAACGGACCCGATGCTGCGGCCTGCTAGAATTCCCGGATGAACGACGAACCGAAAATCGCAGTATTCGTAGACTTCGAAAACCTGGCTTTGGGGGTCAAGGACCTCAAGGGCGCGAAATTTCGAATCGAACTGATCATCAAGCGCCTGCTGGAAAAGGGACGACTCGTCTACAAAAGAGCCTATTGCGACTGGAGCCAATACCAGGAATTCGTGCGGGAGTTTCACCAGCTCGGAATCGAACTGGTCGATATTCCACGCTCCCGGGCCAGCGGCAAGAACAGCGCCGACATCCGGATGGTCGTGGACGCCATCGATCTTTGCTATGCCAAGACTCATATCGACGTGTTTGCGTTGTTGACGGGTGACAGTGATTTTTCGCCACTGGTTTCGAAGCTGAAAGAAAACGACAAACGTGTGCTTGGCTGCGGCGTGCGAAATTCGACGTCGAATATTCTCGCGGCGAGTTGCGACGAGTTCGTTTACTACGACGACCTGATCGAAGTGTCTCGCAAACGCAGCACCCGCAAGACGAAAAAGAAGACGCGGACCTCCAAGAAACAACAGGGCGTCGATCGCATCGTCGAGATGGTCGAATCGCTGCAATCTGATTACGACTCCGTGTGGGGCTCGATGGTCAAACAGGCAGTGAAGCGTGTCTACCCGGACTTCAGCGAGGCTTACCACGGCTTCGGGAGTTTCTCTGCGATGCTGGAAGAAGCTGAAAAGCAGGGCCTGCTGAAACTCGATTTCGACGAAGGCCGGGGCAATTACAAGGTGGCGACTGCCGCGCGATGAACCGCGTGGCTCTCGCGGCGCTGCTGATGGTCTGCTGCGGCGTCGCGGCCGCCGTCGAACTACACGACATGAAAGTCCGCAAGTCCGGCGGCCAGTTCCACGTCACCGCAGAGAGCACGATGGCGGCGCCCGTCGACTTCGTGTACGCGATACTCGTCGACTACGAGAATTTCCATCGGCTGACCAGCGGCATCGCCGAGACGCGGCCGCTCCCGCCGGCTGAAGACGGGGCGTTACTCAGTTACACACGGATCGATAGCTGTGTCTGGTTTTTCTGCCGCGAAATCGAACGCGTGGAGCGGGTATTTCTCGAGCCAAATCGCTCGGTGGCCACCGAAGCGCTGCCGGAACACAGTGACTTCAAGGTATACACCACACAATGGCTGCTGCAGCCCGACGCGGGGTCGACGCGGATCAGCTTCGAGGCAACCATGCACCCCGATTTCTGGGTGCCGCCGCTGATTGGCGGCTGGGCAATTCGCAACAAATTGAAGCGCACGGCAGAGCAGGTGGGCTCTCAAATCGAGTACATGTTTCAGAATGGGCTGAGCCTTGCAGATCTGCCAGCGGAGTAATCGAACATGCTGAAGTGGTTGCGACGCCTGGTGCTCCTCGTAGTGATATTGCTGGCCGTCTACGGTGGCATCCAGCTCTGGCCAAAGAACGACACCGTCGTCAACGTCTTTTACGAAACCAGCTTCGATGCGACGCCTTACGGCGTGGTGGGCTTTCCGACTTTCAATGCGATGAGCGGTCGCGATATTGCCGACGGCGGCCGCACGGCCGCGAAACAGATAACGGGCGGCACGCTCGCCCTGCCGCCCGATGCGTCGGCGGTTAACCGGGTTCCCGCGATGATAATCCTGCACGGTTCCGGCGGGGACTGGAGCGGCCGTAGCGTCAATCTCGCCATGAAGCTGGCGCGCAACGGCATTGCCGGACTTGCGGTCGACACTTTCGCCGCGCGCAATCTGCGCACCACCGACGATTACATGGCACGCCTGCAGAAGGCGCCGATTCAAACGCAGATGGCGGATGCTCTGAGCGCGCTCCAGGCGCTGCAGGAACACCCGTTTGTCGATCCCGCGCGCATCGGGGTCACTGGCTTTTCACTGGGTGCGGGCTCGACGCTCTACATGATGTTCGAGCCGGTCATCGAAAACGTGCTCGGCAAGGACGGACCGCGTTTTTCCGCCTACGCGATGTTCTACGGCGGCTGCAGGGTGGATTTCGAGGACTTCCGAGTCGAGGGCAGCCCGCTGCTGATCATGATGGGCGAGGCCGACGAATCCATGTCGATTCCGGCCTGCGAGGCCTTCCGCGACCGGTTGCGTGATATGGGCGTGGATGTGGCACTGAAGGTTTACCCCGGTGCCGGGCATGGCTGGGACAATCCGTATCCACAACAGTTCTTTCCGGACGCGGTCGTGACGCGGGATTGCCTGATGAAGTGGATGAACGATGGCAACATCATCGAGGTGAACAGCGGTCAGTCGATGGACACGCCGGTCGGCGCTGTTCGCGCCATGGCAGGCTGCATGAACCGCGACGGTTACACAATGGGGTATAACGAGAATGCGGATCGCCAATCCTTTATCGATTTATGGCAGTTCCTGCGCCGGACGTGGCAACTCGGCGGTCCGGAACTGCCCATTCTGTAACCACTGGCCGGAGCCTTCAGCATGAGTCGTACCAGTCCGATGGTCCGCAGCGCGTTGTTCGTCAGCGACCTGGAAGCCTCGACACGTTTCTACCAGGACATTCTCGGTCTCGACGAAACCTGGTACGCGGGAGACCTCACCGATGGTAACGCGCATGAATTGCTGGGCATGCCTGCGTCGGCCGTGACCCGTGCCCGGATTCTGAAAGCACCGGGCCCGGCCTGGGGCATGGTGGGCTTGTTCGAAGTCAGCGACCCGGTACCACCGGTCGTGCAGCGACAACCGGATTCCATCAACCTGGGCGAGACCTGCCTGGTTTTCTACTGCGCCGATCTGGATCCGGTCGTCGAGCGACTGACCGCGGGCGGCCACCGGATCCTGTGCGCGCCGGTACGATTGCGCATCGGCGACGCGGAGCGACAGCGTGAAATGTGCTTTCGTGATCCTGACGGTGTGTTGATAAACCTGATCGAGTGGGACCCCGATGAACCGCGCCGGCCGGAGCAGGCCTGAGAGCTTGCGATCCTGCTGGCCACTGCGGACGTGCCTGGCGGTACTGCTCGCACTGGTCCTGGTCGCATGCGTCGAGGAACGCGGCGGCGACGGTGCGACCGCATTTTCGCGCGATGAGTTTATTTTTGCTCGCGTCACGCGCGTCTACGACGGCGATACTTTCGCCGCCACCACGGCAGCCAACCAGCGTATTCGCGTACGCCTCGCGGAAATCGACGCGCCGGAAAAAGGCCAGCCCTGGTCGAATCGCGCCCGGCGGCGCCTGACCGAACTCGTCGACGGGCGAGACGTGTCGATTCGCCTGTTCGACGTCGACACCTATGGGCGCATCGTTGGCCGAATCTTCGTCGACGATATCGACGTCAATGCACTGCTGGTCGCCGAAGGCCTCGCGGCGGTCTATCGACGGTATGCCGAAGACCAACACCTCTACGAGCTCGAAGCCCGGGCCCGCCGGCAGCAACTCGGATTCTGGAGTTCCGACTATCGTCCCCGCGGAGCCGGCGGCAGCTAGGCCTCATTCAGCCGGGCGCACCTCGTATTCACGTTTTGGCCCCGTGTCCTTGCGCAGGTAATACTCGAACACCTGCTCACGCTCGCCGCGCATGTACGGCACCATGTAGAGCACGGCCATGCCTTCGAGATAACGGGCGTGGCGCAGCGGACCGACATCGGCGGATTCAAATCCCAGACCATCGATCAGCCGCATGACGGTTTGTTTGGCATCAGCGTCGTCGCCGGCCACCGGCACGGTCACAGGCCCGCCGGCATCGGCCGGATTCGCCATGATGTGCGATCCCATCGCATTGAAAGCCTTGACCACCCGGGCGCCGGGCGCCCATTGCTGGACGAGCTCACCGCCCGAAGTATCCACGGCGATTTCCATCAGCCGGTCCGCATTGACGGTCAGCGCATTGGTGATGTCGATGATCAGCTTGCCGTCCAGGTGCTCTGCCATCGCAGCCAGCGTGGTCTCGGTCGCATGCCACGGGATGGCCAGCACGATGATGTCTGCGTCAGACGCGGCCTGGGCTGCGGTCGCCGCGCGCGCGTTGTCGCCACTGTCGCGAACCAGCGTTTGCACCTTGTCCGCCGACGGATCGCGCGAACCGTAAACCACCGGATGTCCCAAGCGGGCGAAACGCGGCCCGAGGGCCGAGCCGACCCGGCCGGTGCCGATTACCGCGATGGTTGCCGTTGCAGTCGAAGCTTGCGATTCGGATGCGGCTGACGGCATCGCCAGAGAGCCGAAAACGATTGGGACTATCAGCGTCATGACAAGACTCTTGCGGACTTTTGTTGGCTGGTATTTGTCAGAATACATGACTCACTCGGCAGATTGACTGGCGGTCGCGCGAGTCGGTCGCGCACCCGTCGCGGTTGGTATATCCTGCCGGCCAGCCTACAACAAGAATCCCTGGGCAGTCATGAAAAGAGTATTAGTGACCGGCGGCGCCGGTTTCCTCGGATCTCACCTGTGCGAAAAGCTGGTAGACGCCGGTAACGATGTCATTTGTGTCGAGAATTTCTATACCGGAACGAAAGCCAATATCGCGCATTTGTTGTCGAACCCCTACTTCGAGGTCGTGCGGCACGATGTGACGTGGCCACTCTATGTCGAGGTCGACGAAATCTACAACCTGGCCTGCCCGGCGTCCCCGATTCACTATCAATTCGACCCGGTCCAGACGACCAAGACGAGCGTCCACGGGGCAATCAACATGCTCGGCCTGGCGAAACGCGTGAAGGCCAAGGTGCTGCAGGCGTCAACCAGCGAAGTCTATGGCGACCCGACCGAGCATCCACAGCGCGAGGAATACTGGGGCAATGTCAATCCGATCGGGATCCGCTCCTGTTATGACGAAGGCAAGCGCTGCGCCGAAACGCTGTTTTTCGATTACTACCGACAACACAACCTGCGAATCAAGGTCGCGCGCATCTTCAATACTTATGGGCCACGCATGCACCCGAACGATGGTCGCGTGGTGTCCAATTTCGTCGTTCAGGCGCTGCGGGGCGAGCCAATTACCATCTACGGCGACGGGCAGCAGACACGGTCGTTCTGCTTCGTCGACGAGCTCGTCGACGGGCTGATGCGGCTGATGAATTCCGGCGACGAGGTCACCGGACCGATCAATCTCGGCAACCCCGCGGAATTCACGATACTGGAGCTCGCGGAACTGGTGGTGGAACTCACCGGGTCGAAGTCCAGTATCGATCGTAAACCCTTACCCCAGGATGATCCGACCCAGCGTCAACCGGACATCACGAAGGCGAAAGAAATCCTCGGTTGGGAACCGGGCATTCAGCTTCGGGACGGCCTGCAGCGGACAATCGCGTACTTCGACAAGCTGCTGAAAAGCAGCTGATTGTGCAGCGCCAAACCATCACCGACCGGGCTGCAATCAGCCGGCAGCGGCCTCGATGAGCGGCGCTGGTTCCGATCGAGAGATAGACAGTCCCTCGAAATCGAACAGCTCCGGATCTGCCAGCTGGCTGGGCGCGACATTCTGCATGGCGCTGAAAATCGCGTTGATTCGCCCGGGGTGCTGACGTTCCCAATCGGACAGGAGCTGCTTGATCTGCTGTCGCTGCAGGTTGGGCTGCGAGCCGCAGAGGTTGCAGGGGATAATGGGAAACTCACGCAGGCGCGCGTAGCGAGCGAGGTCGCGCTCGGCGCAATAAGCGAGCGGCCGGATTACGATGTTGCGACCGTCGTCGGAGCGCAGTTTCGGCGGCATCGCCGCGAGCCGCGAACCGAAGAACATATTCAGGAACAGCGTCTCGACTATGTCGTCGCGATGATGGCCCAGCGCAATCTTGCTGGCGCCGATTTCCTCCGCAAACCCGTATAGCGTCCCGCGCCGAAGCCGGGAACACAGGCCGCAGGTCGTCGCGCCATCCGGGATCTTTTCGCGCACCACCGAGTAGGTGTCTTTCTCGACGATGTGATACTCGATACCGAGACCGTCGAGGTAACGCGGCAGCACGTCTGCCGGGAAGCCGGGCTGTTTCTGGTCCATGTTTACCGCGACGAGCTGGAAATTCACCGGCGCCCGCTCACGCAGCGTCATCAAAATGTCGAGCAGCGCGTAGGAATCCTTGCCACCGGACAGGCAAACCATGATCCGGTCGCCGTCCTCGATCATGTTGTAGTCGCCAATGGCCTTGCCGACCTTGCGGCAGAGGCCCTTCTGGAGTTTCTCTCGAGTTGCCATCGCGTCCAACCGTGTTGCAGCCTGCGCCCCGTTGCGGGGCGCCTAGCCTACACGCGGCGGCCGCGAGGCTCTAGTCGGCGCGCCGGGCCATCAGCCCATCGATCGATAACCGGCCCGGCCCATAGACGAGGATCGGCAACAGCATGGCAGCCCAGGGCAGGTGGAAATTGGCCCAGGCATCCGGAATCGTCAGTTGAATAATGCCAGTCATGATCAACAATCCAAACGCCGCGAAGCGCGTGCCAAATCCCAGCACGAGCATGATCGGCAGGGCCGTTTCGCCGATACCGGACAGGAATGCCATCAGGTCAGGCAACGGGTAAGCGAATTCCGCACCGAACAGGTGCAACTTGAACTCGGACGAGAACAGGTAGGACGCGCTCGGCGAGACCGAGAAGAAGCCGTCCCACTTCGTCAGCCCGGATTTCCAGAAGGGCAACGCAACGGTCACGCGCAACACCAACTGTACGAGCGACATCGGTATGCGATTCGCCCAGTTCATCAGCCGGTCGAGTACTCCGAGGTCCAAATTCGTGGCGCTAACAGACATATCTATACTCCCGTGTCACAGTTTTCTCTCGTAGCACCATTCCCTGGCACGGAAAAACCAATCACCGCACCGCTCTCCAGCAGGCCCTGCAAATTGCCGGGCAGGTCGAAGTCCGACCGCGCCTTCGTAGCCAGTGCGGCAGCCGCAGCGAGATTCAGCCCGTTCATCAATTGCTGAATGAATGCACCGCCGCCGGGCGGCAGCCGGCGAACGTCCACAGATTCGCGCGGGCGATTGAGCAGGACCGATTCGGGTCCCGCATCCGGTTTGATTTGGCCGTCACCCTCATCGACCACATTCGCCTCCCAGATACTGAGGATCGGCCAGCGGGAGCAAACCAGTTGCGCGGCGGGATGAAACTGCAACTGCAGCACATCGACCTGCGTCGGAAGCAAAACGGTCAGGCTGGTCGCGTCGATACCGTCGGCGTCGGCCGCGTGATAGCTGCTTAACCAGGCCCATTCGAGGCGCGCCACATCCGCGAGATACGGCAGCTGCGCCACGGGCTCGAACTCATCCAGGAATTCCGCAAAACCGGCGCCGTACTCCAGCATGACCGGCGAACGCGGTGCATTGGTCGCGACAAACACCTTCGCCATGGCACGAAAGAACTCGTCACCGACCAGGCGCTGCACGACCGGATAGGCGTCCGCCAGCGCGTCGATAAGACTGACAAAATGATTGTTGCGATAGACCGCAAACCGTCGCGCGCGTGGTGCGCCCCGACCGTCACGTATGCCCGGCGGCAGAGTCGCGTCCGGGTTTCGCAGGGCCGCAGCAAAATCGTTTTGCCATTCAGTGCGCAAGGGCGAGCTCCCCGGATGAAAAATCGTGCAGACCAGCAAGCAGCTCGTCAGCACGGCGCGCTTCGTCAGCCAGCACCTCCCAGGCCGGCAGTTCACTGTCCCATTCGACCAGCACCGGCAGCGGCCCTGTTCGCGCCAGCGCCCGTGCGAGTAATTGCCAGACCGGTTCGGCGACCCGCCGGTTGTGACTATCGATCAGCAGCGTCGCGCTTGATTCGCCTTCGTCCGTCGTATGGCCGGCAATGTGGATCTCACCCACATGCCCGACCGGGAAACTGTCGATGTAATTCGCCGCGTCGAAACCATGATTCACAGCGGAGACGTGGACGTTGTTGACGTCGAGTAACAGCCCGCAACCACTCCGCTGCGCCACCGTGCCGAGAAACTCGATCTCCGTGAGCACATCATCCGAAAATCTCAGATATGTGGCGGGGTTTTCGAGCAGCAGCTGACGACCTAGAAAACTTTGCACCGCATCGATGTGTTCAACAACGCGAGCCAGGGTCCCATCGTCGTACGGCACCGGCAGCAGATCGTTCAGAAATTGAGTGCCGGCTGACGACCAGGCCAGATGCTCCGAGAACAGGCCCGGTTCATAGCGATGCAGCAACTCCCGCAGGCGCTGCAAGTGTGCGGGATCGGGTCGTTCCTGGCCGGCAATCGACAGACCCACGCCGTGCATGGACAACGGATAACGCTCGCGGATCGCGGTCAGATACCGGTGCGGCGGACCGCCGTCGCCCATGTAGTTTTCCGGATGCACCTCGAACCAGCCCATATCGGGTGAATTCTCGAGCACATCCCGGTAATGCGTCGCCCGTAACCCGACTCCGGCGCATGCCGGAATCGGGCCGGGTGACGTGTCATCTTCGAAACTGGAGCGCGTCATGAGGCGGCTCCGTTCACCTTGCCGTAACGACTACGGCAGATCGCGGTCGAGTGCTTTCAGGCTACCTGTGCGACCACCCTCGACCTCGATGGACTCGCAGGTGCCGGCCGGTACCAGCTTCCACGCATTGCCCTGCCAGTCGATGACGGAGCTACCGGCACAAGTCGTACCCGGACCAGCCGCGCAGTCGTTCTTGCCGGCCTCAGAAACGCCGTAGCACTTTTCCATGTCCGCCGCGTGAGCGGTTTGGGTGGTCAGGGCTGCGCCGGAAATGGCCAGGGCGAGGGCGCCGGCCACGCCGGCGGTCGAGATTTTACTTGCAGACATTTGGCTCTCCCATACTCGCATAGTGCGATTGTTCAAACTACAGAGCCTCAGAACCCGGTCCCTAGGGAAAGTTCCCGCCAACCCGGATCTCGATCTGCACGGGTGTTGCCTTGAATGCCGGCGTGCGGCTGCGGGAATCGACCGCGGTACCGGTCAGGATGTTGGCCTCCGGGAAATAGGCCATCAGGTTGCCGTCGGGCAGATCGAAGGGACAAACGCGCACGGCCTGCATGCGGCCCTGCGCCGATACGACGTCGACCACGTCGTCTTTTTGCACGCCCAGCGCGGCCATGTCATTCGGGTTCATCATCACGGTCCAGCGATCTTCGGTCAGCCGGTAACTGTCCTTGCGCTCGTACACGATCGTATTGAACTGCCCTTCGCTGCGCATGGTCGTCAGCAGGAAGAAATGCTTATCGGCGCCCCGTTGCTTGTCCGCTGCGGGTATTGGCACGACCCGGAACGACGCCCGGCCATCCGCCGTATGAAACTCCGGCTTGTGCAACAGCCGGCCGCGAATATGGAACTCGCGTTTTGCCACATCGATGTCGGCGAGGTCTTCCATGCCCGGCACGATCGTCGCAATGGCTTCACGGATCCGGCGATGTGTCTTGAACGCATTGAAGTCAACGGGACAGTCCGGCAATACCAGTGCCGCGAGATCGCTGAGAATGGTCACTTCGGGCCGAACGTCCTGCAGCCGCCGGATGCCGCCATCGCTGAGGCGCACGTAATTGAACATCGATTCCTGTGTCGTCGGCTGCCACTCCTCGTCGCGTGCAGTAACCGGCAGCACCAGGCTTTCACCGTGGTCTACGCCACAGACATGGCCGCGATTCAGGGTCGTCGTCAAAAACAGTTTGAAACCGATACGGTCCAGCGCCTGTTCTGCCCAGCCGCTGTCCGGGTTAGCCTCATACAGGTTGCCACCCATCAGGACCGCGACGTCGACGTTCCCTGCCGCGGCCGCCTGCATGCCCGCCATGGTGTCGAATCCCGGGCTGCGCGACAGACTGATGCCGAACTCGCTTTCCATGCGCGCGAAAACTTCGTCCGGCAACACGGGTTTCACACCGATCGTGCCGATGCCCTGCACATTACTATGTCCTCTCAAGGGCAACAGACCCGCGTGACGCTTGCCGACCATGCCGCGCAACAGGGCGAGGCCGGTCATGGCCTCGATGTTGTCGACGCCGTGCAGGTGGTGCGTCATGCCCATTCCCCAGGCAAACACCACTCTCTCCGCCTTGCAGTAGAGCCGCGCGACCCGCTCGATATCCGCTCGTTCCACACCGCAGGCAGCAGTAATGTCTTCCCAGCACGTCGCCTCGAGATCCACGCAATACTCATCGCAGCCGTTCGTATGTGCGGCAAGAAAATCCCGATCCTCGCCGCCGAAAGCCAGCACGGCCTTTGCCAGGCCTTTGAAAAGGGCAATGTCTGAGCCGATCCGCGGCTGCAAATAGTCGGAGGCAATCCAGGAACCGCCGCTCAACATGGAACGCGGGCTCTTCGGCACGGCGAAGCGCACCAGGCCCGGCTCCCGGGCGGGATTGATGATCACGATGTCCCCGCCCCGATCGCGGCAGGCCTTGAGCTTATGAATGAAACGCGGGTGGTTGGACGCGGGATTCGCGCCAACCACGAACACCATGTCGCAGGCCGACAGGTCGTCCAGCTCGACCGTCGATGTCCCGGTACCAATCGTGGACCCGAGCGCGACACTCGTGGCCTGGTGGCAGTAATAAGAGCAGTTGTTGACGTTGTTCGTGCCGTAGAGGCGCGCGAATAACTGCAGCACAAAGCCGGCCTCGTTCGATGAACGGCCGGACGAATAGAAGAAACTCCGCGCCGGATCGGTGTCGCGCAAACGGCGCGCAGCGTGATCCAGGGCGAAATCCCAATCCACCGGCTCGTAGCGGTCACTGTCGGCCGCCTTGAAGACGGGACAGCCGACGCGGCCGAGATGCTCGAGTTCGTGGCCATCGAGCTCGCGCAACTCGGCCAGCGGATGCGCAAACACCTCTGCCGGAATCGGTGGCTGAATATCGGTCGACTGCGCCTGGATCGACTTGTTGCACACGGCCGGAAACTCGTCCAGCTCGTTGGTCATGCCGCCACGCTGCCCGCCCATCCCAAGCCCGCAAGCTTTGCAGGTGTTCCTCGCCGTGAGCGCTTTGGCCGAGTCCAGCAGGCCTATTCGCTTCACGGTCTGCAGCGTGTACAGGACCTTCTTCGTACCACCACCGACGGTCGCCGGTGCGGCCAGGGCTTTGGAGTCACCCACTTGCGGCATGTTGCTCGCTTTCCCCCGAACACGGGGTAACATTCAGGCCTGACACTATACGGGAGCAGTAGATGCGCAAGCTAACAGGGTTGTTTCTCCTCTTGTTCCATCTTCCGGTGGCCACGGCACAAACCGGCGCGCCGACCACGCCTGAAAGCATGTATACGATGCCGGATCCGGTGACTCTCAGCGAGAGTGATATTCAGGGCGTGCTGGGCGCGGTGCCGGAACTCGAACAACTGGGCCTCGACTCCGAGCTCGACAACGAAGCCACGAGTCCCGAACAACTGTCTGCAGCGCTCGCCGCGAACAGCCAGGCCATGAACATCATCGACAACTATGGGTTCACGCCCGATAGTTTCACGCAAGTGATGTACAGCATTGGTATGGCGATGGCCGCGCTGGAAATGCAGGCCAGTGGCATGGACCCGGCCACCGCCCAGAGCCAGCAACAGCAAATGCTCGAGCAAATGCAGAGTCAGATGACGCCGGAGCAATACCAGGCAATGATGGCGCAACTCGGCATGGCGAATCAGGCCATGCAGCAGGTTGCCGATCAACCCGCTGGAAACGTGGCACTGGTGCAGCAGTACCTGCCGCAGCTCAACGCCATATTTGATTAGCCGATTGGCTGTCGGTCAGAACTTGATGACCGGCGGCATGTTCGCGAACGACCACGCCTCGAAGGGCACGATGGCGCTGGAAAACGGGTCGGAGAACAACTGGTCTTTCAGCCAGCGCTGCCGCATTTCGTCCTGCGCGGCCACATCGGCGGCCGTGAACGGCTGGTCGGCGCGCCGCTCAACGGTATCGAGGTAACCGCTAACGAAGCGTTCAAACATGCCCGCAATGAAATCGTAGGTCGACGCAACGCTGTCGCGATATACCGGCGGGCCGTAAAAGCTCGCGCCGACACAGGCCGGGCGTCGCCGCCAGTATGCATTCGTGTCGTCCGTACCCTTGCAGATCAGGCGGCGATACAAGCTGTTGTCCTTGTCGTGCGCGGCGAACCAGTCATCCGTGATCTTTTCGAGATACGCGAGGTCCTCAGCGACTTTGGTGCCGGGCATTACACCCAGCCAACCGCCAACCTGTGCGGTGCCGTCCGCGTAGAACTGCAACACAATGGTTGCATGCAGCATGCCGACGAGTGGCGTCTGCGGATGAAAATCCAGCGAGTAGAAGCGCCCCCAGGTCAATACGCCGGATCCACGGCCCGGATTGGTCTTCTTGCCCGTGGTGAGCATGCGACCCGCCTTCTCCACGACCGCGCCGCGCGTAACCCGCAAATCGTAGTCGGAGTATTCGTTTTCGATCCGGCGATTTTCAATCTCGTTGTTCCCGTTCAACCGCATGACCCGACGCAGCTGCTCGGCATCCATCCGGGCCACGAACGCGTCGTATCTCTCGATCAGCCGGGCCTGTTCGGCCGGGTCGACCGTTGGTCGCGGGCGATTGTGACCGCTCGCACCGACCGGATCGCCTGCGGCAAACATCATTATCACCAAGAAGATTTTGGTTATGCGCGGGATTGATGCATCGACACTCATTGGTTCGCTCTCCGTGCAGCGCGGCGGTTGCCGGGCAAAGTCGCTTCGTCATCTATACTCGGTGCGTCATGTTCAGGCTCGATCATGTCAGCAAACACTA